>JAIRXB010000014.1 GCA_031268535.1 Puniceicoccales bacterium | reverse complement strand
CCAATGGCCTGCTTCAACCCATCAATTGCCGTCGGAAGGCAGCTGCTGGAATGCCTGCAAATTCACGGCGGTTGCGGGAAAAAATCCATGAAAGAAATTGTGCTGCGCTGGTTTCGCGACCTGCAGGTCCAAGATCCGGAACGCGCCTATGGAAGCTATTGCCATGAACTTAGCGGCGGAATGCTGCAGCGCGCCATGCTGGCAATGGCGCTCATCAACGGTCCTCGTCTCCTCATCGCAGACGAGCCGACTAGTGCGCTAGACGACGAATCGTGTCGCGCCGCCATCGGCCAGCTGCTGCGACTGCAGCGGCAGCTAAATTTTGCCGTACTTTTCATAACGCACGACAGGAAGCTTGGAGAAAGTATCGCCCACTGCACGGCGTCCATGGAGGACGGAAAAATTGTATCCAACACATAGGGATGGTCGACGGTGAATGGAGGAAAGACAGACACCCTCGCCATGGAGCGCGGAACGGTCACCTACG
Source organism: Puniceicoccales bacterium (assembly GCA_031268535.1). GTDB lineage: Bacteria > Verrucomicrobiota > Verrucomicrobiia > Opitutales > JAIRLM01 > JAIRMB01. The sequence continues at coordinate 71,620 of JAIRXB010000014.1, read as the reverse complement.
GATCCAAAGGATGCTTTTGGGGCAAAACTAAAGCAAACGTCGCATTTGCAAATTTCTCCATCGCAATCGGCCACGGCGAGTGTGTTGGACTCGTCGGCCCAAGCGGATGCGGCAAAAGCACCGTTGGCCGCTGCTTGGCTCGTCTGCAAAAACTTAGCTGCGGAGATGTACTACTTAGCGGCGAATCGGTTTGGAAAATTTCACCGCTCAAGTGCCACGGAGCCGTTCAGATGATTTTTCAATCCCCCTACGACTCTCTGGATCCACGGCAAACGGTCCATTCGGCCATCGATGAGCCGCTCAAAATTCACTTCAAGTTCATGAATGCAGCCAGTCGGCGCAAAACCATAGGCAAACTGATGGGGGCAGTTCGCCTTGACGAGTCACTGCTTTGGCGGAAGCCGTCCCAACTCAGCGGAGGACAGCGGCAGCGGGTAGCTGTGGCGCGATCTCTTGCCGTGGAGCCCAAATTTCTCATCTGCGACGAAGTTGTTAGCGCCCTGGACTACGACGCCCGCGACGGAATCATCGAACTGCTGGCTTCCCTGTGCGAAAAAAACGAACTCGCCATTCTCCTCATAGGGCACGACATGGAAATGGTTGATCGCCTATGCTCCCGCACCGTATCCATGGGGAACGGCCAGAAGGGTTAAAAATCTCAAAAAAAAACTTGACGGCCCAAAGGAAAACCAATGGGCTCGCCATCGCAGGATGGAGCAGCTTGGTAGCTCGTCAGGCTCATAACCTGAAGGTCGTTGGTTCAAATCCAACTCCTGCACCCATTCGTTCACCGAAGCGGTGCTATTATTTCATTGACATTTTATTGTCGTAAGATTTCATTGGAATCATCGATACTTTGCGAACAGTTTATTTTGGCGGGCCGGTGCCTTCCGCTTGCGGCAGCCTCTTGAAAGGCACCGGCATGATGCTTCGCGTCACAACCGAAACCATCCTCGAAATAGCAAGACGGGGAGCCTTTGGCGCCACAGCGGAGTCCCTTGCGAAGATATGTATTTCAACGGCGAAAAAGATTTTGCTGTGGGTGTTTGCAATCGTCCTCATCGCCATTCCAATCGCCGTCACATTCATAGCGGTGAAGGTGTCAGCGTCGAAGCCAGATTCCGTAGATGCAAGGCTGTCGTCGGAACTTAAAGGAAAACTGAACAGCAGAGAGGGCTGTCTAGGCATTGTGGCGAACGAAGCACTGTCCCTAGTGGAACTAATGGTTGACGGCGTAAATGATGACGTGCGGAGCGAATTCATTGGCGCTGTTCGCGACAGAGAAAAATTCCCCACACTCAATGTCTCATTGCGCTCTTCGGCGCCAGCAGACGGCGCCGCTGGTCTCTGTAAAGTTATTTCCGATAGCTTGCCTTCACATCCTCCTCTGAAGCCGAAGAGCGGCAATTTTGACGCAGCCGCGTCGCGCATGGGAGATCTATTTGCTGCAGCATCGATTTTGCATAAAACTTCACAGAACAGCCAATGGGATCTGACGGCGGAAATGCGCGGCATTCGGGCTGCCGCAGAAGCGATCAGCAATTTTCACTTTGCTCTCTACGCGAATAGCAATCAATGCATATATGGAGACATAGTCGCAGCCTACGACACGCACCACCTCGTTGAGCTGTTTAAAGATAAAGGCTTCGGCACGAAAAGTCTCGCCGACGTATTTCGCATTCGAACTTTTGATAGCTCCGGATTCCCAATTTTGCGCGACATTGCCTTTCGCGAATTTATTCCGGCAATCTTAGATGCAAATGCGTGTTCGACAATCACACAGCTAAGCCATATGGCAATAAACGATCTAAAAGCAGTCGTCGCTATCCCGAAAGCATCAAGCGACACCGATCTGACCGACCTCATTTGTTGTAGACTCGCCGTAGATCACAAAGACATCAACCACGCTGAGCATACAGGCGACGTGGGAGGGACTAGTGAACTGGAATGTCCGTCCGCCAAAATACCAACCATAGGCAGCGTAGGCCTTGACGTATCCGTTGTGAACGAAATAGTCGACGAACTCAATAAATTTCGCCAAACTGTCGTTGGTGCACTATTGAATGAATCCGCCTTTGCCGGACATCAAGACGCACTTAATGCTTTCAGGACGGCAAAACAAAACGCAGCCGGCCAAGTCCAACCAACTACCGACATCATCCCGGAGGAGGATGCCATTAGAAATGCCAAGAAGTTTCTGCTTAGCATAAAAGGTAGGAAAGCGTAGATATTCCACTTGACCGACACTCAGTTTTGCGGAATAATTCAGTTTGTCATGGCGACAGGCGCAGAGCGTGCAGCACATCAAATTCACCGATCTGCCGCCGTCAACGTGCCGGCGAAGCCAGCGTTTTGCGCAACGGCCGCTCGCGCGATGACTGCCATTTCCTGTTCACCAATCGGATGGGTTCTAGTTCCAATTGTCGCGATCGTTGGCGTTGCCATTAATGGCATCATCAGCGCGGCCCTCCTGGTCTCCGGCAACGGCCGAATGGTGCGATCGCTGTGGCAAACTTACTACCGAAGCATTGCCGTATGCTTCACCTGCCATTGGGCCTTTTCTAGGTCGAAATCCCACTACGGTAGAATTAACATGGTGGACGTGAAGCGCGAAAACATTGCAAGTGGAGCACCATTTTCCAACTCTGGATTTAGTGGCCTCCTAAGGGACATAGGCAATAGCCACGCAAAAGCAAAGCGCTATGACGGCGGTAAAATGGATGCACCAATTGACGGCGACACGATCCATCGAGAAACGCACGGAATGGATTGCCGCATGGCAAATACTACACTTACGGTAAAAGATTTAGATGAAATTGGTGTTCCGCATGATTCAAATCTTGGCGGCGCCGACGCGGAGGTGCGCCCCGTCATAATTTGGTTCGACGGAGCACAGTCATTTGGCGAAATTTGGCAAGGAGCCATAAATTTGGCGGGACTGGTGCCGCCAATCGTGCAGGACGGCTATGATTTCGCCAAGAGCTGCCTCGAGGCAATTGCCGACTACAACAGAAACTCAGAAAACAAGATAAAGCTGGTGCCGTTTACTGCAGGCCATTCCCTCGGCGCGATGGTCGCTTTCGCCGCCGCCGCCAAACTTCATTGCGCCTCCATCGGCTTTAACGGAGTTGGCCTTGGCGATGGCATAGTAAGGCGCTTCATCGGGAAAGACGACATGGAGCGAGCCGAAGAAAATGGGATGTTTCTATCACTTGTTTCAAAAGATGACGAAGCGGGAGATCCATCCAACTCAAATACCTACAGAAGGCGAATCGGCACAACGTACCGCTTCAGTCGCAGCGGATCACAATACGGCCACTACGGCTACGACGAAATGCTTAATGATTTTCTTTAGGGGGAACCACACTGGCGCAGAGCGCATCCAGAAAACTGCCGCCTTGGGCGCCATTCCCATTGACCTTCACCGCCAAACTTTGCAAACTTGGCCGTGGACGTGAATTCATCCCGACCGGCCAGATTATTTTCGCTGCCATCATACATTTGCGCCAATGACTCTCCAGATCTGGCCGAGGAAAAGGCCGACTATGCAACAAAATCATTCGCATTGGCCGCCGTCGCCTGCTCGCCAATCGGCTGGGTGGCCGTTCCATGCGTAGTTATTTTTGGCGTCGTAGCCAACGGCGTCATCAGCTTGGCCCTCCTCGCCAGCGGCAACGGCGTAATGATTAAATCCCAATGGCGCACCTACTACCGCAGCATAGCCCTATGCTTCACATGCTTCGGCGCTTTCGCCAAATCGAAAAAGCATTACGAGGCCGCAAAAGTTGACGATGTGACGGCGGAAGATTTTGCAGCAACTCTCGGCCGCGGCAAGAAGTTTATGGACCTTCTCGGATGGATCGGCCACAGCTACGGCGCCCAAAGGCGCTACGACGAGGAAGATTCCGACCTCAAATGCGAAGGCATGGAAAGCCCCATTGCCGGCGACGGAGTGTGCGCCACATGTGACGGCGCCGACTGCCGCATGGCTCCATCGGAAATGACCGTTGGCGAATTGGATGAAATGGGAATAGCTCATGAAACTTTCGAAGGCGGAAATGAGCAAATGGTGCGCCCCGTCATAATTTGGTTCGATGGAACGCGCTCGTCTGGAAACATTTGGCAGTGCGCCATGAATCTGTGCGGCGCCGTGCCGCCCATCGTGGAGGAAAGCTATGCTTTCGCAAAAGAGCGCATGGACGCAATCGCGGCTCACAATGGCGACGGCAGGAATGCCGTAAAATTGGTCCCCATAATTGTCGGCCACTCCATGGGGGAAATGATCGGCTCCGCCATAGCCGCAAAAGCACATTGCAGCTTTATCGGTCTCAACGGCTTAGGCATCGGCGAGGGACTTGCGCGCGACTTCATCGGCGACAGCGACATGGAGTGGGCAAAAGAACATGGAGGGTTTCTGTCGCTGGTTGCAGCCGGAGACGCCACTTCGGATCCAGCAGAATCGGCCATATACAGGCAGCACATCGGTAGAATCTTGCGCATTTCAAAGGACGAAGGGAGCTACGGCCACTACGACTACGGCGAAATGCTTAGCGACTGCGGCTGCAAGTCTAGCGCCATTGGCCAGGGGGCGCAAACTTTGACGAGTGGAGTGGCGGATAGCTGAGGAAACGGTTGACATTGGAAGTGGGAAGCCCAGATCTTGCCCGTGGGCGGCTAGCTCAGCCGGTTAGAGCGCCCGGTTTACATCCGGTAGGTCGCAGGTTCGAATCCTGTGCCGCCCACCGCATTGCGAGACGGATTCGTAAATAAATTCTCGCAAATCGCAAAAGCCTTTGCCTTGGATCCCAAACGGCAGCTAGACGGGATCGGTGAAGCATTACAGGTGCATTTTGGCCCTAGCGGCCTTGACATTTGGCTCTAAAGCCATAGCTGCTGTGCCACAGACAATGGAAAGGGCCAGCCAGCGAACACTTGTTATCATTAAGCCGGATGCCATGGAGCAGAGGCTTGCGGGCCTTATCCTGGCGCGCCTCGAGGGGGAAGGTTTGTCTCCTGTGGCCGCAAAAATGGTGCAGCTTGACGAAAGCACGCTCAGGAAACACTACGCGCATCTGGTGGGGAAACCTTTTTTCGGTGACATTGTGAGCTATATGACGTCGACGCCGGTCATGGTGCTTGCCGTGGAGGGCGACGACGCCGTGGCGCACGTGCGCGAAATGATCGGTCCGACGGATTCGTCCATCGCCCCGAAGGGCACAATTCGCGGAGATTTTGGTTCCGATAAAAGCAGAAATGTTATCCACGCGTCGGAGGATGCTGCGGCCGCGGATGCGGAAATTGCCTTTTTCTTCAACTCATCGGAAATTTTCTAGGTTGATCCCATTTGCCGTGCGAAAAATGCGTTGACGGCGTGGCAACATTTTGCGGGAACGGTGCCGCCGATGCGCTACATTTTCATTAGCGGCGGCGTTGTGTCGTCCCTTGGGAAGGGGCTCACGGCGGCGTGCATAGGAGCTCTGCTGGAGGCTTGGGGGCTGCGCGTTTTGCTCAAAAAGTTTGACCCATACCTCAACGTTGATCCGGGCACCATGAGCCCTTTCCAGCACGGGGAGGTGTACGTACTTCCGGATGGCTCAGAAACCGACTTAGACCTTGGCCACTACGAACGCTTCACCGACGCCAAGTTGGATTGCAGCTGCAGCGTATCATCCGGGAAAATTTACGAAGCCATCATCCGGGCAGAACGGCGCGGAGACTATCTGGGGGAAACGGTGCAGGTCATACCGCACGTAACGGACGAAATCAAAAAGCACATGGCGTCCGATGAAGATTCCGGCGACGTCACCATAGTGGAGCTTGGCGGCACAGTCGGCGACATCGAGGGCATGCCGTATTTGGAGGCAATTAGGCAATTTATTTTGGAGCGCGGTCACGGGAATGTGCTCCACGGACACGTAGCTCTGCTGCCATTTTTGCGCGTAGCCGACGAAATAAAAACAAAGCCTGCGCAGCAGAGCGTTGCGCTTCTTCGCGGAATGGGAATTCAGCCGCACATGCTCTTTTGTCGCACCGAAAAGCCCATTGGGGAAGACATTCGCAAAAAGTTGTGCCTGTTCTGCAACGTGCCACCGGAGGGAGTCATCCAAGAGCTAGACGTGCAATCAATCTACGAAGTTCCCGCCATGCTGCACAGGGAAGGCGTAGACAGCTTCATCGTTAATCATTTTTCCATTGGCTCAGGCCGCCGCTGCGACCTTTCCCTGTGGGAGGAAATCTCCGCCATGGCGCAGCGCAGGGACAGACACGTCTCCATTGCCATAGTGGGCAAATACGTAGACCTGAAAGACGCCTACAAATCTGTTTACGAAGCCCTTGAACACTCCGCCATTGCCAATGGCTGCCACCTCCACATAGGGCGCATCGATGCCGACTCCATACTGGACGGCAATTTAGACGACATTTTTTCCGGTTTTGGCGGAATTCTCATCCCTGGCGGTTTTGGCTGCCGCGGAATCGAAGGGAAGTTGGCCGCCATCGCCCATAGCCGCAAAAAGCGCATCCCCTTTTTCGGCATATGCTTGGGGATGCAGCTGGCCGCCATCGATTTTGCCAGAAATGTAATCGGGTTGGCCGGCGCAAATTCAACGGAATTCGACCCACACACCCCGCATCCCGTTGTGTCGATGATGGATGACCAAAGGGACATAGCGACATGTGGCGGAACAATGCGCCTCGGCGCCTACGGCTGTAGCGCCTTTGAGGGAACAAAATTGCATAGGGCCTACGGTGCGAAATCATTCCGCGAACGACACAGGCATCGCTATGAGTTCAATGGCGCCTATGGCGGCCAATTCGAAAAAAGTGGCATGATTCTTTCGGCAGTGTGCGATGGCGGGCTCGTCGAGGCCCTTGAAATTGCCGACCATCCATGGTTCGTCGCGGTGCAATATCACCCAGAATTCCAATCGAAACCGCTGCGACCCCATCCACTATTTAGAGATTTTATTGGCGCTGCGGCCGAAATCGGGAAAAACAATGCGGCTCCTGATAGTTGACGACGAAAAAAATGCCCGCGATGGCCTCTCCGCGGCGCTCAGCGGCAGCTATGCCGTCACTGTGGCGGCCAGTGGCGCCGAGGCCATTGGACTGCTAACCGCTGCAGTCCCGCCCATAGATCTAGTGCTGGCCGATTTGCGCATGGCCGGGAAAACTGGGTTGGATGTGGTTGCGTTTTGCCGCGGCCTATCGCCGTCACCGTCCTGCATCCTCATGACAGCATACGGCGACATAGGAACTGCCGTGCGAGCGATGAAGCAGGGAGCGGCGGATTTTCTTCCAAAGCCGCTTGACCTTGACGCCGTCGAAGGGGCGCTGCGCCGCGCCGCCGAGGAGCGCTTCCCTTCAATCCAAAGGGAAAAATTGATGGATAGCGGCGGTATGGTCATTGGGAAATCCGCCGCAATGGACAAGCTCATGGAGACGGTTCGCCTGGTCGCCGCCACAGACTCTACGGCGCTGCTGGTGGGAGAAACGGGCGTTGGCAAGGAAATGATTGCGCGAGAGATACATCGGCTAAGCCAGAGAAGCGAAGAGCCATTTCTCGCCATTAACGGAGCTGCCATTCCGCATGATATGGTGGAAAGCGCACTTTTTGGCCACGAGCGCGGCGCATTTACGGACGCAAGTCGACTGCACAGAGGCTATTTCGAAAGGGCCGGCGGGGGCACCCTTCTCCTGGACGAAGTAAGCGAACTTCCGCCGGAAACGCAGGTGAAGCTGCTGCGCGTACTGGAAACGCGGAGCTTCGAGCGGCTCGGCGGACAGCAGCCAATTCCCGTTTCCCTGCGGCTCATAGCGGCGACAAATGTCCCGCTGGAGGAACGAGTTAGATCTGGGCAATTCCGCAGCGACCTCTACTACAGGCTCTGCGTTATCCCATTGGCAATTCCACCTCTCCGCGATCGCCCAGAAGACATTCCCCCGCTGCTGGAGCATTTTTGGGGACAATGGCGCAATCGGCCATCGGTGGATAGTGGCGCACTAGCAATTTTAAAAAAGTACCGGTGGCCAGGGAACGTGCGCGAATTGCGCAATTTTTGCGAAGCGATGGCCGTTCTGCGGAGCGGGTCCATAATTTCCCCAAAGGATTTGGACGGAAGATTTTTTGCAAATGAGGAAAGCGCATCGGGAAAGCCGATAGCCATAGCGCCCGTCGCCAACTGTGACCGATCGCAAATTATTCGAGCCCTCGAAGAGGCCGGTGGCAATAGGGCTAAAGCGGCAAAAATTCTTAGCGTTGGCCGCAGCACACTCTACCGCCACATGCGGTCGAACGGCATTGCCTAGACGGCCACGGGCGCCGAAATCGGTCCGTGGGGACAGTAGCCGATAAGTTCAAAATCTTCGAATCGAAAGTCGTCGATGTCGATTACGTCTCGCACAATGCGCAACTGCGGAAGCGATCGCGGCTGCCTGCCGAGCTGCTCGCAAACCTGCTCCACGTGATTGTCGTAGATGTGGCAATCGCCCATGCTGAGGATAAACTCCCTCGCCCTGAGGCCGCAAACCATGGCCACCATGTGCGTAAGCAGCGAGTAGCTGGCGATATTAAATGGAACGCCCAGAAATAAGTCCGCACTCCTCTGGTAAAGTTGGCAGCGCAATTCGCGGCCGGCAGTCACGTGGAACTGAAAGAAGCAGTGGCATGGAGGCAGAGCCATGCCATCCAAATCACCGACATTCCATGCGGAGACTATGTGCCTCCTGCTGTATGGGTTTCGTCTGATTTCGTCAATCAGCTTGGCAATCTGGTCAACGTGGCCGCCGCCAACCCTCTCCCATCGTCGCCACTGTTTTCCGTATATCGGTCCAAGTTCGCCGTTCTCGTCTGCCCATTCGTTCCAGATGCGCACGCCGTTTTCCCGCAAATAGGCCACATTGGTTGATCCCATCAAAAACCAAAGCAGCTCGTGGACAATGGATTTGAAGTGCACGCGCTTAGTCGTGACGATTGGGAATCCTGCGGAAAGGTCGAAGCGCAACTGCGCGCCGAAGATGCAGCGAGTCCCTACGGCCGTACGGTCTTCGCATTTCTCCCCGCGCTCCATGACGTCGGCGAGTAGGGATAGGTAATTTTTCACAGCGGCTGTCTATGGGCAATTGCCATCGCCATCGAGCTTTTTGGCGCCCATGCACTCTTCCCGTTGACTTTTGCGGCACACAAAAGAATATTCCGGCGGATGGCACTGCGACTAATTGCACTTTTTGCCGCAGTCATTCTCGCCATAAATGCATTACTAATAAGCCTTTGCGTCGCCGTCGGCAAAAATCTTTACGCCATCCACGGAAGAAAATTGCTGGCCGCATTTTCAGTTCTGCTCGGTTCAGCCATCGCCATTTATTTGCTATTGGCTTTGCTGGCGCTAGAGTAATTATCCTCCCCATGGACGGGAATGGTTTTGGTGGTGGCGGATTTCATCGGCATGGGCAGGGGCCATTGACCCCAAAGCAATTGCGAATTCTGATTGGTTGCATCCTATTTGTCGCCGTTTCGGCCGCGACACTTTTCCTTCTAAATCCAATTGCCATGGTGGGCGCCGGAGAACGCGGCGTAAAGGTAACTCTCGGCAAGGTGGCGCGCCACAGCTACGGAGAGGGGGTGCACCTCATAACGCCATTCGTATCGCACATGCGCACCATGGATGTGCGCACTCAGCGCATCACGGCGGAAACGCAGGTCTACACCAGAGACATACAGCATGCGCGCATCGCCTACGCCGTGAACTACAACCTGGATCCAATGGACGCCTTCCGCATGTACCAAGAAATTGGGACAAACTACCAGGACAAAATCATAGTGCCGGCAATCGAAGGGGCAGCAAAGGACGTCATAGGCAAGTGGAACGCACAAGATCTCGTGGCCAATCGCGAGGTGGCGACGCAAGAAATCCTGGAAAAGCTGCGGGACAATTTGGGCGGGAAATACATCGTGGTGTCTGGATTTCAAATCGTCGCCATGGCCTATTCGGCCGCCTTCGAAAAGGCCATAGAGAGTAAAGTAACTGCAGAACAGGAAGCCCTCAAAGCCAAAAACAGAACCGCCCAAATCGAAGAGGAAGCTCGGCAATTAGTGCTTTCGGCGCAAGCGGAAGCGGAATCCATGTCCATCCGAGCAAAAGCGCTACAGGAAAATCCATCGCTCATAGTCTATGAGGCTGCAAAAAAATGGAATGGCAAATTGCCAAAGTATTTCAGCTCCGGCGAGCTGCCATTGCTTTTGCGACTTGGTAACGGCAAATAGATAGCGTCTTTGCGGACGCCGCCAAACAGAAGCCAAATAAATGACATCTCACTCAACCGTCACCGACTTAGCAAGATTGCGGGGACAGTCAACGTTGCAGCCGCGCAGCACCCCCATGTGGTAGGCGAAAAGCTGCACCGCTATGGTGGAAATGAGCGCCTGCGTTATGTCGTGACTGCGAGGAAGTATGAGCACATCATCGGCAACGGATGACACGCCACGATCGTCGCCGCAAACGGCAACCACAATGCGCGCACCGCGGGCCCGCACCTCCTGCACGTTCGATTGAATTTTTTCCAGCATCCGCCCATCGCAGGCCAAAAAAAACGCTGGGCAATCTTTGCCGATGAGGGCAATTGGTCCGTGCTTCATTTCGGCAGCCGCGTAGCCGTCTGCGTGCACATAGGCCACTTCCTTGAGCTTTAGGGCACCCTCCATGGCGACGGGGAACATGCTTTGGCGGCCAAGAAAAAACATATGGTCGCAGTGGGCATATTTTTCCGCCACTGACCTTACGGCGTCGTCCAGCTCAAGCGCCTCTTCGACCAGTGACGGCAAACGCTGCAGCGCATCGACCATCTCTGTGCCATCCTCGCAGGAAAGATCCCTTAGTCGGCCAAGGTGGATGGCCAACATGGCCATCAAGCAAACTTGGGAGGTGAAAGTTTTTGTGGCCGCTACGCCAATTTCCGGCCCGGCGTGCTGATATATGCCGCCGTCAGCTTCCCTGGCGATGCTTGACCCTACGCCATTCGTAATGGCCATTACCCTAAAACCCTTCCGCTTTGCCTCCAGCAGTGCCGAAAGCGTATCTATGGTCTCTCCGCTTTGGCTAACGGCGACGACGAGCGTATTTTTGTCGAGGGGCGCATTTCTGTATCGAAATTCAGATGCATATTCAACTTCGACGGGAATGCGCGCTATGCGCTCAATGAGATACTCACCAATGGCGCAGGCGAATCGGGCAGACCCACAGGCGCAAAATACGATGCGGTCAATCTGAAGTAGCTCCCTGGTGGACATTTGCAATCCACCAAAGTGGGTGCCGCTTCCGTCAGGCGAAAAGCGGCCGCGCATGGCATTGCGCAAGGTCGTTGGCTGCTCATATATTTCCTTCAGCATGAAATGGGCATAGCCATTTTTTTCCACCAGAGCTTCGCGCCACTCCACTGCCCGTCTGGCGGCCTCAACGCGCTCTCTGCTGAGCGTGCAAATGGAAAAGTCTCCGCCCACTAGGTGGGCCATCTCGCCGTCGTTGAGGAAAATTGCATCCTTAGCGTGGGAAGCGAATCCGGCCGTATCGCTCGAAAAGAAAAACTCTCCATCGCCAATGCCAAGAATTAGCGGCGAACTGTTGCGGGCGCCGACCATTTCGCCTGGAAAGTCAACGTGCATTGCCACTATGCCGTAGGCGCCGCGCACGTGCAGCAGGGCTCTCCTAACTCCTTCAAGGAATGCACTATGTCCGCCAGCTCCATCCTCCTTGGCGCAGTGGTAGGCAATTAGATTTGCCAAAACTTCGCTGTCGGTCTCCGACGAAGACCTATAATTTTGCGCCCCCAAAAAGGTGCCAATTTGTAAGAAATTTTCCACAACCCCATTGTGCACAATGACGACCTTGCCATCGCAGCTGCGATGGGGATGGGCGTTCCCTTCCGTAATTGCGCCGTGGGTAGCCCAACGGGTGTGACCAATGCCGGCCGTACCGCAAATCTCGAGATCTCCGATTTTTTCGATGAGCGCATCAAGGTGGCCCACAGCCCTAACGACGGAAAAATCAGTTCCTTCCCAGGTGGCAATGCCGGTCGAGTCGTAGCCGCGGTACTCAAGGTGCCTGAGTCCTTCGAGCAGAATGCCTTTTGCCTGGCGGCGCCCCAAGTAGCCCATAATGCCGCACACAGCGCCGAGTTCCCACTAGACGAACGCTCCAACCTGCTGCAGAAGTTCTGCGCAGCGGCAGCTGTAGCCCCACTCGTTGTCGTACCAGGAAACGACCTTGAAAAATTTATCATTTAGCTGCATGCCGGACCCCGCGTCAAAGATTGACGAATAGGGACTATGGATAAAGTCAGACGACACAACTTCATCCTCGGTATAGGCGAGAATGCCCCTCAGCGATCCGGCGTCGCTTGCGTTCTTCATGGCCCCGCATATGGCTTCGTAGGAAGTTTTCTTTTCCGTCCTAAAGGTCAGATCGACGACCGAAACCGTCGGCGTTGGCACACGAAACGACATGCCGGTCAACTTTCCCTGCAGCTGCGGCAGCACAAGCCCAACTGCCTTCGCCGCACCTGTCGTGGACGGAATAATGTTGCAGGCGGCTGTGCGCCCACCTTTCCAATCTTTTTTCGATGGCCCGTCGACGGTCTTCTGCGTTGCGGTGTAGCTGTGGATTGTCGTCATCAAACCCTCCTCAAGCCCGAAATTTTCCAAAATAATTTTGGCGACCGGCGCGAGACAGTTCGTTGTGCAAGAAGCGTTTGAAACAATGTGGTCTTCCTCTCTGAGGGTCTGGCAATTGACTCCGCGAACGATTGTTTTGACGCCGTCACCCTTCGCCGGCGCAGAAATTATCACCTTCTTAGCTCCGGATGAAATGTGGCCGCCGGCAGTATCGGCCTGAGTGAAAAGACCCGTAGACTCAATAACCACATCGACCGCTAAACTTTTCCACGGCAAAGAAGACGGGCCATCCTTACATGCTAAGCATTTTATTTCGTGGCCGTTAACGCGTAGAGTTTCTCCGTCGGGCGCATCGACGGATCCGCCGAAGCGACCCTGCGTCGAATCGTACTTCACAAGATAGGCAAGGTTGTCCGCCGGAACGAGATCATTTACGGCAACAACGTCTATGCCGTGGTCACGGAGGCCCTTTTCCTCGATCGCTCGAAACACCAAGCGGCCTATGCGGCCGAAACCGTTAATTCCAACGCGTATTCTCTTTGCCATTTGCCATTCCTCCTCGAGCGCCAGCTCACGGTTACCCTAAGCCATGTCATCCAAATGCACAAGGGAATTTCTCCGGCAGGAGGATTGCGCCAGCAAACTGGCAATTTCCGCAAAGATTAATTGCCTCCGCCGTCTCAATCAATGATAGTGCAGCTAATGGACCCACCGGACTGCCGCCGGCGTACGCACATCCGCGGAAAACACCTGGCATTGATAAGCAATTTTTGCGGTTTCCCGGCGCCGGAAAGATGCCCGCGGAACGACTCAGCCAAGCAACTGCAAACCGTAGTGGCGAGCATTGTGGCGTCCGCCCTCGGCCGATCTAATTTGCTGCAAATGCTCGTCGAACTGTGGCCGCAGATTGTTGGCAGCCAGCTTGCATCCCTCTGCCAGCCCTATGGCATCGCCGGAAAGACGCTGACCATTAAAACGCCAAACTGCTCGGTGGCCCAGGAAATCAATTTGCTGTCGTCAAGAATTCTGGAGCGCATTGGAAACCTCCCAAACGCCGCAATGCTGCGAAAAATTAAGACCGTTAGCTGACAGTTGCCAAAAACTATTTATTGCGCGACATCGGCCTAACGTAGGCGCGCCCACGAATGGAAAGGTCCACGCGCTCTAGCGGAAGCATGCGCCGCTCCCTGGCGTCCTGCAGGATGTATTCCAATTCGGCAAATTGCCTGGCTAAATCGCTAGCGCGCAAACGCAAGCGCAATATGGAATTGCAGCGCACTTCAAACTCTTCAATCCTAGCGTTTCGGCCGTAGGCGCCCTCATCGACGGCAATGGATTCCCAAGTATCCACGAATTGTCCGTTGATGGAGCTGGCCTCTTCCATAAGGCGCCACAGCTCCGGCACGAAAAACAGCGTCGTGCCGCTTTCAGCGGCAGCATTCAACTGCACAATGGACGACGCCTGGGGGTCTAGTCCGGCACAGGGGAAAACGAACCCGTCGTCCGCTACGAATAGCCATGCCTTTTCCTTTTGGGAAAAAAGCTTAAAGGTCGGCGTGCGCTCCAAGATTTTTATGCGCAGCGTATGGGGATAGGCGCGCTCGACGTGAGCATCGCGAACTTGCCGACACTGCAGCAAATTAGTTCTGCAGCGCCCTATGTCTATGGCGCCAAGGCTAACGTCACGCGGAATTTTCAACAGGCGAAGCACCTCTCCCCTTGGAAGCGAACCGGTCGTAGACACCTCAATGCGCTCAAGGTGGCGCCCATCGGCTAGCCTTTCGCATACAAATCCGACCACCTTTCTGACGGCAAAAAGCGCCAGCAGACAGCCAATTGCGAAAAACACAACGGTAACCCAATGGCCACCGCGCCGCCGCCTACCGCCAGCTTTTCTTGCTTTGGTCGGCTGCTTTGCAGCGGCAACGCGACGCTTTTCTGTCCGTTTCCCGCGAATTGTGACGCCGCTTTTCATCGGTAGAGTGACCTATGCCGCCTAAGCGCTGGCTCCAAAAGACTTTTCAGGCATTCCACGGCCCCAAGATCGGACGCAATGGCGCAGTCAGGGAAAAAGCTGGTCTCAGTAAATCCCGGCACACCATTCACCTCCAGGAAAAAAAAATCTCCGCTCCCATCGAGAAGAAAATCAACGCGGGCCCAATCGCGGCAACCGCACAGCAGAAATGCCCTCTCGGCGCAGGAAAATAGCTGTTCGGTCAGCGCATCTCCTATGGGCGCCGGGCACAGGTGCTTGGCCCCATCGGCAGAATATTTTCCATTGAAGTCTAAAAAATCTCCACTGTGGCGCAGCATCATCGCCGCCAATGCCTTTCCGTGCAAAAGCGCCACCGTTATGTCTACGCATTCGCCGCAAAATGGTTCCACAATCCACTCTACGCGACGGCCGATCTTTTCCAATGTGGACGCACACCGCCCAACTTCATCGCAGCGAAAGCAGTCAATGCTGCTCCCGCCGCAATTGGGCTTAAAAAAAAGGCCGCCGCCAATATCATTAAAAATTTTCTCCAGCGAAACATCGCAAGTCCCATTCCACCTAAATGTTCGGTGGGGCAACGTTGGAATGGCGAAAGACGCCAGCAAATTCTTCGTGCGCGCCTTGTCGATTGTCAACTCCATGCTCTCATTTCCGCTCCCAATGTAAACAAAATTTCCACCATCTAGCATCTTCTGCAATTTGCCATCTTCGCCAAAATCGCCATGCACCAGCGGGAAAATTATTGAACGGCGCGGATCAAGATCCGTCGGCATGATATTCTCCTGCAACTCTATGAGCCGCAACGGCATAATCCCCTTAAGCAATGCGGCAACATTGCGTCCGGAACGGAGGGAGACAGACCGTTCTGGAGAATTTGCGCCGCAGAGAATGACAACTTCGCAATTTTCCCTCATAGGGGACCAACCCAGAAGTCCGCCAGAAAGCACACTTCCGTTGACAAGTCAATGTTAAACCGCTCCATGACAGTAGCCTTCACTAAAAAGATAAGCGCTAGCACATCTCCGCAGCTCCCATTGGCACAATTAACAATAAAATTGCCATGTTTTGGGGAAATTTGCACACCTCCCACTTGCAGCCCCTTCAGTCCGGCTTTTTCGATGAGTTCACCGGCCGCAATTGAGGGCGTGTTGCGAAATATTGACCCGGCGCTAGATCCAGATGGCTGCACAAGTCGGCGCCGCTTCGCCATGCGCTGCGCCGTTTCATCAATTGCCTCTCCGTCGCTGTGCGGCGTTCTCCTAAGTTTTACGGACAAAAGCAAATCACCCTCCAGCAGCGGCGATTTGCGGTATGAAAATGTGCCGCCGCAGATTGATAGAACTCGACCGCCGCGAAAAACTGTGAGTTTTTCAACAAAATCGCCAATTGCCGAAGAAAACGCTCCGGCATTCATAGCCACAGCGCCACCAACTGTGCCGGGGATTCCTCCGCAAAATTCGTAGCCGCCGATTGCGTTTGATCTACACAGATCCGCCAGACGCCCCATGGGGATGGCGCAGCGCAAGTAAATGAAGTCTTTGCCGATGCGGTGCCGTTTCCAAAAACTCCCACGCAGCCGCAGCAAAAGTCCAAAAAAACCGCCGTCATCCACGAGCAAATTGCTCCCTGCACCGGCAACGAAGTAGCGCAAGTCCGACTCGGCTGCGCAGCGCAATATGCTGCGCAGCTCATCCAAATTGCGCGGTTCGGCAAAAAAACGCGCAGGACCACCGACGCGCATGGTGCATTGCCCTTCCATGGGAACGTTTTCGCGGAAAGGGCACAGCGGGAAATGTTTTTGCCGAGCAGCTCCAAAAGATTCCTCCTTCAGTCGCTCCGAAAACGCCTTCGCCTCGGAAAAAATAGATCCTGCCCCCACAAACAGAAAGCGGCTCACACTAAGATTTTTGCGGAGAAAATCAAGGTGCTCCACCAGCCCTTCGCCGCAAAGGCATGGGACGGCAACCCCCATATCCGCAAGCATTTTTGACAGATGCTCGCCGGTGCCGAGAGGATCGAAAGACTCGAAAGCTCCATATGTGGGCATGAGTACGGCCGGTCCATGGCTCTTCAAAATGCCGACAAATTCATCGCAGTGGCTCGCCGTTCTGGAAAAGCGATGGGGCTGAAAAACGATGGCGCTATTGCCATTCCAGTAGTGCTTCAGAAATGCCAGCACTTCCACTGGATGGTGTGCGTAATCGGCAATGACCTCCACCGACGCCGATCGATGAAGCACAGTTTGCCTCCTCCGAACCGCCACAGTCTCAAAGGCGGGGACATCTCTGCCGCGGCTGCGGCGGCGACAAAGCGAATCCGCAGCCGCCAAAGCTGCGGCGCAATTGCGCCAATTGAATTGCTCAACGGAACAATGGTCTGGACGGCTTGGCGTGGAAAAAAATTTAATTTTTCGGCACCGGTGGAATGGCCTAAGCGACTTTTCCCCTCTGCCGATGAGGACGGTCTTCTCGGTACGCTCACACAGGGCGGCAACGGTGCCGCGCAGGGAATCAATGGAGCCGTAATGGGCATCATGATCCATGGAAAGATTTAGCAGAAGGGTAACGTGGGGAGAGAAGAGGTCAATGGACGATTCGCTCTCATCAATTTCGGCAACTGTCCAGAGGGCGCCGCAAAAATGGGCAGGCAGATCCTTTCCGACGAAACGGCCCCCCATGAGGTAATTAAATTGGAACCGTCGCGCCCGCAGCTCCCCTATGGCGTAGGCCGCCGTTGTGGTTTTCCCGTGGCTGCCTACAATCGCCAGCACCCTATTGCCCTTTAACATTTTAGCCACATATTCACCTCGCGAATAGACGGCAACGGAGCCACTTTCCTTCGCCAGCCGAAGTAATTTATCTCCATCCCGAATGGCGGACGTATGCACAAATGCTTCGCAATTTGGCAGCCTTTCCGGGCGTGGAACGACCTCTATGGCGCAGCGGGCCAGTAGAAATTCCGTCTCCCTGTCAATGCAGTCGTCGAAGCCAGTTACGCGCTTTCCCATCTGCCGCAAGTAGATGGCAAGAGCAGCCATGCCCATGCCGCCGATGCCAGCCAAAAATATCATAGCAATGGCCAATGGCAGCTAACGGCAGCTTTGGCGAGCAGTTCTCCGCCATCCTCCCCCATGGAGCGCAAGCGCCGTAAATTCATCCGCATT
This sequence comes from Puniceicoccales bacterium, assembly GCA_031268535.1. Lineage (GTDB taxonomy): Bacteria > Verrucomicrobiota > Verrucomicrobiia > Opitutales > JAIRLM01 > JAIRMB01. The sequence continues at coordinate 53,797 of JAIRXB010000014.1, read as the reverse complement.
TTTTCACAGCTCGCCCCATCGGACAGCTCTCCAATGGCGCAAAGCAACCTATCCATGTGCCTTTGCTCCACAATTCTAGTTGCCCCCTCCATCTCCATTGCCTCTGCGTTGGCCATTTGGTGATTAGCGGCCGACTTCGGAAGCGGAATCAGCACATTCACTAGCGATGCGGCGATGAGTTCGGCGATGGTGCCAGCTCCAGCTCGGCAAACGGCAATGTCGGCGGCGCAGTATAGGGCGTGCATGGAGTCGCAGAACGGAACGTACTCCATGGCATAGCGCTCTCCCTTGGAGTTTTCAATTTGCCTGCTTTCCCGTTCGCAGCCAAGCCCCACAAGGCAAATGCAATGAAATCCAAGCTCCGCCAGGTTGCGCTCATTGTCCAGCACCCACCGCCGCAAAACGTTGGCGCCTTGGCTACCGCCCGTGACGGCAAGCAGCTTTCCCCATCGCTCGACGCCAAGGAACGCTCTGGCTTCCCCCATCTCCATAATTTTAAAATCTCGGCGCAGCGGGTAAGCCATTGGGAAAAATTTTTTCCTATTTCCGTATGGATGCCGTTTTTTTAGTGGCGGTGGAATGAATACGGCCTTCGCAAATGGCGCCAGAAAGCGCGTCGCCTTCCCCAATTTAAAATTGGATTCGTGCAGGTAGAGGGGCCTGCGGAGAATGGCAGCAGCCAGACCAACGCCAACCGACGAGAACCCGCCAAAAGCCACGGCCACCTGGCATTTTTCCTTCCGCATCAACCTGATGGCCGCAAAAAATCCACGGGCCGTAGCCACTAGGAACTTCACCAGTGCAACCGGCTCCAGAGCGAATCCGCTGCCAGGAATTGGGTGAAAATTGATATTTCCATATGCCGAGGCCAGCCTTCCGTCGATGGGCTTTTCGCTGACGGCCACTACGGAATCGTGGCCCATCTCCATTAGCCGCTGAGCCAGCGCTATTCCCGGAGCGACGTGACCTCCTGTGCCACCGCACGCAATTAGAACTCGCACAGCTCAGTCACTGTGGAGCCGATTGCCCATTTGCAAAGGGAAATTCAAAGTGCGCAAGAAGGTCAGCCACCGACATGGTGGATTTTTCAACTGCTGAAAATTTTGCAACCATTGCACCTCCGCCGATGGCTATGACGCTATCGCCGTAAGATATGGCCTGCTGCAGACTGTGGGTGACGGCCAAGCAGGCGCATGAATTTTGCCGCACAATGCTCTCCGCCAAATCCATAACGCGCGCAGAGGCCAGCGGATCTAAGGCCGCCGTTATTTCGTCCAAAAGCAAAACGTCACAGTCCCTAAGCGTTGCCATTGCCAAGCTTAGCGCCTGACGCTGCCCGCCAGACAAAACTCTAGCGGGGTCATCGCCGCGATCTTCCAATCCCATGGACAACGCAGCCAACCGATCGCAGAAAATCTTTTTGCGCCTCGCCGTCAAAGCCGGCAGCGGCAACCGCCAGCGGTGGCGCCGCCAAGCGAGAGCCATGTTTTCAAAAACAGTGAAATTCCCAACCGTTCCGACTGTTGGGTTCTGGAAAACGCAGCAAACTCGATGAAAATTATTTTCCACTCCGCCGATAGCTATGCGGCCGCGATGGGCCCTTAGGGTGCCCGCTATGGCGCCAAGGAGAGTTGATTTCCCACCGCCATTTGGGCCCACCACAATGGCAAATTCGCCAACCGCCACAGACAAAGTTATGGAGCTGATCACATCCTTGCCGTCTCCGTAGGAGACAGCCAAATCTTGCAACTTCAGCACGGCTTCCTCCTCCACTTTGCCGCGAGGAATAGGACTATGATGCCACCGGTAATCAAATTAAAGTCGCCGACACGCAAAAACGGCAACTCCGAATGGAGCGCCATGGCGATGGCGGCTCGATAGGCCACGGAGCCGACGAAGCAGGCAAAAACTTTCCCGTAGGCGGACCTCAGCGGGAAAATGGCTTCTCCGACAACCAATGACGCCAGCCCAGCGATGAGCGTGCCTGATCCGGAACCGACATCGCAAAACCCTTGGCTAAGGCAAAAAAATGCCCCTCCAACTCCGGCAAAACCGTTGCCGACGGCTAGGCCAAAATAGAGCATGGACGACGGACATATTCCATGGCTGCGCGCCAGCGTGCGGTTGAGCCCTGCGCAGCGAAAGGCCAGTCCAAAATCAGTGCGCAGCAAATAGCCCACAATTGGTACAGTGGCGGCGCAGATGGTAAAAATCAGCGCCGGGCTAAAGTTTGGTGCATCCACCATAATGTTTGGCGATCCACCCATGATGCGCAAGCAGACGGAGTAGCAGGCCGACGCCACAACTATGCCGGACAAAATTTCCGCAATGCGGAATTTAACGTGGAGAAATGCCGTGGCGCAACCTGCGGCGGCAGATCCGGAGCAGGCCACCGCTATGGCGAGCCACTGGGGAATGCCGCTCCGGAGGAGGACACTGGCAACGCAACCGCCAATGGCAAAGCTGCCATCGACCGTCATGTCGGCAAAATTTAGGGCGCGGAACGTAAAAAAAATTCCCAGCGCCACAAAGCCGTAGACCACGCCAAGTTGGAGCACCATGCAGCAGGAATTCATCGCCGCACCTTCGCGGCTGCGGCGATCAAATCGTCGTCAACCACTATGCCTAACCGTTCGGCAACGGAAAGATTTATGGCGAGCTCCATTGACTCTACTCCCTCCGGCGGAACAGAAGATGGCGGTTCACCATTTAAAATTCGCAGCACCATGCGGCCCGTTTGCCTCCCGATTTCGCGCTGGTTCGGGCCGAGCGCCGCAAGAGCCCCGCAGCAAAGCGCGTCCGTGTCGCTGACATATACTGGAATTCCCTGCAACTCAGCCGCCCCCACTATGGCGGCAAGCGCTGCGAGTGCCGTATTGTCATTGCTTACAAAAATCGCATCCACGCGGCGGGCAAGTTCGGCTGCCGCCTGCGGCATTTCCGCCGTGCGCGTAGCGGGCCGCACTACGAGTCCTATGCCCATTTCTTCGCAGATGGGCCCAAGGGCCTGGATGATGGCTACGGAATTGGCTTCGCCTGGATTATGCGGCACTCCTATGGTGGCCAAATGCGGCTGCAGTTTTTTGAACAGTTCGATTTGCGGCCTTAGCGGCACAAAATTTGACACACCGGTTACATTTTCCAGTGTCGCTAATCCAGCACCAACTGGATCCGTAACGGAGCTGTAGACGACTGCCATTGGCTTTGGAGACCGGCTTGCGCACTTGGCCAAGCTTTGGGCAGCAACGGTGCCTATGGCAACGGCGACGGGTCGATTCCCTGAAACTATTTTCTGGGCAATTTGCAGTGCCATCGCCCCATTGCCCTGCGCCGATTCAATGCGCGACCCAACCGACGAGGCGGCCAGCACTTCCCCAATGCCTTCGGCGGTTGCATTGAGCGCGACGTGGTCAACGATCTTCACCACGGGCACAACCTGCTCCCTCGCCCAGGCGCATGGCGCACAAAACAGCAAGACAGCGAAACATAGTAATTTTTTATGAAGTTTCATCGCATTCATTTTTCCTTAAATTTTCCAGCACCTCCCTGTAGCCGCCACCGCTCTTGCTCCTGAGACAGCGAGCCACGCGCGCTATGGTGGCGCTGCTTGCGCCAGTTTCTGCGGAGATTTCGCGATATGGCTTCCCGCTCCACAGAATGCGGCAGACGCGCCAGCGCTCCACCATGGCATCCAGTTCCGCCGGCGCGCAAAGATCCTCCATGAATTTTTTCGCCGTTTCCACATTCCCCATGGCCAGCAGCGCCCTAAGCAGATCCTCGACCTGTGAGGCTGAGCATTTGCCGTCATCCATGGTTTAGCGAAGTAGCGCAATAAAGCGCCCCGTCAAGGCTTTTCCTCTTCTCACCATTGACTGCCGTCAAAATGTGCACTAGCCCATGGGCCATGGATCGTCCAATCCGCCGTCTGCCGGAGGTGGTGATAGGGCGTGTGGCGGCCGGAGAAGTCGTTGAGCGCCCGTCGTCCGTCCTTAAGGAATTGGTGGAAAATGCACTGGACGCCGGTGGAACGGAAATACACATGAGCTTCCGCCGCGCCGGGAAAGATTCGATTGCGGTGAGCGATAACGGAAGCGGCATGGGGCCGGAAGATGTGCCAATGGCCGTAGAACGCCACGCCACCAGCAAAATAGAGTGTTTTGAAGACCTTGACCGCATAGGCACATTCGGCTTCCGCGGAGAGGCGCTCCCGTCCATTGGCAGCGTTTCGCGACTCACAATACGCACGCGCCGCGCCGCCGATGAACTCGGAACGGAGCTGGTCGTGGACGATGGAATCCCAAAGGGAAAGCGTCCCTGCGCAATGGCAAGCGGAACTACCGTGCGCGTAGAGCACCTGTTCCAATCGGTGCCGGCACGGCGGAAATTTCTCAAAACGGACCAGACGGAATCGAACCACATGGTGGAAGTTGCGCGCCTCTTCGCACTGGCACGGCCAGACGTTGCATTTCGCATGCGCCGCGACGGACGCGACGTCTTTTCTGCGGCTGCCGGCGAACGCCTTGGCCGCATTCGGCAGCTGTGGGGGAGTTGCATCGGCGACACGCTCCAGCAATTTTCGTTCGCTGGAGACGAAATTCGCGGAGAAGCATTCACGTCCGGACAGCACATGCCGGCGGAGCTTACGCGCTCACAAATGATTTTTTTTGTCAACGGCCGCTGCGTACGCTCCAATGATCTGAGCTCCTGGATGGGCGAAGCATTTGCGAAATTTTTCACCAAAAAACGCCCGCTTCACTGCTTCCTATTTCTAATCATCCCACAATCGCAGATAGACATCAACGTTCACCCGGCGAAAATGGAAGTGCGCTTCTCGCGCCGCGCCGCCCTTCGGGAATTGCTGCTCCACGCATTCGGCGAGCACTTCGCCTCGCTGGGAAAATCCATTTGGAGTGCGCCGCCAGCGGAAACGGACTTGCACTCCAAAAATTTTTGCGGCAGCAGCGAAGAATTTGGCTGCCCAGAAGAATTTTCCAAAAACGGCGGCGCTATGGACGTGAATTGGGGGCAGCCGGCCCCGCAGGGCGTCAAGACGTCTTCTAGGGGCCCCAAGGCAATGGGTTGGCGCTACGTCGCCATGTTCGATCGCCGCTGCGCACTGCTTTCCAGTGGGAACGGTATCGTCTTTTTCGACGTCGGAGCGGCTGCGGCCCACCTAGCCGACAAAAAATTACGGAAAGAAATTTCCGCCGCCGGAAACCGCCAAAGACTTTTGGCCCCCATAGCGATTGATTTGTCAGCGGCGGGAGGCGGCAGCGAAAAGCTGGACGGCAAAATTAGGGAATTGGGAGAAATGGGATTTTCCGCCGCAAAAGCAGGGGAAGAGTCCATTTCTGTCGCAGAAATACCACAATGGCTAGACGGCAGACGCTGCGAAATGTTCATCTGGCGCTGGCTCAGCGGCAACGGAAGCGGACACCCGTGCGACGCGGAAGTGGCCAAAGCGGCCGTTGGCGGCGAGACGCAGCTGTCGCCGTGGGGAGAATCGGAAGTGCTAAACTTGCTCGACGCCCTGCTGAGCGACGGCGACGCCCCTCCGCACCTTTACTTTGAAATCTCCAGGGGCGAGGTGGCACGGCGCCTCGCAAATTTTGGCAATTGCCAAATCCATGGTGTTCTCGGCGACTGAAAATGCGCTTCAGCAAAAGCCATCCACGCCGATGCCATTTTCGGCAAATTTCTCCAGATATTCGGCAAACTCTCCGTAGACGCGATTTGCCGTAAAATGCTCCCGGAAAGCGTTAGCGGCTCCAAGGGCCATTTTTTCTCTAAGCGCTTTTGACCGCAGCAGACGCTCCACGCATTCGACCAGTTGGTCCATGTCGCCGGCCCTGAACTGCAACCCGAACCCGTAGCGGTCCATGAGCCGCCCAAACTCACCGCCGAGAGATGAAATCACTGGCACCCCCATGGCCAAAAAATCCATCACCTTATTGCGGATCGTTGGGCCCTGCACGTCGTTGGCGTACGGCAATAGCCCAACCGTCGTCATGGAGAGAAGGCGCTGCAAATCGATGCGGTCCAACCAGCCCGTAATAATTAGGTTCGGCAATTTTGCGGCGCGACCCAGGCCCTTCGAAGGTTTTTCGCCGGCCAACACAAATTTTATGTCGCTGCGGCCCACGTCCGCCATCCGCTCCGCAAGCGCCGTAAAGGCGTCGAAATCAACGGATGAGCCGACGCGCCCAAGGCACGTAAGGACGGTGTCGTCAGCTCCGATGGAAAAGCGCCGCCCGTAGGCAACTCTTTGGCCATCTTCGGAAAAAAGAATTTTTGGCGGTTCTTCGTAGGCTAACGGGAAAACGCGGTCCCAGGCACCCCTCTGCCGATCGGCTTTTTGGAGCGCCCAGCGAAGGCAGCTGTCGGAAATGGCCACAACCGCCGAAGCGCTGTGCAGCACCTGCTTTGTGCGGCGTCTGTCGCTGCGAAATATGAAGCGAAAAAGATTGCGAATTGGGAAGTGCAAACTGTCGAAAAACGAGTCCGGCCAGCGCTCGCGCACATCCACTATGAGCGGCACGGAATGGCCGTGGGCGTACTCGCTGGCCCTCCTGGCTAGGCGCAGCGGCGGTATGGAGCAAACTATCAAGTCTGGACGGGGCTCTTCGCCTGCGGAATTCACAAAAGCTTCGGCAAGTTCACGGTCGTGCTGGGAATGGCCCAAAGATACGTTCCTTCCGTAGGGCGTTGGTCCGTTAAGAAATCGATAGCGCAACCGCGATCCCAGCGCCATTTCCCTAGCGCCGCGAAAGCGAAATCGCTTGCGCACTCGGTCGAATGTTGATGTCCAGTGGAGGACGCTGTGGCCGCGTTCGACGAGACGGTTGACGAGCATTTCCGTGCGAAATGGCCTACTGTCGCCATCGAGAAAGGAAATCGGCTCACCCATCTGTATGATCCAAACATTCACGCAGCTCGCCGTCATAGTTGTCGGCGATGCACCTGTCCACGATTTTTTCATTTTCATTGGTGGAAGCCGGAATGGCGTAAATGATTTAATATCAAATGCTTGGCGAACGACGGAATGGAGTCGGTGTTTGAAACATCAAGCTTTGGCGGAGCAATTTTTCAATGGGAGCCAAATATTTAGCGCCGGACCGCCAAACAAAAATCCATATTCCTGCATCCGGTTTCTTGACTTGTTGCGAAATTAATGGCATACATTTGGCCCCATGAACATCGGCGCCAAGCCGCAAGATTATTTGGCCAATCCGAACGCGCTGCCAAACGTCCTCGGAGAACTTTCGAGGGCCGTCAATGCCGGCGGCGCAGTAGGCGCGCGTCCGTCTGGAGTCGAAAGTTTGATTGGCGAAATTGAAGAATTGCATCGGCGGCTGCCGCCGTCTACAGACGCAAAAGACCCGGTCGCAATAGTTGGCAAACTGCTCGCCATGGTAAGCAATGTTGAGAGATTAGACCATCTTAACCTCGGCGCGGGTGATCATTCTTATATTAGTGACTATTTCCTTATGGTGCGTCATACCGGCGCAGACTGTGAGGTGTGGCTGAAAAATGATTTATCAAACGCATCGCACATCCATCGTGCCTGCTTGGTAAGACTTAATTACACCAAGATCCCATTGGACGGCGATCTTTTCGATGCTATCGCAGGCGTTGTCGTCGCACAACGCGGCGGAACAGCAACTAAAGCGCAACACAAACAGACTCTAAATCAGGCGTGGACAGACCTATTGGCTGTCGCCGTAGAAAAGAATATTGCGGATTGCAACACGCTTGGGTGGGATCATCGCGTCGGAAGAGACACGATTTCACTGCTGCTGCGCGAAATCGATGCGCTAAAATGGCGAATGGGCCAACATTTGGATTCGCCGAAGTGCCGAAATGTGATGAATGCGGCGAACGCACTGCTCGGAAGCGCGCCGGGAAGCGCTTTCGCCAAGAGACTTGCGACCTACTACGCGGCCGAACAAAAAACAATCGCAGACGCCACATCATTCAGCTGCGCCACCAGCATAGCAGACGGCCGCAAGGTTTGTGCGCCGGGTTACGTCCAGCACAAATATTATTGGCAAGGGAACGGATGGGAATTCAGCCGTTTGGTTTTAAAGCCTAAAGACCCCCCATTCTGGTCCACGCTTGATGGCGATGAAACCAATGCCGCAAGAGCGATTGAGGTGCTGGCAGACTTTTGCAGCGACGAATTGGCCAGCGCCAACGAATCTACGCTAGAAGAACGGCAAATGGAATTTGTGCGATACCTAAAGCAGGCTCTTTTCGGCTGTTCCGAAGCCATTGACACACACTATGATCCGTACAATAAATTTGACACAGTTATAGACGCAGGTGGAAGAGCAGTCTCCAAAATGAATACTCTGCGAGCCAAACTGCCGGCCCTATCTTTCGGATTTCGCTACGTCGAGCAATATCTGTCGGCCCAGGAGGCGGCTGTGTTTAAAACGAAATTTCAATTGCTGGCCGCAAACATCTTCGATGATTTTGTTCCGGACTTCTCAGACTATCGGGCCCATCTCGGCCCGGGCAGAAATTTGGGCGTCTCCGATATTCAATTCACAAAACTAGTTGAGAAGCTAACAGATCAAGTTAATGCATGCGAGGAAAAAACCGCTACCACTGCTGCATCAGGATTCGCAATAACCCGCAGCAGGAATGGAAAGGCGTCAATCACACTCCCACCGGCAGGAAGAGGTAGAGGTGTGACGCTCGACGGATTGATGTTGAGAGCGCACGGACATATTCTAGAAGTGTTCGCGTCCAAACCGACTTTGGCGAGAAAAATGCGCGTCGGCATACCGTCCGCAACTTGGAGCGAAGCGGAAAAAACACAATGGTTGGCTGAAATAATAGCCTCAGGCCTTGTGCCGTTGCATACGTCCACCTCCTTCGACAACAGTAACGAACTCGACAAAGCACTTGTTCGGCTATCCATTTTGTCGCCGTCAGTTTCATCGGCAACATTTGTTGACCTTGCTTCGAGCAGCAGCGACGACTGGATAGTGCGGCTTCCGGAGATGCGCTTCAATGGAGCTGTCCCATACCCTACGCCATTTATAACATCCTACGCCGAAAGCAACTGCTCGCCACCGTCACGCTACTTCCAAAAGCGCACACTCGGGGCAATAAGCATAATGCAGGACATGCAAAAAGATTTGTCGGCATTTGCACTCAATTCCGAAGGTCGAACATCGTCCAAATTCAACGCCGCGATAGCGAAAGTTTCAGAAACCATTATTGGCGCCGACGGAAAGGTCGCAAAGAACAAACTGAAGGAAGAATGGGACAACAACCTAGAGGGCATGTCGGCGGCTGTGAGATGCCTATGGAACGCCGGATGTAGGGAGTTTGGCTTCGAATACCAAGATGTTTCTTTTGATGGAATCCTCCAAGGCAACCTCAAACCACCCAGAATTCGCGAAAGCGGCCCGGACTATGAGGCGCTGGCCAATCTATCGGAATTGCTCAGCATCATAGAGGCGCCATACCTAGATAATCTCCCTGGGCTAGTATATTATACTTCGAAAGAATCCGGAACGGAGCTCAATTATGACGATCGGGATTGGAACGTTAAAGTTGCGAAAGTCCTCGCAGAACTCGGGTGCAACACAAGCTTTCTAATGCGAAGGAGACACGTCATAAAGTTTCGCTCCAACGTAGATTTTAGCGGCGAACCAAGGATGTTGTCACAGGGCATTCTTGGCACTCACGACGACAGCACAATTGTCTTCAGACCTTACTCGAAGCCCACCAATAGCGATTCAGGAACGACACAGGCAATGCACCAAACCTTTAGGATGACATTTGATCAGCAATTGGCGATGTATCGCATGCAGCTCCAAGTTCTATCGGTCGAAATTCCCAAAATAATGTTGGCTGCAGCCAAATGCGAAAGTTGCACGCTTGGTAATGGCTATCGCTTTAACCATACTTGTTTCATGCGCGACAGCGATGGAACTTATTGCCCTTGCACGTATTCGGGAGGAGATGTAATTGATCCGGAAGTTTTCAGCGGCCACGATATGGGCTCTCGCCAATGTGGGAGTTGCACAGGCGGTACTACCGGCGGCTACTGGGTCAGCACCCTTGAGCATGCTTTCATTTCCATTTTCTATCTTGGAATGCAAGATCCACGCCGCGTCAGCCCATCAATGTCCATTGCGCTGGCTAACATGGGCGAAAAACTCATGCAGATGACTGCGTCATGTTGTAAATCATGCCAACCGAGAGCCTCCATTGGAGCCGTCATGGCAATTGCCGCAAAAAACGCAATGCCGCAAAGGTACCCCGGCTATCCGCAGCTGTTCTGGTCAGAAGCCGGCACTGCCGATTATTTAGGTGCCACCAAGGCGACTGCAGTTTGCAGAGGATACTGCTTTGTGAGTAACACGTCCCCAGGCGGAGAGGCGCAAATGGAGGACCACCCGGAAGCATCTCCATGGGATACCCCACACTTCGCAAAAAAGGCTGACAGCGCAACCGATCCTAGTCGCGGAGGACTGCGCAGGTGCTTCAAAGACATCGGAGGCTTTGGGCCAACTGGATTATTCCTTAGCGGCAACCAACTTATGACGGCCGGCTTTGGGGTTCTGAAGGGTGGAGACGCCGCCTACTACGAGCGATTCGGACGGGAATCTGCGCCCCTCGGGAACGTCGGCCAAGCGGTAAGATTCCCGAGTGATCGCTATTCATCCGACGGCATTACGGTAAGCGTTGACCGCGGCACCGAACCGTGGAGCATCGACATCGAAACGTGCGGCAATAGCGGCAACTTATTTTTTGACAACTCCGGCGTGAAAGCGGCAAGGTTGATCAGAAATCGCGAAGAAGCCATAGCATGTGGCCTCGGCGGAATTGTCCCCGAAGCACTCATGGGCGACGAATACGACATGTGGTTTGTGACAAAAACGGACGAATCGATAATGTCGGCTCATATGAATAAGGTTTTTTTCGCAAGGCGTGATGCATCTGTCCGCAAAGGCCCAACCATCGACTTTGAACTGCAAACTCACAGCAATGAGGCTGCAGCAATCTTTGACCTGCGAAAGGGCAGGGGAGCAAATGAAAGGCGCGTGCTCTACGCGAATTCACGCCCAATTGGGGCGTCTGGGGCCGAAGCCTCTGGATTGGAATATTTCAGCTCATTTACGGGCGGCGATCCAAACGCAATCCTAGTTACGGGAACTACTACGGCGACCAACAGCAATTCGGAGAACTTTGCAACACGCGCGAACAGAGACGCCTCCGCCCGTAATATCGTTTCCGACCTAGTGGCGTCAGGTCAAACGCAAAGCATTGCAACCGTCGAAATCAGCGGATTACGCTACGACCACGAAACCCCGCTGCACTTCGAATCGACACAGCACAACGGCACTGAAAGGCTAATGCTGACGCGCCATGCGTCACTGCACGTAGTCCCTAGACTCATAGCGCGCACCAACCCGGCAACCGGCGTCGCCGAAGCGGTAAACCCGCTCTTTTCTTTCGCAAAAGGCATAGTGCTGGAGGACATAGATTCGCACGGCAGCCGCTACGAGCTTCTTGTGCGCACAAACGATCTGTTTGTGCACACGAGTCCGCCAATCGGCAAGCAATTTGCCGGAAGCGTCATCAAGACAACCTACCGCCCGCGAGACCACTCCTCCATAGGCGACACCTACTTCAGCGAAAATCCTGCAGGCTACTTGGCGTTGGCCACGCTTGCCCTGCGCAACATTCCACCAAAAGAAACCGTCGCCGCTGAACTGATACGGAAGGCGCGCACCAACTCCGGCGCGGCGCTTTCGCAAATCGAAGTGGAGCTCTATGGCGAACTGATCAGCACGATCGATAATCTGCCCGACTGCGGCGCTAAGCCGCACTTGCGCATGCTGTGTAAGCTCCGCAGCTACTGTGACCGCGGCGCAGACTATATAGCATCCATGGGCAGCGAAGAATTTAACAGCGAGCTTAACTATCTTGCGAAATATGCGACGTCTGAAGAGACTGCGCGTACCGGTGCCGCACGGCCCCATAGGGACTATAGGCTAGTTCTGTCCGCCGGCGAAATGACTCGCTACATGCAACTTTTCACTGACGCCATTCCGATCAAAACTAAAGCCTGGCTCCAAAAGGAGAGCGACAAATCCATGAAAGCCGCCGCCGCCAGATGGAAGACTGCGCTGACTTCAGTTGCCACATCCGCCGTCAAAATTGCCAAAGCCGAAGAACCTGTGCAGGAACCTGCATCAGTAACCTCTTCCATCGGAAGAAGAGCGCAAGATATCGGCGCAATGCTGAAGGTTCACAGACAATTTCAGCTGGATGTGCTGCGAAACGCAAACTCAGCAGCACTTGCGAAGGCGCATTTGCATCAGACAACTAGAGACCTCACTCAAGCAAAGGATGGACTCGAAAAAGCGCTTAACGGCAGAATAGCTAACAGAGGCCTCAAGGCGAGCGACGCCGTACCGTTGCTCCTTCTGGTTGGGCAGAAAAAAGATGACGCAGACAAATGCAACGTAGCGCGCTTCATGACTCGACTGCGCGCTCTTAATTCGGAACTCACCAACCCCCCCGATGCTGAAACGATTTTCGATCTGACGGTAAAATATGCGAGCCTTCTGTGCAGATATAACTTTTTGAAGACCGCGGCAAGCGGCGCAAAACCGCCAATCGAGGAAGCCGATGAAGCCGAATTCTGGGATCCCGGCCAAGCGACACTCCATATCGTTGCGCTGGCCTGGGAGGCCATGGAGGGCATCGTTTTGCGGCGAGAGCAATTGCTGCGATTCGTAAACTCCATCACCAGCGTCACTAGCTCTACTGAAAGAGCTAGGCTCGGCGGCGCCGCAGAAGGAAGTATCGTGCCAACGGTTATGGGTGGTGGCAAAACAAAAGTCATGATGCCAATCGGCTGCATGGTGTTTGACGCTCAAGGCTATATACCTGTCTGCATAGCGCCTTCGAGCATGGCCGCCTCAATGGCGGCAGACCTAATGGGAACTTTCGGACAGTCTATGTCAGTGGTCTACCTTGGGGCTGTCGCCGGCAGCACCACCAAAGCCGACTGGCTTTCAACATTCACCAAAGACATTGACGCATTAAGGAGAATTTGGGAAGAAATTAGGGTGGCCGGCGCCGATGGCGGCAAGGTTATTGTCATCGATGACTGCATGATGAACCGAATGGTTATGGAGACCACCATTCTCTCGGAGCAAGTTTTTACTGGCGCGGAAGGGCTACAGTCATCGACGATGGATGACGGCTCACCCAGTGACATGATGGAGAGACTTCACCTTTTGTCGCGCATTTTGTCTACGTTTAAGGAACGTAGCCGACTCCTCGTGGACGAGGCCCACAAGGTCTTTGACCCAATGCGCTCGCTAATCACAACGGACCAAAGCAACGCCGACAAACACGTCGACGACAGAATTTTCGACGTTGTCGAGCAGACCTATTACGCACTGGTTGAAGAAGATGACACCCAAGTCAAACAGGAGGTCAGCCTCCAAAAGTACACCCGCGGCCATGACAGCAAATGGGCAAAGGACACCAGACAACCGCCGCTAACCTGGGCATCTGGAGCCAGCGGCCTGGCTGCGGCCAGGACTGCCGCACGGCTATCGACTAATGGCCAGGCGGCAATGAGCGCGTCCGAATACGATAGCGATGTCGCCCCAGCAGTTGCGCGACACATAATTGCCTATCTTTTTAGCACGCAAACATTCAGCACAATTGGCTGCGGCGTAAGATATGTTGATGGCAATCCAACTGCCGATGTAGGTGATTTGCAATTTGAATTCGCATTTGGCAAGGAAGGTTGTAATCTGCAATTCTGCGTTAAAGATCTTGTAGGGTACCTCACAAAGCCAAGTTACGCCTCGGATGAAGGCGTCGCCGCTGAATTGAATGGCGCAGCGGACGAAGCAGGCTTCTTCGAAGCTGCGCAGCGCCTTTACGACGGTACCGCGGCTGCAAGAAGTCTCATCCTCGACCGGGTGTTCGATCGCGCCCTTTCTGGAGGCACCAGTCTCGTGCCGCTATTTAAAGAGTTAGCGCTGGTGCGCGGATTGCTGTCAACGGAGCTGCCGCGCTGCCTGGAAAAAACGGCTGGCGTCGCCTATGGCGACGGAAGCAGCGGGGCTGCGCTGCGCGTTTACAAGGAGGGAACTCCCACTAATGCCCAATTTGCACACCTTGGCACGTCAATTCCGCTGCACTTTCAGTTTGTGGCAAATGCCGGCATGCCGCGAGCCGTTTGGAATAAGTACATTGATGGCACGCTTCGCAGTGCCGCGCTGCAAATGGCCAGAGATAGCTCAATCGTGTCCATCGACAAAACGCCAGCGGGTCTATTATTCGCCGAAGCATTTTCTGGCGGAAATGCAGATGCAGAAGACGGCCGCACAATGCTGCCCAAATATCTGCACATGGCCAAAACACAGCCGGATCTTCTCTTCGTAAATTGCTGCAGGTACTTTAGGGCGAACCCTGGCAAAGCGATTAAGCTCATGCGCAACTTCATCGACAATGAAGTGAGGCCCCCAACGGTCATGAGGGAAACGCGCTCAACGGCCGCCCTTAGGTTCTTCAGGGAAATAACCGCCTTCACCGGCACCCCTGGAGTAGCCCATAAGTGGCCTCAGCAATTCAGCAGAAAATTCCCAGATATCCCCAAACACATTCACGACTTGCGCTCCATATCTAGAGGAGAGAGTGACGTAACTGGCAGCGGCGGCAAACAAATTGGGAAAAAACTTCTCGCCATACGCTGCGTCGACTGCCAACATGACATAGGAGCCTTTCTCGATTCCGTAACGAATGCCAGGCCCAACCAAACGCATGTCTCCAACCGTGACGCCATCGACAGGATATGCGCCATATGCGACCCCGGTGGAGTTTTCTATCAGATGGCGGCAAACAACGCGCGAATCGCCGGCAATCTCGAACCCGACCCAGGATATTGGGCTGCACGCTACACGCAGGAGTGGTTCTCAAATAATGGCCGCCAGGTAAGCGTTGCCTACGAAGATCGCGACGGGAATCGCCGCATGCTGACGCCTGGCGCCACGGACGGCATAGTATTTGAAGGCAGCGGCATGGCGGTGCTTGAACGATTTGGCATTAAGCCATCAAACACAATTTGGGCAACAAGCCAAGCCATGTGCACCGGCCTAGACGTGCCGATGCCGCACAAAGGCATACTGGTCAACATCCCGCATCTTGCCGGGACAACAGAAGATATTTTCTTCCAAACAGCCATGCGCGCACGAGCACTCATGGCTCCAACGGACGCACCTCTGTCGCAATACACAATTGTCGCCATGCCAGATACGCTGCTTCAGCGTGCAGTTTGGTCAGGCAGAAATGAACGCGGCATACCTGACAGCGTCCTCAGCCGGTACTCCGCCGCATCATCACAATCAGCCCGATATTCCATAATGGACGAAGAGTTCGCCAACGGCGAAGTGCTGCTTGCTACGCTGCAGCATAATGACGTGGAAGTGGCCAAAAAGCAAACCATGATGGCAGCTCTATCTGAAATTGGCAGGTGCGTCGGCAATTGGGTTGTCGGCAAAACAGTCGATGCATTCGCCAGATGCTCTGGCGCGTCAGGAGAACAGGTTAGCAGTGCAATGGAATCGCTGCGGCCAGTAGTTTGCGCGCTGTCTAAATTTCTGAGCAACTCAAATGATTTCATCCCGGAGCAAGTCTACCTCGGAAGCAAAGTGGAAATATCGCTAACGGATGCCGCCCTCGCAACGGCCAGCTCGATGAGAGCGCAAGTTTTAGCCGCCCTACGCGAAGCACAGCAAAATGAAACACCGCTCGGACTTGAAGTAATGGAATTTTTCGACAGGGAATGCAGAGGACTTCTAGATATTTGCGCCTCAGCAGAGGGCGTGAAAATCGGAACCGATCCAGACGGGCATCCGATGAAAGTCAATTGCGAAGATGGCGACATTCAAAAGGAACCGCTTGGGCAAATAGTAATCAGCAGCAAGCAATCGTCATCTGGCGCAGAAGAGGCAGCGGAAAATAATACGGTAGAAGTGGAAGTTGAGACGGAAAAGGAGCACCAAGCGCAGGCCGAAGAACAGCAGGAGTACAACGAGTGCAACGCCATGAGCCCCGGCAGAAAACTCCCCCTCTGCAATTATTGGAGCACGTGCGATAGTGGCGTTCGGGCATATACTGTATTTGAGAATAAATACACTAATCCGACGCGCGGCCACGGCGGGAGAACGCAGCTTGCAATTTTTGGTGGCGCCAAAAATTGCCCCCAAACTATGGTGCAGTCCAGCTTGCCTGCGGCACAATTCATGCGCAAATCGGCCGGCGAAATACCATGGAAAGCGGATGGCCTAGCGTGCGCAGATCGATATCTAACTTACGAAAATATTTTTGGCCCAAATGTTCGCGTTTCAATTAACTTTGGCGCCTCATTCGCGAATGCAATTCCAATAGTCCACGACAGCCAGCCTAAACCGCGCTACGCATTTATCTATAAAAACCAAACCGGAGATGATTTCACGATCGTTTTGGCGACGGAAGAAGAGGCCGCCGCATTGGTTGCGGCCATCAAGGCCGATGCAAACAAAATTGCCGGGCTTGCCATCGTGGATGCCTCGACTGGATCCTGCATAGAGCGGTCTCGTGGCTTTGATCCGTACATTAAAGGGGACATTAAGCGCTACGATGCGGCGGTGAGCCACCTTCGCCTTCTGCGCGCCATGATGGACGGCGACGCCAATGCCGTAACGTCACAACGATCAGCCTTCGCAGCCTTGGTTGAGAGTTGCGGCGGAGACCTTCCGACGCTGAATAGGTTCTTGCGCATATGCATATACGCCATTCCGGAATCTCGCCTCGACAACAGCATGGTGGTCGTCGGGCAAAAAAGCCCTCAGCTGCGACTCTCTGCGCTTCGCACCATTGAGTCCGACATCCTGCTTCAAGTTGGCATAGACATATCGCGCGACCTAATCGAAGATGCAAAATCCATACACATTCCCATAGGATCCCTTGAGCGCATTCGTCCAGGAGAAGTGCCAGTTAAAGACATTGCGAAACTGTCTGCGCTACAGCTGGACAAATTTTTAGCCGCAGATAGAACAAGGCACGCCTACTCATCGTATCTTGTCTATCAAATTCTTCTGTGTGCAACACTTTCCGGGTCGACGGACACGACACGCAGACTTCTCGGGCAATCTGACCAAGCTGGCGCGCAATACATCCTCGAAAGCGTAAGGTCAGTGGCTAGCACAAAGTCTAAAATCGACACTGGAGACAGTCAGCTGTTTCGCCTCGCCCTAATGGGCGGAGAGTATGGTGATGCGTACTACGAATCGGCAGCTGCAGAATCAAACGATTTGGGCAAAAGATGCGGCTTATTTAACACGTATTCGCCATCGGCATTTTGCGCATTGGGATTCGGTGAGCAGGCCCTCAGTCAAATATTTGCAACGACAGATGGAGTTTCGCTATTGGAGGCCGAGCAAGTTAAGAAAGTGTCCAAACTCAATCCTCTCTTCGAGCGGCTCATTTCTATTGGCAGCGTAGAGCTACTGGCAAAAATGAGCGGCAGACAGCTATGTGAATCAAAGGCCTCAGCACGCCTGAGGGCTCGACCGGGAGAATCCGACGGCGAATCCATGTTGGATGAAGTCGCCGCCAAACTTCTTGAGTGCGACGCTAATGGCGTCCCAAATCAAGAAAGCGAAGCGGCACTAGTCGACATACTTTCCTTTTGTGTGCCAAACAGCCCATGGATCGCCGCTATCGCCAAATCGGTGTCGTCCGAGAGACTACAAAGAATCTCAAACAACCAACTCATCAGGCACATGTTTCGATTTCCCGAGTTCATAGCCGCCTTCAAGGGCGCGCCAGATGTAGTGGGTCGACTTACGGACGAATTCACACCACTCCTAACGGAGTCTGACGTTGAACGTCTAAAATGGGCCACGGTTGAGGCATTTCCCGTAGAACTGAGGCGCCTGCTCTGCCCGTGGCAAATCATACGCATCCACGAAACAACTGGAACAGCTCTTAGCGAAATACTTTTGCCGGGCCGCCTGCAAGATTTCGACGAACTGATCGATCTCGAAAAATCGTGCAAAGACGGCGGGCGCATTGAGCAGGGCTTCGTCAAGCTCCTAATGGCGATAGTCAGGGGCGATGGGGCGCCAGCCATAACGGTCGATGACATCACGGATAAACAAATTGAATTGCTAATGCGCCACAGTTTGGCGGTTGATGTGCGCAAATGCGATGTCGATTGCGACGATGTCATTCCACAACCTCGCATGCCATCCGAAGCCGTAGATGGCGGGGGCGAAAAAGTTGCGGCGAAGCCGGCGGAATTTATAGCCGACGGAAGTCCGCTTCACGTCATGCTGTCCACAAGGCTCTCGAAAGAGCGCATAGCGAGAATCTCGTCGGATGAATGCGTAAGTACGGTCTACGCCCTGCTCGCTAACGCAAAAAATAATGCAGCCATAGGGCAAAAGCAGGCGGCGATTTTGTCTAGGGACATGGTGCGCAAATCCCCCGGAAAAGCCGAAATGGCACAGGCACTCGATGAAATTGGCAGCGCTACTCTTAGCAATGCGGTAATCGCTCGCATCAAATCCAGATCGTCCGCTCTTTCTGCCTGCCTTCGAGGCGCCGAGGGAGTAGTGTCGGAAAAAGACGGGGAATCATTTTTGGCCGAACACCTTGCTGCCAATTTGGCATTCGTGATTGCCATAGACGACAAGTTTGGCGACAGCGCCGATATCGCATGCGTTGCAGTTCTCGCCAATATGCATAAAACATTCGGCTATGGGCCGGACACGGATAAATTTTCCGATAGCGGTTTCTCCACATCAAAGTTATGGCAGGCGGTATGGGATGCTGCACTTACGCAAGTTGCTCATGCGTATGCCGCTAATGCAAAAGGGACAAGTTTTACAGGCGCCCTTAACGCGGCAAAGACCGCAAAAACAAGCGGCACGCCGTCGGCCGCCGGCTGGCTCGCATGCATGGAGTCCGATGCCGCTTTCGTGCTTACTTATGCAGACTTTTTGCTGCTATCACAACGCATGCCGCGAGCTCTAGCTCGCCTTCGGGAAAGGGATATTGAAAGCATTAGCAAGTCTCTCAAGGGAGCAGACGTAGCTCAAATTATTCGCCTCGGAAGCTGCGATGCCATATCCGCTCTCAACGAAACGCATCTCAGAGGCTTCATGCTTACGGCTGGCGCGCAGAACCTAATCCAAAAAATCGATCTGGAAACCTTGGCGCAGATAAAGCCGGAAGCCAGCATTTTGGAAGAAATTGTGCGCCACGGATCAACGCAGCAGGTTGCGTCCATGACCGTTTCGCAGCTCTTGTCAGTTGGCATTGGTGCGTGGCGCGACAGGAATGTCGAGCGCAAAGACGAAGAATGTGTTACTCCAATTTTTGAAAAATTAAAAGCTGAAATAGCTAGCTTGGTTGAACGTGGCCGCGGAGCCAAGCAGGACTGCAGCGAGCTGCGCACTCGCATGGCCGTGATCGCGCGCACCATAGCTGGCGTTGGTGGCAACGCTAAACTTCAAGGCCTCATCGACAAATTAGTTGCAAAGGGCACCAATAGCAAAGATTTGCTTACCAATCTTTTGGCCGACAAAGATTGGCACCAACTCGACACCTACGGACAATTGGATGCATTTCGCCTATTCGCCCTAATGATTCCCGGGAAAACATTGGAGAAAAGGAGAAAGGCAATTAGTGATTCGATCGCCGCAGCAAAAGCAAAAGTTGGTGATATTCGTCCTAAAGGGATAATTGATAATGCAAGAGTTCTGCTGAGTAGTGAGAATAGCAACGTTGCGAAGCTATTCGGAGTCGCGAAAATCGTCGATGACGCTGCCAAGCCTCACGTTGTACGATGGATCGCTGCATTTGATTTTGATGATCAAAACTCTCCGGTGCGAAAATCTATGCGCGATACGGGCGCTACTACGTGGCCGCCGGAACTAAAACTCATTGAACAAGTCCTTCTAGTGGAGCTTACGGAATGCTGTGTCGGCAATCTCGAAAATGACGTTTTTGCAAAGGCGTTGCCTACCATGACAGCCGTCGCAAAAGCAATCGTTGGCTCACTTACTGCAGTAGATGCATCTAATGCCAAACAAGCAACAGGTGCAGCCAGATTAGTCATCAAGCGAGCGGTCGACGAGATCGAATCGGCTACGCACGATTCGGTTTACGCCATAGATCAAATTCAGCATTTGGCCGACACCGTATGTGGCAATACTGCCTCCGACGCCAATATCGCACGGAAGAGCTTGCTGGACGCTTCGCGCGGCGGAAAAGTCGACACCACAGACAGAAGAAAGATACTTGCCGCCGCTGGCACGCAATGGTTTAATCTGTCGGAAAAAAGCCTCGAAGTCAGAAGTGAGATAGAAAAAAATACCAGTCCCATTACAGATCGTTTTAACGACCTTGTTACCGACCTTGTGAGAAAGTGCAAAGCCGAATCAAGCCTTGCCATTATGGAATGTACGTTTATCACCCCTAATCATGGTGACGACGTTGCTATGGCGGCCGAAATAAAGAAAGCCTATCTCGATGGCGCCATCAATCTTAACGGTATGCTCCGCGCCAATGGCCGTGGCAGGACAGGTCGCAATTTAGGGATAGGCCGCCATTCTCAACTCGCGCAGCTCGCTGGCGCAGAGGCGGATGGCGACGAGGCTCTTCGCAGTGTTTTTTACACTGTCCCAAGCCTGGCGGCGCTAACACGCATAAGAGATAATGCCAGAACGCTCATTGACCTAGATGCCAGAGGGCGCGGCCTGACAATTGGCGCTGAATCGCGCACGAGCGGAGCATTCTTCGCAGGCGCCATATTGCATCTCAGAAACGACCTAGTTTCCACATTCGCCAGCACCAGATTCCCCCACACGGTTCCAACGGATATTTTCGTGGAAATGGCAAATTCACAATCCACTGGCGCCATAGCATTTCCGGATGTCTGGAACCGCGACATGCTGGCTAAGATAAAAGAGTCGGATTCTGTTCTCTACAATGACCTTGTCGCCATGCTGCTGGTCTGCGGCAATGGCGCCATTTCAAACATCAGCAAAGCTGACGTGCTGGAAGCTATGTCCACAGATTTTTGCAAAGGACAAATCGTCGCTTCAACGGAAGCGATGATCGCCAATCTTTTTGCGGCATCCGCGGAAAAGAAATCGAAAAAAACGAAAGACATGCGCGACAGGATGGCCGGAATTGCCCGCGAAATCAACACTTCAGATTCAGAAGCAAATTATGCCAAAATCATGCTTGAGGCGCAATTGATACGGCAGCAATTGGGCGTACTGGACCAGTCGGCCGGCGAAGAACACGAAAGTTCACTCCAAACGCAGAAACTCGTAGCATACGCCACCGAGGCTGATTTCTTGGGTAACTGCGGACCATACTTGATTGAATGTGTATCGGAAGATCAAGCTTTAACGACCGCCCTGCCCGTCGAAGAGGTAAACAATACGGCCAAAGCAGCCTCATCTGGGGCCGGCAGAGATGAACAGAGTTGTGTCGCTGCAGAAACCGCCGTCCAACTCGCTGACGCTGTGATTCGCAACGGAGCCATCGATCAGCTAAATCGCCTCGACCACACAGCATGGAACGAAGACGTTACGGAAAAGTTGGCACAGCAATTGGCCGTCAGTTTCAAAAGACTCACCGAAGCCGCTTCCGGAAGCGAAAGAGACGCGGCATTGGCGAAGTTGACTAGACTTGAAGGCAACCTTTCGAACACCACCAACAAACTCATAATATCGCTCATGCTTAGGGCCTCAACGATCAGCGGCGACCCGGATGTGGAAAAGCGGCTTTTGAAGTGCTTGGACGCAGTGGCAAAAAGAAATATTTTATCCCAATCCAGATTCATCAATAACTACGATGGTCCAGTTTTGCAAGCTTCCGTCGCAAGATTTTTCGAGCATTTCGCCAAACAGATACCATACCACATTATTCTACTCATGGGGCCACTCATGAACGGATCGCAATGGATGCACGTTCCCGGTGCGTGGTTTAAGACAGTTGCGGAAGATGAAGACGCAAAATCGATGCTGAAACTTTTACCGGTTGCAGCATTCGGATCCACTTTGCCGAACGCAACAACCGAAGATATCAAACATAGGGCCGCGGCCATAGTTGCCTATGGCGAAAAAAAGGTGCTGGAAGGACTTAGCGAAACAAGCCCGGTGACGCTATACATATGCGATCCACAAAATCATCTTCTCACCAAAAACTACGGCAACCTTGAAAACTTGTCGAATCCGCAGTCTATCATTGCCGCCATTTTGGTCGGCGGCGACGTTGAATTGCAGAAGTCACAATCGATGGACGCCATCCGAAAAGGGTTTGAAAGCGAGCAGCAAAACAGCGGCAGCTCGCCAATAGTCAAAAGCATACCGGTGGCGAATCCGCAATTTTTCATAGCTGTCGCCAGAAACTTCAAAGATGCATCCGGGGAACACGAAAAAGCCGAAGCACTAAAAAAACGATCCCCAAACAGCAAAAGCGCCATCTTATCTTGCAGCCGAAAACAAACCGAAATGGCAAACGCGAAATTTGTGTTTCTACATTGCATTGCCGCCGTTTTGAAAAATTGCGCCCCTGCCGATATTCTTGCTCGAATCAAGGACAATTTAGTCGGTGAGCAACTGGAAACGCTAATGGCCAGCGAAGATTCCCTTGAGCTGCTGCGCGCCAGTCTTAGCACCAACAGTCATCAGGAAGAAATTACCGTCGCCCAAATCCAAGCCTGCGCAAGCACGCCATTTGCTAGACTTTTGGGCTGCGACGCCGTGATAACGATAGGAGGAGCTGTGGACCCAGACAAATTGGCGGCTGCAGTGCGATGCTGTGACGGAACTCAATTGAATGAGTTTGCGGCGAGTCATGGCGGCGATCTTCTAGGCCTTGCCAAAGAAGGCAAACTTGCGATCGCAAGCGACTTCTTCGACAAAAAACACGATAGGACGCTAAAAAGCGAAGTTGCATTCATTGCCGCCATTCACATGGCGCAATGCCTTAAAACGGCAATCGCTGACCAAAACGCTGCCAAAAACCGTACTGCCCTCTTTAAAAGCATAAGATCAGAAGCGCTGAAAGATTTTAGTGGGACACTAGCTGCCAACCACACTAAAAATGATCGACTAAAAATGTTTGGCGAAATCGGCGTAGCCGATACGCTAGTCATATTCAACGTTAAATCAATTGCCGACCTTAAGACACTTGATTCAACTCTACTCCCGGCCGCAGCTGCGGCAATTGGCGTCGCCTACCAAACTGAAAGCCAGATCGGCGGCGGTTCGCAACAACAGCTACTTGAGCTAGCCAATACATACGAGGGCATTAGAAAGACAAACAAAGCCATTCCGCCTTTCACGGAAGGAAAACTTGCCTGCTTGATGATCGCAAAACGCGACCCAGACCACATACAAGCTTGCGCTGCCGCCGCACCCGCGCCGACGACAGGTTTTGCTTCCAGGCGGAGGGCAAAACAGAGTACAGGCACACCAGCCTAGGCCAATCGCCAAATGGAGCCGCCGCCAACCTCTCGCAAGCTGGCCCCTAGCTGAAGCTGC
This sequence comes from Puniceicoccales bacterium, assembly GCA_031268535.1. GTDB lineage: Bacteria > Verrucomicrobiota > Verrucomicrobiia > Opitutales > JAIRLM01 > JAIRMB01. Next base: position 30,197 of record JAIRXB010000014.1, on the reverse strand, counting down.
AATTGGCGTTTCCTTCGAAACTGCGAAGCAAAGCAAAGACCGCCCGGGACAACGGCTGTCTGAGCTAGTTGCCGCATACAACGCCATTAGAAAGATAGACAAAATCATTCCGCCTTTCGTGAAAGGAGAACTTGCATCACATACGCGCCCGACATTCGACCAAGAAAACGTACAAGCCTGCGCCGCCGCCAACGCTGGCACCCAGACTGGCCAGAAGCCGGAAGCTTTTGCCTCTAGCCAAAAACACCATCAAATTGGCGGCTGCAGTGCAATGCTGTGATGAAACTCAATTGAATGAGCTTGCGGCGAGTCATGGCGACGATCTTCGAAAACTTGCTGTCGCAAACGACTTCTACAACAAAGTACACAGCAGGGCGCTAAAAAGTGAAGCTGCACTCACTGCCGCCATCCACATGGCGCAACGCCTCAAATCGGCAAGTGCGGGCGCAACCGCTAACCAGAACGGCGCAACCCTCCTTGGAAGCGTAAGCTCAGAAGCGCTGGAAGATTTTAGCGGGATGCTCACTGCCGGCAAAAGTGGAAATGATCGTCTAAAAATGTTTGGCGAAATGGAACCGCCGCCAGCCTCTGGCCAGCTGGCTCCTAGCGGAAACGGCCATAGCGCCTGTTCTCTTTGGTGCGCGCCATGAAGGTGTTGAGTGCACGGTTAAATTTTTCGCCATTGGCGCGCAATCGATGTATGGCGTCAACGCGGATGTTCTTATAGTACGTGGGGAATGCGCAAAAATTCTCCCAAACTCTTCCGTCTTTGCGCAACTCCACAAGGATATCCTCAGCGCAAATGTAGGATGTCGGATCCAAATCTGGCAACACGGCCATGCCGGCCGGCGCCATTTTGCCGCATTCTATCAGTAGCCGTGCATGCTGCTTGTTTACTTCACTCCACGAACTGTTTGCGGCGCGCGGGCTAAAGCGCTGGCTCATCGTCGTCGGCCCGTAGCGCTTCACCATGCCGTCTATCCATCCAAAGCAGAGGGACTCCTCTAGGGCCTGCAGATAGCTTATGCCGCCATTGCCGGAGTCCTTGCGGTGGAAAAGCAGCCAAATATCCCTTCTGGTGGAACCGTTTTCCTCGAGCCAGCTGCGCCACAGCTGCTGGCTGGACGGACATAGGTATTCCCGCTCCAAGATTGCCGTTACCTATGGCCATTGCATATGGCCGGCAAGTGAAAACTATCAGGCCAACAAATTGGGCGCAGCGGCGTCCAAGACAATGTGCAGCGCCGCACCGAAAAAAATATAGGGGGCGAACGGGAAAGGCGTCCCAAATCTGATGCGGTTTCTAGAATTTGCGAAAAATCTCTGGACAACGCAGACGACCAGAGCGAAAACGGCCGCACAGAAAAATGAGGAAACGACCCCTCTGAATCCAATAAAAATGCCCATTGCTCCGGCCAACTGCACGTCACCAAAGCCCATGCCTTCTTTCCCGCTAAGCGCTTCGAAAATGACAGCCAGCCAAAACAGCGCAGCCGTCGCTAAAAGTCCCTCGCGCAATTGTTCCATCGCCAAAATTGGATCCAATCGCATTCCGTCGCCAGGTCCCGCCGCGGCAAAAATTAATCCGGAAAAAACGGCCACGGCGATCAGACCAATGGGAATTGTGCCGCTAGCTATGTCGGCGCGGGCGGCTGCGAAAAGTATGGAGAGCATGGTTAGGGTGCCGACGGCGCCAAATCCGTGCCCATAGTAAAATGTGGCCGCAAAGACAATTGGCTGCAGGACAGCGCTAAGGCCGCAGCGCGGGTAGGCGGAACGCCCACGGAAATGGCCGCGAAAGATGCCGGAAGCGGAAATGCCATGAAGTGATCCGAAGCGAAGTGCGCTGCGAATCGCCCGCCTCTCCCCAAAGTCCAATAGAACTCCCCAGAGCGACGCAACTGCAAGTCCCCACATGGGTCCATTCTTGGCGAAAGTCTAACCGCCGCAACGAAATTTCCGAGGCTGCGCCAGTGCGCCAACCGCAGAAGTCACTTTGGTTTCCACGGCCGCCGGCAGCGAACTGCCGCTCCTTTGGCGATAAATTTGATCAGTAGAAATTGATTTTTTAGCGGGCGCTAAAATTTGGCTGAATTCCACAACTTCGCCGCAGCCATTTTGCGGCGCTTTTTTAGCAAAAAAAAGCTCGACAGAGAAGATCTGGCGATGCTCAATGCGAAAAATGGGTAGTGCAATGTGGTCGTTTTGCGCCAATTGCTCCAGTAGGGTTACATTAGCAGGAAACATGGCGGGACGCTATGAAGTTTACAGATTTGAATCCCAAAAGGGAAATTGGCGCCCATAGCCTATTGGTTGATGTTGGTGAGTTCCGCCTCCTCATTGATGGAGGCATGAGCCCGAAAGATGTTGGTCTCGCGTGCCTGCCGGACTATACGCGCATCGCGCCCGATTCGGTCGATCTCATTATCCTAACTCATTGCCACTTAGACCATATCGGATCGCTGCCCTGCATTCACAGGAGTCAGCCGTCTGCCCGCGTTCTCATGACGCCGGCATCGCGAGAAATTTTGCCGGTTATGCTGCAAAATTCCTATACGGTAATGCTTAAGCAGCGCGACGAGAAAGAGGTCGAAGAATATCCGCTCTTTTCCCGCAGCGAGGCCGACGCCATCGACCTCGACGTTTTTGCGATGCACTTTGGCAGAACGCGCGAGTTCGTAAAAAACGGAGAGCACCTGCGGATTACATTCTATCCGGCCGGACACGTCATGGGGGCGGCTGCAGTATTGCTCGAACATGGCGGCAAGAAACATTTTTTTACCGGCGACATACTGTTCCGGCGCCAGCACACTCTCAACGGCGCCCAAATACCAACCATGCAGGTTGATACGCTGGTAACGGAAACCACCAGGGGTCTTGCGGAACACTCGGCGAATTTCACCTACGAGGACGAAGCGGATCGACTCCTCGAGTCGGTGGCCAAGGCGCTCCGCGAGGGTGGCTCGTGCCTTCTTCCAGTCTTCGCCCTTGGCCGCATGCAGGAAGTTGTTACGCTCATATGCGAGGCCCGGCACCGCGGAATTTTACCGCGAAATTTTCCCGTCTACTGCTCCGGACTCGGCTTGGCCGTGGTAGATGTATTTGAAAAAATAGGCAGAAATGGCAAAAAATATGGGCTCAACTACACTGCGCCGGACCGCATCTCTCCGCCAGTCCTTCAAAATCTTGGACATCGCCTTGCGCCGGAGGGTGAAATGGTATTCAGGAAACGCTCCCTCAACGCCCTAAACGTCAGGCCGCTTCCACGCAGTCGCGTAAAGGCCGGCATAGACATTCGCCGATCGAGCCTATTTGTGATGAGTAGCGGCATGTTGGTTGAAAACACTCCCGCCTATCAGGTCGCAGCGTCATTGATGCCGTTCAGCCATAACCTCATAGCCTTTACCGGCTACTGCGACATTGACACTCCCGGCGGAAAGCTGCTCGGCCAGGCTCCAGGGGACATCTTTCGCTTTGAAACTCTTGAGTTTGAAACGCCCATACGGGCCAGGGTGGAGCACTACGACCTCAGCGGCCACGCCGACAGAGAGGACCTGCTTCATTTGGCAAAGGTGATGAATCCATCTTCAATAGTGCTTTCCCACGGCGACGGTAACGCGCGGAAATGGTTCGAGGGAGCCCTCACCATGGCACTCCCCGCTGCGAGGATATTTAATCCGGAGCCGCAGGAAACCTATGAAATTTAAAAATTTTTAGTGGTGCCATGGCGGACGACGGCAGCATTGGCGGAGGTTGGATCCCGGAGGGCGACGGCGCTTCGAGCTGCGACGAATATGGCTTCGACGAGCTCATGGAGCTCTACGGAAAGGACTTTCGCGGCCTCGATCGCCGGAAACTTTCCCGCACTTCGCCGCGCAAACTCGGCCAAGTGCTCCTGCGGCTAGAGCCGGCCGACCAGTCAGAATTTCTAAAGAAACTGTCTGACAGCCTCGCCGGCGAAGTGCTCTCAACTTTGCCATCCGAAGACTCCGCTGGAGTTTTGGCGCAACTGAAAGGTATGCGCGCCCTGCGCATTCTTTCGCTGCTGGAGCCCGACGACGCCGCCTACATCGTGCGTCGCCTCGACGAGGAGGACAGGGACAGGCTCCTTGGCAAATTGCCAGTCGAATCGTCGGAGACAATTTACAACCTTCTCTCCTACGACAAAGATTCGGCCGGCGGCGTCATGACTCCGCTCGTGAACAAGGCCCACACAGAATGGTCGGTCGACGAGATGCTGCAGAAACTGCGCTCCGGCGTAGTGGACAACGAAAATTTGGATGTCATCTACGCCGTCGACTCAAACGGGCGCCTCGCCGGCAGCGTGTCATTGCACACGCTAATCAAAGCGGACGGCAAGCAGCGCATAGGCAAAATATTGGACTGCGATCGCCACAGCGCGTGCCACGCCGACGATTCCACCGCTCTCGTGGCGCAGGTGATGGCGGAATCCAACAGGCAGAGCGTCCCCATCGTCGACCACATGGGCAGACTGATAGGCATAGTCACCAACGACGACATCATAGATGTGCTGCAGGACAACGCCACCAGGGACATACACATCCTCCACGGCGCCGGAGCCGAAGAAACCATACACGATCCGGTGCACTGCAGCGTCTTCAGGCGCAACCCGTGGCTAGTTTTCAATCTTTTCACCGCCGCATTGGGCTCCCTTGTGGTGTCATTTTTTCAGCCGCAGATAGAACAACTTCCACTCCTGGCGGTGTTCATGACGCTGGTGACCAGCCTTGGCGGAAATTCCGGCGGACAGACGCTGGCGGTCGCCATCCGCAGCATCGCCATGGACCAGTGGCGCCGCGGCGACACCGTCGGCATATGCGTGCGAGAAACGCTCAAGGGCCTATGCAACGGCCTCACCATTGGAGTTGTGGCGGGCGCAGCCAGCGCACTGCTCACGCGCAACGTGCGAGTCGGCGCCGCAATTTTTCTTGCCATGACCGCCAATCTTTCCCTCTGCGGACTATCGGGCGCGGTAATCCCGTTCACGCTTCACAAATTGAAATTCGATCCCGCCCAAAGCGCCTACATATTTCTCACCATGATAACGGACACCATGGGAATGTTTTTCTTCCTCCGCATCGGCTGTTCGCTGCTGCTCTAATTTAGCGGACGGAATCGCTCGATGCGTCGAGCAAAATAGCCGGATTGGTAGAGCCGATGAAATTTCGCATCGTCGTCGAAGAGCAAGTCGCGCGCGAGCAGGTCCACATTTAGCGGACGGAATGGCGACACTTGGAGATAGGCGCCGCGGTGTAGCGCTACGCCGTTCCCCAAAACGCCTAATCGCGGCGTCTCGCCGGCAGCGTGTCGTTGCACACGCTAATCAAAGCGGACGGCAAACGGCGCATAGGCAAAATATTGGACTGCGATCGCCACAGCGCGTGCCACGCCGACGATTCCACCGCTCTCGTGGTGCAGGTGATGGCTGAATCTAACAGGCAGAGCGCCCCCCATCGTCGACCACATGGGCAGACTGATAGGCATAGTCACCAAGGACGACATCATAGATGTGCTGCAGGATAACGCCACCAGAGACATACACATTCTTCGCGGCGCCGAAGCCGAAGAAATCGACCGCTGAAACCGCACTATGGCCCCGCAAAAAATGGCGGCATATTCCTGATGGACGCCACGGAAATGCGTTTCGGGCTCAACTTTAAATTTACCTGCCACATTTCTACGCCGCAGTGCCTTGCGCGATTTACGGCCTCCTGGATGTGCCTTCCCCATTCCGTTTGCGGCGGCCTAAATGGCGATGCGTCATACATACAGCATAGGGCCACAACCGTACGGTTGCCCGCCACCGCCAATTTGGCAAGTTCCTCAAAGTGCTTGATGCCGCGAGCAAAATAGTCGGAAGAGGACGGCCGATGAAATTCCACATTGTCGCCGAGGAGCAGGTCCCGCATTGGTGTTTTTACTTCGATGTAGGTGCGCCTTTCGCCGGCCATCACGCAAAGATCTAGCCGCGAATTGCCGACCCGCACCTCACGACTAACGGTTGCCCCGGCGCACGGAACCATCTCATCCAGCGCATTTTCCTGGAGAAACTGCTCCATCCACCGGTTCACGTGATTTTGGTTTATGCCGATCCAGGATTTGCCCCTATCGAGCGAAATGCCCTCCACCGTGCCGGCAGTTGATCGCCCTCCAGCGCCAGCGGGACTCAGCAGGCACGGCATTGAACTAAAGTCGCATATGCCGCCAATGCTGCCCGTCACGGGACAGTGGAGTCGCACCGTTTCGCCATTCACTTTCGCCGTAAACACGAAGCGATTCGGCCGCGCCACCAATTCACCGCGAACGAGATCCAGCTTGATGGCCATTGCCCTAGGAGCCGTAGCGCGCCCTCGCGCCCAGATGTTCTTCGATGCGGAGAAGCTGATTATATTTTGCCATCCTGTCGGTCCTGGAGAGCGACCCCGTCTTAATCTGACCGGCGCCCGTGCCGACCGCTATGTCGGCAATGGTGCTGTCTTCCGTTTCGCCAGACCGGTGTGAAATGATTGTGCCGTAGGCTGACCGCTTCGCCAGCTCCACAGCATCCAATGCCTCCGTCAGCGTACCAATTTGGTTAACCTTCACCAAAATGGCGTTTGCAACGTCGCCACCTATGCCCTCCGCCAAATAGCTGCAGTTGGTGACAAATAGGTCATCGCCAACCAGCTGCACGCTATCACCCAGCTTCTTCGTGAGCATCTTCCAGCCGCCCCAATCATTTTGGTCGAGACCGTCCTCTATGGAAACTATCGGATAGCGGGCGCAGAGCCGCTCGTAGTACGTGATCAACTCCTCGGCGCTACGCTCCGACTTGTCTGACTTTTTAAAAACGTAGCGTTGCCGTTCGCCGTCATAAAATTCCGATGCAGCCGCATCCAGAGCAAAGAAAACCTGCTCGCCGAGGTCGTATCCGGAACCGATGACAGCCTCGCACAGCACATCAAATGCGGCCTCGGCCGATGGCAAATTGGGAGCAAAGCCGCCCTCATCGCCGACGGCGGTCGACAACTTTCGCGCCCGCAGAATGCCCTTTAGGGAATGGAAAATTTCCGCGCCCATTCGCAGCGCCTCGGAGAACGACTTAGCGCCACGCGGCACCAACATAAACTCCTGAAAGTCGATTGGCGCATCGGAATGGGCTCCGCCGTTCAGCACATTCATCATTGGCACCGGCAAGATTTTAGCGTTTACGCCGCCGATGTAGCGGTAGAGTGGCATGCCGATGGACTTCGCCGCCGCCCGCGCAGCCGCAAGAGATATGGCCAAAATCGCATTGGCCCCCAAATTTTTTTTAGTTTCCGTGCCGTCCATGGCGCACAGAGCGCCATCAATCAGCTCCTGGTCTGCGGCGTCCAGCGCGACGATTCCGGGCCCCATCGCCGCATTTATGTTGTGCACCGCAGCAAGTACACCTTTGCCACCGTAGCGCATGCGGGCAAATTGTGGGTCATCGCCGAGGTACTCATTGGGTGCATCGCAGTCGCGCAACTCCAGCGCCTCCCTCTCGCCGGTGCTGGCGCCGGACGGGACGGCGGCGCGTCCTACGGATCCGTCCCGCAGGACGATATCAACCTCAACGGTGGGATTTCCTCTAGAGTCGAGAATTTCCCTGCCGATGACGCGCGCAATCTTCCTTCCGTCACCCATGTTCATGCACTTTCCCAAAAAAATCGGTAGCTGTCAAAGCCATTCGCGAAAATCCCACAGAAAATTTTAGGCGGAAATCAAAAACCTAGCGCCAAAGGACTTTCCACCAACGGACCTCTTGGCGCAAAACGCCTCCCACGATCCACCTACTCAGCGTCTTCAGCGCTGGCGCTAGAAGTGGCGACCTCCCTAGCGGCAGCGATAAAAACGTCTCGCGCATTTAAAATTGCTGTCTCAGCTTTAGTCTTTAGCGCAGTTTCTTCCTTCGCAATTAGATCTTCTACGGTCACATCCGCACCGTCTACACTGAACTTAGCCGCAGCAATGACGTCGGCAAGTTCGACAATGAGGGGCCGGATGGCGTCTGCAATCGCCCTGCTGGCAGCATCCCTTTCCATTCCATCCGATGATGCGGCGCCAAAAAACCGTAGACCGAGCAATCTCACAAGGCAACCGCCATCTTCTTCGGCCAACGATGCGGCGAAATCTTGTTTTTTGTAGGGATCGCCAATGAGGAACATCTTATAGTAGTAGACTACGGATACGACTAATGCTCTCCAGAAAATCTTATGGTCGATTTCGCTCTTGATCGCATCCCTTAGCGCGTCTCCATCGGCAATTGCGCTGCCATCGGCACTCGCAATGGCGCCTTCAATGGGCCCGCCGCGCCCGAGAGCGGCTACCAGCTTCCCAAAGCATGCATTGAACGCCGTTGCTTCATCGCCTTTTTCCTCTCCAAAAACATTTTGACCATCAATTGCCGCTTTAACGGCCGCATTGGCGTCACATTCATCGTTTGCTCTTTCGGCAGCACTCTCAAACTCCCTCCACGCACTGCTATCGTAAAACACATTTTTGGCAGCTTCCTGGCGCAATGCCTTCGGATCCAACGTTTCCGCTATGCCCATGGCGGCGGCGGTAAGGCGGACGAACGCCACTAGGGCCGCCCTTAAATCTTCAAAGGTTGCTAGTTCAGCAGGCGCACTTTCCGCGATCAAAAATGCTTGCCCGCCATCTATGACATAACGATTCAGCACATCCATCAATTCATAGACATCACTAGTCCCGCTCATGGCGCCAGCAAACGCCATTAGATAATGATAACTTGCATTTTGGGCCAGGTGCGTAGCGTAGGCAAGCAGCTCAATCGGCTTCTGGAATGTTGTTTGCTTTTCTACCTCTGCCTCAGTGGATTTAGCTACTGTGAATGCTGCGTTAAATTTGCCCGCAAAATCGTCAACCGCCCCGGAGAGGCTTGTGGCGACCGTGCAGCTCCTAACGTATGAAGAATTGGCTAATTTTTCGCCCAACTCTTCACCTAAGATTCTTTTCAGTCCATCGGCGTCAATGGAGTCGCCGCCCGCTCCAATCAACTTGTCGGATACATCCCGCGATTGGCGATTAACCACCAGGAAATGCCATAGGCCAAAACTAAACAATGTGAGCGCAAACCATGCAAGTCTTACCCCGAAAGAAAGTTGTGCAACGCAGCCAAGGGTTTTGTCGTCGTCAATCTTCACCGCGCAAACTAGCGCTTTGGCGACTGCGCAATCCGTCGCCGCAGCCACACCGCCAGCGGCAACAACATTAGCCTTCGTTGCCACTTTTGCGGCGGCACCAATGTCGGTCGTTGCCGATGAAGCGCGCTTGGCCACATCGTCGGCAAGCCTGTTCAAAGCCGAGTGAGCCACGATAGATTGGGTGAACGAAATACTCACAGGCAAAACTCCTTTCGCAGGCCTTTTGCGAAATTGCGAATGCGGAAAGACGTGTGGATTTATTGGAAAAAATGAATCCACACGCCTTCAGCGGCCAAATTGGTGGCCCTGGCGAATTGGGCCACCGCCGTTCCATCGTTTGGGACGCACCTATGATGCGGATGCAGGTGGCACCGACTTAGCAGTAGCAGATAATGCGTCCCGCGCGTCGCTAACGGCATTTTCTGCGACTCGTTTCTTACTTTCAACCGCATCCGTAATTAACGTTTCGATGGTTTTGTCACCTGTCACTTTCGCCGCTTTTATCCACACAATACACTGCTCAACAGCGGCCATAAATGCCGCCACAGCATCTTCGGTGACTTTGTTGTCTGCTACCGCAGCATCAGTGGCTTTGATTCCAACTTCGCCACTTTTTATCCCAAGCCCTACGGCTCCAAGAAGCTCTCCAAGATTAGCGGGCCTTCCTACGCTAAAAGTGTCGCTTGTTCCGCCTGCATTTAAATGTGCCTCGTACTTACCGCGCACATGTTCCGCAATTGATTCGGAAATCAACTCAGCAGTAATGCCACCGCCTTCAACTTTATCGCCTAGGGTTGCCGCAAGCGCCAATTTGCCTTCAAAAGCTTGGTCAGAACCAACTAGTGTTTTAAATGCACTGACAACCGCCGCCGCTTTTGCGTCGAATGTCGCTTTCCCTTCGGATTCACTTGCGGTCGCAACTGCAAGGTAGTATTCGCTAGCACTTTTTTCCGCGACTTTCTTTGCCCAAGATTCGCCTGCAAGAATTGTCCCAGCAACCGCAACGCGGGCGTCCTTCGCGGGCAGTGCATTTGCAAAATTAAGATTTGCGGAGAGAAGCGCTAAGAACTTAGCAATCCCCACTTTGGTGTCACCAAACTTATCAGGTGATGCACCATCTGTAAGCTTAAATTCTTGAGCTGCGCCAGTATTAAGTTTATTTAAAGCAACCACCACGGCGTCAGCAGCGGAACTTTTATTGACTTCATCAATTGCGTCGCTAAGTTTGTCCGCACTTGCGAATGACGCAGAGGCAAGCAGCTCGAACGCTTTATCGAATTTGGTGACATCGCTAGCAGTGCTGCCGCTCTTGTCTTTGACGCTAAACAGCGCGTTGAATTGATTAGCTAGGTTGTCGACGGCCGATGCGGCGGCAACATGTTTGCCAAGGGGCCCAAGGTGTTTGCCGTCGCCGACAAACAACGCAACATCCGCTTGTCTGCCGCCTACAATTTTCTTCAAAGCCGCCCCGACTTCAGCAGCGTCTTTGCCCTCCTTTAGCTGCCCAACAACAGCTCGCACGCTGCCCTCGATCGTGCATCCATAGCAACCAAGCGTAACCAAGACGAGAATAATGTAAACAATTTTTTGCGCAACCGAAAGTTTCACACCCGAGACCGCAAACAGGCCTTGATTCGATTCTGCGGCGCCAAACAACGCTTCGGCGAGACCCAGACGTTCTGTCTTTTGGGCGGATTCAGAACCAGCACCTCCAGTCCTCACATCAGCACCAACATTCAGCTTGGTTACGGATTCCTTGAGCGCGCTAATGGCACTGTGAAATTCGCGTTCAGCAACGGAGACCCTAAGGCCACCAAAGAAGGTAGGAGTGTTCACAGGTGCAGCCATATCTTTAATTCCCTAAAATTAGTATGGCGATGGAGCAGGGATGACGCAAGAAAAAACGTTAAAGAGCGGAAAAACTTTTCCCCAGCCCCTGGTCTGCGGCGTCCAGCGCGACGATTCCGGGCCCCATCGCCGCATTTATGTTGTGCACCGCAGCAAGCACACCTTTGCCGCCGTAGCGCACGGGGGCAAATTGCGGGTCATCACCGAGGTACTCATTGGGCGCATCGCAGTCGCGTAACTCCAGCGCCTCCCTCTCGCCGGTGCTGGCGCCGGACGAGACGGCGGCGCGTCCTACGGATCCGTCCCGCAGGACGATATCAACCTCAACGGCTGAATTCCCTATCGGGTCGAAAATTTCCATGCCGATGACGCGCGCAATCTTCCTTCCGTCACCAATATTTGGTTATTCGCCTGCCAGAGCCACCTATAAATGATTTCCGCGCGAAAGTTCGCAGCGAAAATGAAAATTTAACGGCGGAAGCACTCGCGGCGTACGCCCAATGAGGTCGCCCGCCAAGCGCGCCTTCGCAGTTCGCCTACGCGCCACCGTCAGTCCATCGTCTAGGGCTTAGACGTCGCCGCAAATCGTCGGCAGATCATTTACGGCTTTCATTTAGTATCTTCAGCAGGTTTTTTCGGCGCTTTCGGATCTGAAGGTGGAATCTTCGCAGGAGTAACAGCACCAATAAATGCAGCTCTTGCAGCAGTAGCCGTCGCTTCAGCATTCGTTTTCGCTTTGGTTACTTCTTCTTCAATTAGCTGCCCAAGCGTTTTGTTTGTTTCGCCTACATTTGCCGCTTTTAGCATTGCCACATATTTGTCAGCAAGGACCTTAATCTTTCCTGTCACCTCGCCTCCGAGGCCAACCGATTCCGCGGTCGTAGCATCAGTAATGTCGACATTACTATCTAGCTTCGCCAGCCCAAGCACCGGAAGAAGTTCCAATGCTTTAGTGGGAACGGCAACTGAAAGATCTTCGAGCTTCCCGCCTTCACTTAAATGTTTTTCAGCGGCTTTGCACACAAACTCCCCAACGCCTTCTGCAAGCTTATCACCAACAATGCCGTCTTCGTCTACGGCTGCGGATGAATCTGCCACAACCGCTATTTTGCCCTTGAGTTTGTTCGTGCCGTCACTGCCAGTTTTATTAACTAGTGCTTTAAGCGCCGCGGCGACCTCTGCGGCAGCAGTGTCCACAGTTCCTTTCAGGGTGGCATCATCAGTAAGCGCAACTGTCGCGTAATACTCATTTGCCGATTTTTTGCCCGTCTTGTCCCTCCACGCCTCATTCGCAAGAACTTTCACGGCAGCTGCTTTGCGGGACGCCGTTAGATCCAGTGCCACAGCAAATGCGGAACTGGCGCCGATAAGCTTAGCGAGACTAAGTGTCGTGTTTTTAAGTTTGGTAAAGCCATCTCCACTCGGAGCAGAACCACCGGCTTTAATTTTGAAAGTTTGAGTTTCGTTAGTCGCGAGGTTATCATTTAACGCTTTCACTAGTGCGTTAGCGTCGTTGGCTTTATCAATAGCTTCAGCTAATGCGCTAAGCTTGTCCGCTTTTCCGCACAAAAGTCCGACAAGCAGCTCCGAAGCCTTAGTGGGTACTGGCGCCTTCTTGTCTTCGTCAGCGCCCGTCTTCTGGCTTTTGGCGGCCTCAATGTCGAACGCGACATTTATCGCGTCACACGCGGAAGCGGCGGCCGAAACGGCTCTTGCGTTTGCGGCGGCATTCGTGATGTATGGGCTTTGAGCAATTTTTTCGCCATCCGTATCTCCGAAAGCATCTTTCAAAGCAGTTTTAACCTTTTCCAAATCGCCACCTTGCACCGCCGCGACAACGCCACCCACAGCTCTGTTAACCATGAGCGCAAGAATGCCAAATGTAATTGCCACCAGCACATAAAATATAAGCTTTTGCGCAGCTGTTGGTTTTGCGACTCCAGGCGAACTAGCATCAGCTTTTATGGCGCTCAATAGCGCACCGGCAATGCCTACGACTTCTGGCTTTGCGCCACCTGCACTAGCTTCAGTAGACACATTTGCGGTGCCGCCCAGTTCGGTTACAGACTTACTAAGATTGCTTTCAAGCTTAGCAATCTGGGCTTCAATGGAAGCGGACTTTATGGATCCGAACACTCCAAGCTTAAGTGGGTCACTCATATTTTTAATTCCTCAAGAATAGTATGACAATGAGGCCGGGATGACGCAAGAAAAAACATCAAAAATCGGAAAAATCTTTCTCCCAGCTCCTGGCCTGCGATATCCAGCGCCGGCATTTATAATGTGCGCGGCGGCAAGCACACCTTTGCCGCCCTAGCGCACTGGGGCAAATTGCTGGCCATCGCCGCGCACTCATTAGTCGCACAACGCCAGCTCGCCGGACATGACGGCGGCGCGACCTCCAGATTCGTCCAGCAGGACGACATCAACCTCGACGGCTGGATTCCCTATGGGGTCGAAAATTTTCCTGCCGATGGCACGCGCAATCTTCCTTCCGTCGCCCATATTTATATGAACTTTCCCAAAAAAATCGGCGGCTTCCAGAGCCACGCGCGAATGGCTTCCACGAAAATTCGCAGCGAAAACGAAAATTTAACGGCAGGAACACTCGCGGCGGGCGCCCAATGGAGTCGCCCGCCTAGCGCATCTTCGCAGTTCGCCTACGCGCAGCCGCAAGTCCATAGCCTAGGGCTTAGTAGCGCCGCAGCAAATCTTCAGCGGAATCATGTTCAATCATCATCTTGACCTGCTTGCTCTTTTTCTTGGGGTTCTTCCCGTGACACCTCAGCCTCCTGGACAGCAGTAGCTTCAATAAAGGTCCCCCTCGCAACACCGGCCGCATCTTCCGCGCCCTTTTTTGCTGCGCTTATTTTGTCCTCAATTAGCTGCCCAAGCGTTTTTTCTTCATCCACCTTAGCCGTTTTTAGTATTTCCACATACCTACTGAGAAGGACTGCAACTTTTCCACCAATCCTTTTTAGGCCACTAGTCTTACTTAGGTCAGCGTCCCCGCTAAGGCCGTCTTCACCGCCTATCACCACCAGCCCCAGCATAGCAAGAAGCTCCCCTATTTTAGCGGGAGCGGCGATAGCCCGGAAATCCTTGAGTTCTTTGCCTCCCCTCAAATGTGTCTCAACGGCCGTGCGCACAAACTCCGCAATGGCCGATTTGAATGCATTAGTAAGATCAGTGGAATCGTCGCTTTTGACTATGGCATCACTTTGGCTTGTAGCATACGCTATTTTGCCTACGAACACACCATCTTCACCAAGTAGCGAATTAATTATGTCGGCAATCTCTTTGACGCCACCATTCAGTCGTTTTGCCGATTTTCCGCCATCTCGAGAGGCAACTGTCGCATAGTACTCTTCTGCATCTTTTTTACCGGCCTTTTGCGCCCACGCTGCACCCCCAAGGACTTCCGCGGCCGCTTTTTTGCGCATGTCCTCTGGGCTCAGCGCCTCCGCAAGTTTTGAACTGGCCGAGATAAGTTTAATGAAACTAGCTATCTCGCTTTTAAGTTTACCAAGACCCTCTCCTTCAGACTGATCGTCACCGCCATTAAGCTTGAATTTTTGAGTTGCTTCCCCCGCGAGTTTTTCATTTAAAATAGTCAGTAGCGCATCTGCGTCCGCAGCGTCAGCTGTCTTGCCGGCTAAATCATCAAGATCTTCAGCGGTCGAAAAGGCATATTTGATAAACATTGCAGACGCTTTCATTGGTGGTTTTTGGGACTTTGCAGTGCCACCAGCGTCCGCAGAAGATTCACTCGCTCCACCATCTTCAACGGCGAACGCTTTATCCAATGATTTGCATATGGCGATGGCGGCCGAGGAGGCTTTTGCGCATGCGACGGCATTCTTGATGTATGAACTGTCAGCAATTTTGTTGGCATTGTCACCGCCAAAAGCTTTGACCAAAATATCCTTTAGCGCGGTTTCATCGCCTCTTTCCGTCACCGCGGCAGCATGGCGCGCACCGCTCCTAATCACGATTGGAAGGACGCCAAACGTAATTAGCGACAGCAGAAGAAATAAAAGCTTCTGCCCGGCTGACGTTTTTACG
This sequence comes from Puniceicoccales bacterium, assembly GCA_031268535.1. GTDB lineage: Bacteria > Verrucomicrobiota > Verrucomicrobiia > Opitutales > JAIRLM01 > JAIRMB01. The sequence goes on along the minus strand of JAIRXB010000014.1, from coordinate 15,096 downwards.
CTTCCGAATTTGTCATCGACACCGCCCACTATGCCCGCAGACAACGCTTTGCCAAGATCCAGGAGTTTTTCAGTTTTGGATTCGGCACCACCACCTATAGCGCTGCCAGTAGTCACTGCTTTAGCGTGCCCCAGACCGGTCGCAGTTGTCTCGACTTTGCCCACGAGCTTGCCAAGCTCCGCTTGGAGCGCAGTGGCTCTGAAGGAGCCAATGAATCCTAATCCGATGCTCATATTTTTTACTTCCTCAGCAGCAGTATGACAATGAAGCCGGGATGACGCAAGAAGAAAAAACATCAGCCCGCCATTTAGGGCCTAGCGCGTCGCAAATCTTCGATTGAACATTCCGCGGAACAGGATCAGCTACCTCCAGATTCTTCCGGCGCTTCCGCAGAGGCTGCAGGCTTCCTCCCCATAAGCGCCTTAATTGCTTCGGCAGCTTCTCTTTTTGCACTGTCTTTCGCTTCGGCCACTTCACCATCAATTAGCGTTTTGGCAGTTTTTCCATCTTTTACTTTCACTGCAGTTATCGCTCTAGCGCACGAACTGGAAACATGAAGTACTAGCGGTCCGCCACAGGTAAGTATATATTCAGTCAACGAGGGACGGGATGTGCGAACATTTTCCTCTCCACCCTTTAGTGTCAGCCCAATCACACCAAGAAACTCTCCAAGACTGCCGGGACGTCCTGCGATATTCCAATAGAAAGAATCATGGATGGCATCTTCTTTCGCGAGCTTTTCGTATTGCGAACGCACATATTCCGCAATGGATTCAATAATCAGCTCTACGGTAATGGAGTCTGCCACCAATTCTTCATTTGGAGCAGATTTCAACGCTAACTTTCCCTCATAAATACCGCCGTCGCCAATGAGAGTTTTAATTTTTTCCGCAATTTCTGTCGCGGCCGCATGCGCGCCACGACTATTGCGAATGATATCTGCAGCATAATATGTATCCGCACCAGCATTGCCAACTAAACTTTTCCACTCTGCAAGGTTAAAAATCTTTTCGGCCGCTGCAATGCGGGCGGCACGCCAATCCATTACTTTTGCGAGTTCAAAATCGGCATGGATAAACTTAAGGAGGTTAACTATTTCCGCTTTGTGGGCTTCGAGGTCATCACATTCCGCACCGCCTTTGGCTTTGAAGACTTGAGCTTCGCCGTCCGTAAGTTTGTTTAGCGCTTCCGCAATTCCCCGCGCGTCGTCAGCTGCTCCAACGGCATCAATCGCTTCGCTAAGGTTATCGGCCTTTGCGCATGCGGCGAAGGCAAGCAGCTCAAATGCCCTATTGAATTTTGGTTTCGTCCCATCTACACTTTCTTTGTTTGCGGCCACAAATAGCGAATCGAACTTGTTGCCTAAAACGGCGACGGCACCGGAAACATTGGCGCATTCGACAACGGCCTCGATGTTGCCATCTTTGACAATGTCGCCAATGGCCCCTCTATTGCTCTCACCTAAAATTTCGACCAAAATTCTCCTGACATCATCAGCTGCGCCGCCAGCTTTCACCGCCTCCACAAGCCTTTGCGTACCCATCCTGATCGAACGCTGGTAAAAGCCGAATGTGACCAGCAAAAGCAAAACGTAAAAAAACTTCTGCCCAGCCGAAAGCTTCGCGTCATAATCGCACACGAACAGACAACCAACATCATCTGAAGCTCTAAATAATGAGGTGGCGAGATCAGAAGTATTTACACTTTCGTCGTCGTCGGCTACATTTCCAGTGGAAATACTCGCAATGTCTTTGGACGGCGTTACGGAGTCCCTAAGCGACTGCATCGCCCTGGAGAATTCCTCATCAACCAAATTGAATCTGATGCCACCAAAAAAATTAAATCCCACATCAGCCATATCGGTTGCGTGGAGTATATCTGGAGAACTGAGATGGCGCACGCAAAAACATTAGCTCTCGAAATTTTTCTAGCTGCGCCATCGGCGCAGCGGTGCCTCGGCAAAATTGAGCCATCCGCACCATTTTGCGCTTGCCGACTCCGCCGCCTCCCCCAGGAAAGAGCCGACGCGGGTGTAGTATAGCGGCAATACGCGAGCTTCCCAAGCTTGAGGTGAGGGTTCGACTCCCTCCATCCGCACCGCCGCCAATCCAATGGACAGCATTCCTCCAGTTGATCGCTTTGTGGAGCGGCAGAGAGAGCTGGCCAAAGAAATGGCTGAGCCAACTTTCTACGGCGACGGCAGGCGGGCCGCCGCCGTGGCGCGTGAGCATCGCCGCATTGGAGAGCTTCTGGAGGCCCATGGCCGCTGCCGTTCCCTGGAGCAGGCTCGTCTGGAAGCGGAATCGATCCTGGCGGACCAAGGTTGCGACGAAGACATCAAGTTTCTCGCCAGGGAAGAGCTTGGACGCGTCTCGGCCGAAGAGGGCGATGCACACTTTCGCCTGATGGGCCTAATGGCCCCCGAAGACCCCGACGATTCGCGCAATACGGTCATTGAAATTCGCGCCGGAACCGGAGGAGACGAAGCGGCACTTTTTGCTGGGGATCTCTACCGCATGTACGTGCGCCTTGCGGAGTGCTCCGCATGGACCGTTGAATTGCTTAGCGCCAGCGGCGCAGAAAGTGGCGGCTTTAGGGAAATAATTTTCTCCATTGGCGGCGAAAACGCCTATCGCACACTCAGGTTGGAGAGCGGAGTCCACCGCGTACAGCGCGTTCCGGTGACGGAAGCTAACGGCCGCATACACACATCCACTGCGACGGTGGCGGTGCTTCCGGAAGCGGAAGAGGTTGACGTGCAAATTGCTCCAGAGGAACTGGAAATTACGGTGTGCAAAGCCAGCGGCCCAGGCGGACAGGGAGTAAATACAACCGATTCTGCCGTGCAGATTCTCCACAAGCCCACCGGCATGATCGTCATATGCGCCGACGAAAGATCTCAGCAGAAAAACAAGGTGAAGGCGACGAAAGTGCTCCGCGCGAGGCTGCTGGAAAGGCGCCGCAGCGAAGAAAGGGAAAAGTACGACAGCAATAGGCGCAGCCAAATCGGCAGCGGCGACCGTTCGGAGCGCATACGCACCTACAATTTTCCGCAAAATCGTCTGACTGACCACCGCATTGGCCTAACGCTGCACAATTTACCACAAATAATGGATGGGCAGTTGGCCAATCTTTTGGAGGCTCTACGGCGCGCCGAAATGGAAGCGCGCATGGCGGAAATTGGAAAACCATCCCCCTAGGCAATTGGCCCATTCGTTACGTAATTCGTTGGTGCTACACAACTTATCCCCTTGACCGATGGGCGCCGGCTTGCTAGGCACCCAAATGGCGAATGGTTGCGCCGCTGGATGAAGCCAGTGACGCCAGTTTGCAGAAAAGGATAACTTATGATTCCGATAGCACCAAACCAACGGGCAGCCGAAGCTCCCCAGCAGCAAGCAGGCAACGGAGGAGGAATGGTTCCTGCGACTATGCGTTTTGTAAATGACGTGCAAACGCTTTTCGCAGGCGGACTCAATATCGGTGACCACTTTGCAGTGCGGTTCAGAGCGCATCAGATTTTTGATGCTGTCACTGTCCAGGTTGGCGCAACAAATCTGGCCAATGGGAACGAAGCTGCATATGTTGCGCGCATTCACTTGCCCGAAAACCGCTAGGTGACTAGCTCGCCAGTCGCGCCAATTCGGCAAAAAAAAGGAAAATCATGAATGCACTTTCCAGCGCAAGCGGCAACCAAGTCGGAAATCGCCCGGCAAACGGCGACTCCAATGTGCCGCCAAATTATGATGGATCGCCAACGTATCAAGCGCTGAGAGAGCTGACGCGCAAGAAAGCCCTATCGGCAAGCATAGGCGCAGGCGTCGCCTCCACCACCACACCCACGTACGGCAACAGATATGTGCCTGCGCAAACGTGGAACAACCCGTACGGCGCAACGGCAGCGCACGACAAAAAGTAGGGAGCAGCGCCCAAGGCCTATGGCAATTCGTTGGCAAACTCCAAGAATCTCACCAGTGAGCGGCGCGTTCGCCCAAAGGCTCCAAGCGTCCAGTTTTCGTTCGGGGCGTGGATGTTCGACGAAATCGGCACAATGCCCAAAATAATCGAATCCGCCGCAAGCAGCTCCCTAAAGTCACCCACAACTCCGATGCTGCCTCCCTCCCTCAGCCGCAGCGGTTCACCGCCAAACTCTAGCCGCATGGAGCGCTCCATGGCGCCGAAGAGCACAGAAAATTTTTCCCCAACGTGCGGCCAATCGATGGCGTAGGCGTTGCCGCCGTAGGAGGTGTTTAGCGCAACGGACCCGTAGGGTGGGCAGTTTGCCCTAGCAAATTCGGCGACGGACTCCCCCAAAAGCTCCCGCCTCTGTCCGGGAACGGTTCGCACAGTAAATTTAGCGGACGCTTCCGCCGGAATTATTGTTTTGCACCCGGACCCCAAGTGGCCGCCCCATGCGCCATTGATCTCCAGAGACGGCATTAGGCCGTGGACCGCGCTTGGCGGCATATCTCGGAAAACCTCCAATTGGCTGCGCACACCCAATTCGGCGGGAAAATTCCTGCGGCAATCGAGGAGACGAAAGGCCTCAATCTCACCGGGCCCAGGAGCCAGAATTCCATCGTAGAAGCCCGGAATTGCCACTTCTCCGCCTTCGCCGTGAAATTTTCCACACAGTTTCATTAGCTCATGCAGGGCGTTGGGAGTGCAGCCGCCGTAGCCGGAATGGATGTCTCGCTCCGCCGTGCGAATGGACAGCTCAAACGAAATCAGCCCCCGCAACCCGGTTATGAGCGCAGCCGTTGACTCATCGGGGCAGCCGCCGTCGGCGACGACTGCGACGTGGCCATCGATTTGATCGCCGCTATCCCTAAGAAATTCTCCAAAGCCGACGCTGCCAATTTCCTCGGCCCCTTCAAATAGAACTGTAATCTTAACATTTTCGAGTTGCCCAACGTCGTAGAGCGCCGCAAGCGCCGCAACGAGCGGGCCCTTGTCGTCTGCGGCGCCGCGCCCAAGCAATAGGCCACCCCTCTCCTCCAGCGCGAATGGATCCGTTTGCCACAGTCCAAGAGGTTCCGCCGGCTGCACGTCGTAGTGGCCGTAGATAATGATGGACACTTTTGCGGCGCGCGGACCGCGGACGGCCCAAACAATGGGGGCGGGGCCATAGCCGTCCACGCAGCGCGCCGCAAATCCTATGGCGGAAAGCTCTGCCGCCAAAAAATCGGCCGCCCTCTCCAATTCGCCACCGGCCGCCCGGTCAGCGGAAACGCTGCCGATAGCAATAAGGGAGCGAAGAATTTGCAGGTAATCCCTAGGCATTGGCGCAGCATGAATTTTGGCGGCTTGCAGTAAATGGATAAATTTTAGTTGTGTCGTTTGAGGAAATATTTCCCAATTGTCACCGTGAAAATTAGCCTGGCATGGCTGCGCCGCTGGCTCCCCCACCTACCGGACGACGGCGACGCCATCGGCGACGCGCTTACGGCGCTTGGCATTGAAGTGGAAGGAGTTAGCCGACTTGGCCTCCCCCAAAGCAATCTGGTGACCGGCGAAGTGATATCATTTCGCCAGCACCCTTCCGCGGACCGACTTCGCATATGCTCCATAGACGTCGGCAAAGATGAGCCACTTCAAATCGTCTGCGGTGCGCATAATTTTTTCGCCGGCGATCGCGTGCCGGTGGCACTCCCCGGATGCACTCTGCCGAACGGCTCGTCCATAGGGGCCACCGCGCTGCGGGGAGAACTTTCCCAGGGAATGCTCTGTAGCGGAGACGAGCTGCAACTGGAAGGCGGCGGGAACGGAATTCTGCTGCTTGGAGAGAGCTGGCCAATTGGCACTCCACTGCACAAAGTTTTCCCGGAGTGTGATTTAATTTTTGATTTGTCCGTAGGAGCAAACCGTGGCGACTGCATGGGGCACCTCGGCATCGCCCGCGAATTGGCGGCCCACTTCTCCCTTGCACTTAGCGACGACGTCTACGATCCGGACGGCGTGCAATTTCCGACGGACGGCGCAGATAACTTCCTGCTGGACGACCTAAGGCTAGAAAGCCCCAACTGCCACAGGCTGTTGGCATGGAGCGTTCACGGCGTTCAAAATGGGCCAAGCCCCCAGTGGCTGCGGCGCGATCTGGCAAAAATCGGCATGCGCTCCATCAGTAACGTGGTGGACGTGACAAATTGGATGCTCGCAGACTGCGGCCAACCGCTCCACGCTTTCGACAGCGACAAAATTCGCGGAAAAGTTTTGCGCATAGGGCAGGCGGTGAACGGAGAATCCTTTCTCGCCCTAAATCATCGCAAATATGTCTTGTCAAGCGACATGCTAGTTTTATGCGACAGCGAACGGCCGCTCGTCATTGCCGGCACCATGGGGAGCGTTGACGGAGAAGTGGACGAAAGCACGCGCAATGTTGTGCTGGAATGCGCCCTTTTCGATGGCGCATCGATCCAGATGACGTCGAAAAAGTTAGGGCTGGTTAGCGATTCGTCGCAGCGCTTCGCCAGAGGGACCGACGGTGACGCCATGGACTATTGCGCCAGAAAAGCGGTAAAAATGCTCGTTGAAATTTGCGGCGGAAGGGCCTGCGCGCGACCGCAGGCGGTTGAGGGCCCAAAATGGAGTGGGCGAAAGAGTTTCCCCATAGGCCTAAGCGCCGATTTCGTGCGAAAAAAATTTGGGTTGTCCGTATCTGACGACGCCATCGAAAGCGCTCTCAAGAGGTTGCATTTCAAGTTGCAGCGCAATGACGGCGGGTGGTCAGTGGCCGTGCCGCCATTTCGAAGGCGCGACGTGAGAGAACCAATTGATCTCGTTGAGGAATTCGTCCGCTTCCACGGGCTCGGCGAATTGGCCGGCGGAGCCCCAAATTTCGATGCCGTCGACCGCCGCGACGGCGGAGCTCACAAATTTTCCCTGGCGGCGGCGGCCCACATGGTTGCCAACGGCTACGACGAATGCTACAACTACTCAACGGTGAGCGAACCAACGGCGGCGTTGGCGGAAGAATGCGCAGAACTTTTGGCGCTCGCAAATCCTCTCAGCGCAGAACAGAGCCACCTGCGCCCAAGCCTATTGCCTGGCCTCGCCGAAACGTTGGCGCACAACGTGCGCAACGGCAATCGCAGGGGGAAGTTTTTCGAAGTCGGCCGCCTATGGACCTCATGGGAAGGGAAGTTGTGCGAATCCGTCGCCGTGGCGTGGATTTGTCTCGGAGAGCCACTCGAAGACGACTGGTACCGACCGGCCGCTCCAGATTTCTATGGGATGAAAGCGCTCGGCACCCAGCTTGCGGCAATTGCGGCAATTGCGCCAAAAGATTGCAATTTTAGCGGGATCGGGAAATCGAAAATTTGGCAGGACGGCTACGGTGCCGCCTGCGCCGAGCTTGACCGTGACGGCTACGACATTCACGCGGGTCTTCTTTCCGCACGCTGGCTGGAAGGGCTGGGAGTTTCGGTGCAAACCTATGGCGGAGAGCTGCGTATCCTGCCGTCCGAACTGTGTCGTCAGGCGCCGCCTGTCCATTTCGCCCAATTCACAAATTTTCCTCCAGCCACGCGTGATGTATCCGTTTCCGTCGAATCTTCCACCGCAGCCGAGGAAGTGCGATTGGTGGCGGAACATCTCCTCGGCTCCGCCTGCGGGACGGCCGCGGCACTGCGGGACGTACGCATTTTCGACGTCTATGACCAGCGGGCGGACGGATGCGAATCAAAAAGCATTGCGCTGCGCCTCACCTTCGGGCGCAATGACAGAACCCTAAGCGAGGAAGAAATCGCCGATATCTTCGGAGCCACAGTTGTGGGATTGGAGTCAAAGTATGCCGTGCGAAAGCAGATTTTTGAATCCCAAACCCCTAGCGATTGCCTTTGACATGAAGACGCAACTCTTTCCCGGCACGGAATTTAATCACTTTTTGTGCTGGGATTTTTATTGTCTTCTCCGGGCGATTGGGATTTCGTCCAACCCGTGCCTTTCGCATTTGCACTTCAAAGACGCCGAAATTTCGCAATTCGACTGTTTTGCCGGATTTAAGCGCGTCGCCGATGCTGTCCAGGACACCCTGGACGAGGTCGGCCACGTCACGGTAGAGCAACTCGCTTTTCGCATGGAGTCGCTGGACGATGTCCTTTTTGGTTAGTTTTTTTGGCGTGCTCATGGTGAGGAATGTTTGCCCAGCCATAGTGCCTATGACAAGGTTGCTACGGGGCTATTCTGAAATAGTATCCGAATTTTCGCAAGGAAAAATTTATTGCCGCCATGGATGATGAATGCCAAGAAAGGTCCCAAAAGGACATTAAAACTGAAGAAAAAGGCAACGAGGAGAAGAAGTTACTTTCCGACCCAGACCCTAAAGCAAGCAGTGTAAATTTATTAGAAAAACTTCGCGAACAATTTAGCGGCCTTTTTTTTGGCGGCACCGTGAGTACCAATTTTTTCCACATAGACCACGCCGACAAAATCGACCACAAGACTGAAAGGCGACAGCGCGAGGAGTCCAGCGACGGAGACGGAGAAGAAAAATCCGAACAGCTGGAAGGCATTCGCAACTTTTCAATGGTGCCCAGAGATGTCTATGAGTACCTGCAGCGCTTCGTCATTCGCCAAGAAGAGGCAAAGAAAGTTCTATCCGTCACCGTCTGCGACCACTACAACCACGTGCGGCACTGCCTAGCAAATCCAGACGCCGCCATCGCAGACTACAGCAAACCAAATGTGCTGCTGCTCGGCCCCACCGGAGTTGGTAAAACATACCTCATGCGCAATTTGGCCAAGCTGCTTGGCGTTCCATTTGCCAAAGGAGATGCAACAAAATTTTCAGAAACGGGTTACATTGGCAACGACGTGGAGGACCTCGTCAGAGATTTGCTGCGGGCAACGAACGGCAACGCCGAACTGGCCCAATACGGCATAATCTTCATAGACGAAGTGGACAAAATCGCCTCCTCCGAGGAATCCGGCCGCGACGTTTCTGGCCGCGGCGTTCAGATTAATTTGCTGAAATTGATGGAGGACGCCGACGTCAGCATAGTGGCGCCAAACGACATCACGGCCCAGATGCGCGCCATGGTGAATTTTGACTCAAAGACGTGCAAAAAAAAGAGCATAAGCACACGGCACATACTGTTCATCGTTAGCGGCGCCTTCGACAAGCTGAACGACCATGTGCGCAGACGTACGGCTGATTCGGCCATAGGCTTCGGCTGCAGAGGCAAGAACGGAAAAAACTGCTACCTGGACCAGGCCACCACAGCCGATTTTGTCCTCTACGGCCTTGAACCGGAATTCATAGGGCGCCTTCCGGTGCGTGTCGCATGCAAGCACCTAGAAAAAAACGACTTAGCGCAAATACTGCAGCGCTCGGAAGGCTCAATCCTGCGGCAATACGTGCTAGACTTTAGCGGCTACGGCATCGCTCTGTCCTTCGACGACGACGCCATCTATGCCATTGCCGCCATCGCCGAAGAGGAAAAAACTGGCGCACGCGGGCTAATGACCGTTTTGGAGAGGCTGTTTAGAGATTTCAAATTTCATTTGCCGTCTAGCGCAGTGCGGCGCCTGCACGTGACGAAAGATGTCGTAGCCAATCCCGAAGACCACCTAAAAATGCTACTTTCGTCAGGCAGCAGCGGCGCCGCAGACTTTCTTTGAGCCCTAACCCAAAACCGTTGGATGCGTAAATGCAAAGAGGCTAAAGTTGAAGATCGCCAGCGGAGGCGGCGAAGTGCGCGACCATCACCACCACAAGGACAATTTGCTCAGGCAGGAGATTACTAAAGTCACGGTTTTCAATCGCCTCACGCACTGCAGCGGCATTCGCCGCCTTTTGTGCATCTGCCCACTTTTGCATGATTGACACTGAGATCCCAATGGCTGCGCTCACAAGCGCTGCTGCCCGTTCAACGGGCTCGACATTGAAGCCGCCGGCCGCCCCTAAGGCCAGCACAACTGCTAGAAGTGGCGACAAAAGAACGGAAACATCAGTCGTAGATTGAACGAACCTTACCTGCCCATGGGTGAGACGTTTCGCTGCCGTAACGATGTTTTCAATTTGTTCACGGGAAAGATTCGGAAGCGCCGCCATCGCATCAGCCTCACTTCCAGCTTCACCATGTGGAACTGGGAAAATAGCTTTTGTTGAAATCGTTTCCATTGCTCGGCAAATGGATTTATCCACTGCCAAGTCAAGGCTAAACTACTGAAAGTGATGCTGTTGCGGAAAAAAAGACCCGCAACGCCTAGCACGCCAAATGCAAACGCTGCACCCATCCAACGCTAGCGGTCGGCGAAAAAATTACTTGCCTGCAATTGATTGCCCCCTAGAGGGGGCCCAGGTGAAATCCTTTTACCTTACCACGGCCATCGACTACGCCAACGGAAGCCCGCACCTTGGCCACGCCTACGAAAAGATTTTAGCCGACGCCATCGTGCGTTCGCGACGCATGGAGGGAGTGCCGTGCCATTTCGTGACGGGGCTTGATGAGCACGGCCAAAAGGTTCAGGAAACGGCAGAGAGGGCCGGCATTCCGCCGCAACAGCTCTGCGATGGAGTGGCGGAAGACTTCCAGTCCATGTGCCACCTTATGCAGGTGCACTATGACGATTATCTGCGCACGACGCAGCCGCGCCACGTAGCTACCGTAAGGGGTATTTTGTCAAAGCTCTACGAAAGCGGCTCCATTTACAAAGCTCCATACAACGGCCTCTATAGCGTTAGGGCGGAGCGTTTTGTCCAAGAAAAGGACAAGGTTGATGGCCGATGGCCGGAGGACTTCGGCGAAGTAATTGAGCTGCGAGAAGAAAACTATTTTTTCAAAATGAAGGAGCAGCGCCTATGGCTCATCGACTTTCTCCAGAAAAATGACTCCTTCATTTTCCCGTCATACCGCCAGAAGCAGGTGCTTGAGTTTCTCGCCGAGCCCATTAATGATCTATGCATTTCTCGGCCAAAATCGCGGCTCAGCTGGGGCATAGAACTTCCATTCGATTCAAATTACGTCACCTACGTATGGTTCGACGCCCTGATTAACTACATTTCCGCCGTCGGCTACGGCACGGAGCGCTTCAACGACTTTTGGCCCGCCGACGTGGAGGTTATAGGCAAAGATATATTGGTGCCTGCTCACGCGGTCTATTGGCCCATAATGCTGCGGGCCATTGGCTTGGAAATGCCTCGAAAGCTCGTTGTGCACGGCTGGTGGCTCGCAAAGGGCGGGGAGAAAATGTCAAAAAGCGTTGGCAACGTCGTTCACCCCATCGACTACGCAAAAGTATACGGCTCTGACGCATTCCGCTACTTCGTCCTAAGCGAAATGAATGTTGGCCAGGACAGTAATTTCAGCCACGAACTTTTTGTCGCCCGCTACAGAGCGGATTTATCGAATGACCTAGGCAATTTGCTAAGCCGGACCGTCCACATGCTGGACCGCTATTGCGAATCCACAGTGCCGGCGATCGAAATTAAAGAGTCCCAAGAGGAAAAACTCATGGATGCTGCCGAGAAAGCCATAGCCGATACGCGCGAGTGCTGCAGGGACTTTAATTTTTCCGGCGCCCTCGCCGCCACATTTAATTTGGTTAGGGCAGCCAATCGCTATTTGGAGTCGCGATCCCCCTGGAAGCTGTTCGGCGGAAACGGAGAGGGAAATGCAACGGCCAGCACGTCCCTGGCGATGTGCGCCGAGTGCATCCGCATCTGCGCCTCACTCCTGACGCCCGCCATGCCTGCCGCCGCCGAAAAGATTTTTGCCCAGATCGGCTCAGAAAAATGCGACGACTGGAGGCAGCTGCTGTGGGGCAATTCGCTCGAAGGCAAGCGAGTCGGAGAGCGCACCATCCTCTTCCCACGCATTGGAGACGAGTAAAATGCGCTGCCCGCAATGCTCCGGCAGCGACACGCGCGTACTCGACACGCGCACGCCGGACGAACGCACGGTCAAACGCCGCCGCCAGTGCGCAACATGCGGCTTTCGGTTCTCCACGGCGGAGCGGCCAGTGCGGGAAGAGATCTTCGTGCGGAAACGCTGCGGCGGAGTGGAAGAATTTGATCGGCAAAAAATCGCCGCCAGCGTCCAGTGCGCCCTCAAAAAAGGCCCTTGCCGAAAGGCCGAAGTTGATGCGCTCGTGGACGAAATAATTGCAAAGCTGCTGGCGGAAAATCCGAAATGCGTAAGCACAGACCGCATAGGGGACGAGGTGCTCCGCGCCCTGCGCCGCTTCGACGAAATGGCCTACGTGCGCTACCTGTCCGTGCATCGAGCATTTGCAAATCTATCGGACTTCAGGGAAAATATCTTGGGCGGAGTTGAAAACGATGGCGACACTGTTTGAAAAAATTGCATCAGGGGAAATTGGCGCTGAAATCCTACAGCGAGACGACAAATGCTTTGCCATTCGTGACATATCTCCGCAAGCGCCGCTGCACCTGCTGATCATCCCCCTGGAACCCATAGAGAGCTTAGCCAAGGCAGGAGATGGCAGCGAAAATCTGCTGGGACACTTGCTTCTCGTTGGCGCGCAGATGGCTAAAAAATTTTCCTTCGGCGACGATTTTCGCGCCGTCATCAATTGCGGACCAATGGCTGGGCAATCGGTCCCGCATCTGCACGTGCACATTTTGGCGGGCAGACCGATGGCGTGGCCTCCGGGATAGCGCCACGATAGGCATCCGCCTTCGGGCGCCAGTCGTCTCCGGCCCATTCTGCGTTTTCGTTTGATTGCGCCAGCAAAATGCCATAGTTCCGATGGCGTGGCTCGCATAACTAAGACTTCCATACGAGCCATAATGGAGCGAGTTGACATTGCCGATGTCGTTGGCGCCTATGTGTCACTGCGGCGGTGCGGCAGCCTGCTCCGCGGACTGAGTCCGTTCAATGAGGAGCGGACTCCGTCTTTTTTTGTAAACCCTGACCGCCGCATCTTTAAATGCTACAGCAGCGGCCACGGCGGCGACGCCATCGCATTTTTGCGCATCAAGGAGCAAATGTCCTTCCCAGAGGCGGTCGAATTTCTTGCGGGCCGCTACGGTCTGCCGCTCGAATTTGAAGATGGCCACGGCGAAGAGGGAAGCACAGCTCGCGGCACATTGCTGGCTATCCATGAGCGCGTTGGGAAATTTTTCCGCGATAGCTTTTTTGCCGCCACGACCCAAGGCCACTGCGCGCGGCTCTACTGGACGGCAGCGCGAAAATTTTCCCTAGATTGTGCCGAACGCTGCGGAATCGGGTTGGCGCTAACGGATTGGCGCGGGTCACTGGAGGAATTGCGACGCTGCTACGGCGATGAAGCGCTAGTCGAATCTGGATTATTCCTGCGGCCACGCGGAGATGGCGATCGCATTTTGCCGCGCTTTCGCGGCCGCCTCATGTTTCCAATTCACGACGGACTCGGCCGCATAGTTGCCTTCTCCGGCAGACTGCTTGATGGACTCGGAAGGCAGCCGGCAGAGGCGGCTAAATATGTAAATTCGCCAGAAACCGACATTTTCCATAAGGGCTCGACTTTTTTCGGCCTCTGCCGCGCCAAAGAGGCAGCCAAAGATGGGAATCCATTCGTCCTGACGGAGGGCCCACTGGACTGCATCCGCTGCTGGGAATGCGGTCTAAATACGGCCATTGCGGCCCAGGGTACGGCCGTTACGGCCCAGCACATGGCCATACTGCGACGCCACGCCGTTGAATTGCACTGCCTCATGGATGGAGATGGCGCGGGCCATGCTGCCGCACTGCGGCTGATTCCACACGCACTGAAAGCCGCAATGGCCGTGCACTTTCTGCAAATCCCAGGCGCCAAAGATCCCGACGAATATTTTCTCGAAAACGGAGCGGAGGCCATGGCGTCACTACTGGACAGCGCCCTCTCTCCGATTGATTTACTCATTGAATCGCACCTGCCGAACTGCGCCGACATGTCCTCCGGCCACCGGCAGCGGGGACTTAGGGAAATTTTGGCAGTCATTGGGGCGGCCGAATCGCGCACCGCAGAAATAGAGCTGGTGGGGGAGCTGTCCAAAAAAACGGCCATCCAGATGGAGGCGTTGCGGGAGGATTATTTGCGCTGGTCGCCCATGGAAAAATTGATTGACGCGGAAAAAGCTCCTAGGCAAGCGCCTCCGACGAAGGCGGGCGAATACCTGCTGTGGCTATTTCTCCGCTCCGGAGAAGTCCGGCCAAAGCTATGCGAGCTAATCCTGCCGGAATGGATAGATGGAACCGATTGCGGCGAACGACTGCTAAATCACTTCATCGGAGAATATTTGAACGGAGTTGACGTCAGCGAGGCCATGGGTGGACTCATCGAAGAGGACAGCAACTACGTCTGCGGACTGCTCTTTACCGGCGGAGAAGAGTGCGAAGACGCCGGCGAAGACTGCCTAAGTCGCTGCGTAGCGCTTCTCCATGGCCGATACGTGCGGAAGCAATTGGCCGCACTGGTCGGCGACGGCAGCGGAGAAGCCTCCGCAAAGCGCGCAGAGTTGCAGGGCGAATTGCGCCGGGCAATGATGGCTCCGATGGCGCAGGCCCAATAGAGCTGGAACTCTCAGCGGTGCAAAATTTTCTCCACAGTGCCGGCCGCAAAATGCGCGCCATAGTGGCCATTGACGCCGGCGGAGCCATAGGGCGCGGCGGCAAGTTGCCGTGGCATTTGCCAGAAGACATGGCGCTATTTCGGCGTATGACGTTGGGCCACACGGTGATAGTTGGGCGCAGAACCTATGACTCATTTGGCGGACCGCTTCCCGGGCGCAGCTGCTGGGTGCTGTCGCGCCACTCAAAACCGGAAGACGGCCGACCCGACGCCAATCCGCGCCATTTCCACTCCGCGGAATCGCTGCTGAAAGCGGCAAACGCCGCCGCCGATGGATCTGAGTTTTGGGTGGCTGGCGGGGCTGAAATTTACAAACTATTTGCTCCCCATTGCTGCGAAATCATAGAGACGGCCATTTTTGCCGAATACGGAGGCGACGTACGCTGGGAAATTCCTAACTATTTCACCCGCACCGAGATCCTTCTCCAAACGGACAAATTTACAGTCTATCGCTGGCGGCGCCGGCAGACCGGTTGATCTCGCAACAATTAACCGACCCCATTCAGCTGTAACTGCGGCACATGCAGCGCCATTCGCAGC
>JAIRXB010000028.1 GCA_031268535.1 Puniceicoccales bacterium | reverse complement strand
GCAGAAGCCGTATGAGGCGCTTTCGCAATTTAGGGAGCCGAAGGTGACGGCGCTGCCGCCAGAAACGGAAATGGAGCTGGGGTCGATTGCGCCGATCCACCAATCGCAAAATGATGACTGGCTGCACTTTGCGTTCGCGGCTCCAAAGCCGACGGCCACGGACGATTGCCCGCCGGTCGACCTAACAGTCACGGTGCTGTCGATGAAGCTGGCGCCACTTTGCAACTCGCCGAAGTTCCAGCGGCAGAAGGATGAAATGGCGCTCTCCGCAGCTGCGACGCCAAAACCAACGGCCCTGCCGAGGCAGCTAACGGAAACCTCGCTGCTCTCGGAAAAAGTTCCAATTGCCCAGTCGCAAAAGCACGATTCCGTTGGGCTTTTGATGAAGAATCCAGAAGTCGAACCACTGCCGCCGTTGACAACGTTTCCCTGCCCCTCATGCAGCGCTTTGATGGCGCCAAAGGCAACGGCAGAGGCGTCGAGGTTGCCGACGAGAGCGCTTTCAGCTTCTGCCAAAATTCGGCTTCGCGAAAAGCCGTCAAAATGCCAATCGCAGAATAGACACTCGGCAGTACTCACGTCGTTTGCGCCAAAGACAGTAATCGTTGCGCCACTGCCAGTTAGAGACGCTCCAGCATTAGACTGGGTCGCCCTAATGGTGCTGCCATCTACGGGGCCAAAATTCCAACGGCAAAACGAACTTTCCGGCACTGGCGCAGTATCATTGCTTATACTCGTTTCGCCGACAAGTATCTGGCAATTGGCCGACGTGCTTCCAAAAGCCGTCGCGATGTTGCCGATGGCGCTCAAAGTGGCATCCTTAATGGAGCCAACGGAGAAGTCGCAAAAAACATTTTTCGCCCCAGGAGCCAGCAGAGCGCCCGCCACCATGGCGGAATAGGCGCTGGCCGTCACGGTTGAGTCGTCAATGCCGTCTAGACGCCAATTGTTGAAGCAGGATTGTGAATTTTTAAGGCCGAACACGCCGAAAATGAAAGCCGATGCGCCTTCTGTTTTCAGTGTGCTGTAGTGGATTTTGCCTATGTGCCAGTCGCAGAAGGCTCCTGTTATGGGACTATTGGTATATTCATACATATCACTCGTTCCGACCACCGCCGCCGAGGTGGCGCCGTAGATGGCTGAGTAGTTTTGTGCGTTTTTTGCTCTCAGAAAGCTGCTCTGGATGTCGCCAATTGACCAGTGGTTGAATTTGCCGCTGCCATTGTGAGCCATGGGGGACCCAAAGATAATTGTCGTTGAAAGATTATTTGCGGAATCAATTACCGCTTCGAAATTGTAGCTTCCGCTTTCGCTGAAAATAATTTGCAGCGGATAGCTTTCCGTTCCGCTCGCCCCGTTGAAGTCGAAAACCACATTCGCACAGTCTACACCTCCCACTCTTTTCACGGTAGCACTTTTCTGTGCTCCACTATCGTTTGCTACGGTTAGTGTGAATTTATGATCCGCGCCTGCGACTGGACAGCTCTCGATGCGGATGGCGCCATAGGAACCTGCATAGGTAAGGGTTTTGCTGCTAAGAACAGCTATGCCTTCCGACTCATTAGCGCCGCCGTTATTGTTGGCGCTTTCCGTTACATTAATTTCCGATTGGCCCAAATCGACTGTCGCGCTAATGTCGTCACCGCTTAGTCCGCTAAGATTAATTACTGCCGATCCGCCGCCGCCCCTGGTGACATTTGCGTCCGCGCAGCGCGCCGTTGGCGCAGCGAGGACGGCCAGTGGGCCAATGGCAAAAAATGCCAAAAGCGCACGGCGCCACAGCAACCGGAAGCTGACAAATGTGTCGCGGAACGGCACATGTGAAGTTTAGTGGGAGAAATTTCACCGGTAAAGACTTTTTTTACGGCCCCATCTGGCTGGGCGATCGCCATTTGCAAATTTCGGTCCCCCAAAGGCGCTGGGCTGAGCCGAAATGCGCAGCCCGAGACCAACAAGTCACTTGAACCGTCGGGCTTAGGGACGCATCAATTCCATTCGGCAACTGCCACATCCGCTCTTGCGCCGCAAAATGAATTTCCCCATGGTGCTGCGTGGTCCAAAAGACTGTGCAGAGGAGAGTGGGCGTACGGGGACGCGGAATACACACGGGCCAGGACGTCACGGTGCACATCGGACCAGCGGAAGTCAATGGCGGCATAGTTTTTCGGCGAGTCGATCTGGTGGACCGCCGTGAGCTGCGGCCCGACATCTCCAACGTCGGCGATCTGGTGCGCTGCACGACGCTGGCCAACGGCGATGTGCGCATAAATACCGTAGAGCACCTGCTTTCCGCCGTTGCCGGACTTGAGATAGACAATCTTCTGGTGGAAATCGACGGCGAAGAACCGCCGGTGCTGGACGGGTCCGCCAAGGAGTATGCGAATTTAATTCAGCAGGCCGGCATCGTCGAGCAGGGCGGCGAAAGGAAAGAATTTGTCCTTGCGCAGCCCATCTGCGTATCGGAAGGGAAGCGGACCATCATAGCCGTTCCGCACGATGGTCTCCGCATAAGTTGCACTTCGGCGGACGATAGAGATTTGCACACGCAACACCTATCCGTCGACATAACCCCCGAAAGCTACGTCTCCCAAATCGCACCGGCACGCACGTTCACCATCTACGAGGAAGTGGAGGGGCTCCTAAAAATGGGGAAAATCCGCGGCGGCAGCCTGGATTCGGCCATAGTGATCAAGGGCGACAAAATTCTCTCCAAAGAGCCGCTGCGCTTCAGGGACGAATTCGTGCGGCACAAGATACTGGACATCATCGGCGACCTAACGCTGCTGGGCGTCCCGCTGCGCGCCCACATCATTGCGGTGCGGCCCGGCCATGCCCTAAACGCAAAATTTGTAAGGGAGCTGCGGCGCCGCATGGACGAGCAGAAAGTGGGCGATGGCGCACAGCCAAAGGGCAACTCGACGGCCGAAGAGGAAACGCCGATGAACATTCGCCAAATCCTCAACCTCATACCGCACCGCTATCCGTTCTTGCTGGTCGACCGCGTGCTTGAAATTAGCGAAAACCGTCTGCTGGCCCTGAAGAATGTGTCCATCAACGAGCAATTTTTCACTGGGCACTTCCCCGGCAGACCAGTGTTTCCGGGGGTGCTACAGATCGAAGCGATGGCGCAGGCGGCCGGCATAATGGTGATGAATCACGCCGGAATGGCGGGAAAATTGGCGTTCTTCATGAGCTGCGATCGGGTAAAATTTCGCCGCATAGTGGAGCCGGGCGACCAGCTGCACATCGAAGTTAAGCTGCTGAGGCAGCGCGCCAAAAAAGTTGCCGTGGTCGATGGCCAATGCCGCGTCGGAAGGCAAATAGCGTCTTCGGCTGAGCTGATGTTCATAATGGCCGATGACGCGGTCGACTACTAGCCGCATGGGTCATCCTACCGTGCTATTTCCAGTATTTTGCCGCCATCGCTCTCGCCCACCGATACGCCATCGGAGCCAATCGACGACCACGACTGCACACGCCTAGCGGCCAAACTGCCTCCGCCATCTTCTGGCGGAACGTCCACAGCCCTAAAGGTAGCAGTTCCAGCGCCAATCCACAGGCTGATCGATTCAGGCCTTCCGAGATCACCAGAAAATGTCAAAAGCACAGATTCTTTGGCGGAAGCGGCGACAAGGGCGAACAGCGCGATGTAGCCGGCCCTGCTAAGTCCATTAATTTCACTTCCGTAAACACCGCCCCCGGCGAAAAACGCCACGCTACCACCAGTGGCATGGAACGGCACGTCGCCAATTTCATTGCGCGCCATTTCAAGGACCCAGCCAATGGCGTCACTGTCAACGCCCGCTTCCATAAGACTTTTGGCGGCCACCGCCAGAAATTCTCCAATGGCTCGGCGATCGCTCTCCGTCAGCTGCAACTGTCCTTTGAAAAGGGCGAAGACGGCATCGAGAGTTTCGCCACCCAAAACCCCACCCCTAATGTCGTCGATGATTTCCGCCATCTTTGACTGAGTCACCAATGAAATATCGGCGTCAGCAACAAATTGTGCAAGTTGGGCCGCGTCCATCGAAAAATATGCATTGATGGCCCAAAAGAACAAAACGACTACGCCCCAGTCGTACTGCATGCGCGCAGCCGCAAAGAAATTCGCAAAACTAGGCTTGGAGGCTATGTTGGCCGTTGTGACGCCGCCCAACGTCGACGCGGCGGACGCCTCTTCGCTACCGGCTTCGGAAGCGGGAGCACTGTGGAAGATGGCGGATAAATTAGTCCACCCACTATGTCCAACCCTATGGAAAACCATCGGCGAAGTTTACCATCCACCACTAAAAAAACAACAGCAATTCTATTTGCCGCAAAAACTTCTTTCCAGCGGCAGCTCCGCCGCTAACCTAAAGCCAATGGCCACTGACTCATGGAAGGGTAAATTGCCGGCCGAAGCGGAAGCAAATTTTCGCAGCTGGCGGAGCGCCGGAAACTTGCCCGGCTGGGCCGGCGACTCAATGGAGTGGCTCGCCGAACGGGGCCAATGGGATGAACTAAATGATCGGTTTTTCCAAAATTTGCAATTTGGCACCGGCGGCATGAGGGGGCGCGCCATCGGCGCCATCGTCACTCCCATGGAGGGCGACGCCGGCAGCGGGAAATACGTGCGCAGCGCCATCGGGTCGGCTACGATGAACGACATCACGGTCGCCCGAGCCGCCATTGCCCTCCATCGCCACTGCGATCGATGGCTTCGGGAAGAGGGCGGCGGCAAACGGCCAAAGCTCATCGTGGCCTACGACGTCCGCTATTTCTCAAGACATTTCGGACAAATCACATGCTCTCTGTGGAATTTGCTCGGCGGAGAAGCGCTCCTATTCGACGGAGCGCGCTCAACGCCGGAACTCAGTTTCGCCGTTAGGCGCCTGTCGGCGACTGCCGGTGTCGTCATAACGGCCAGCCACAATCCATTCTACGACAATGGCTTCAAAGCGTATTTTCGAGACGGCGCGCAGGTCATCGATCCACACGCCGCCGCCATAATGGAAAACTACGGAAACGTGACCGTTGGCGAAGCCTGCGAACTTCTAGGCGCCGCGGAGATGAGACCAAAGACATTTGCGTTGCCCTGCCAACCAATTGACAAACAATACGTTACGTTCCTTAGGGACGGCGTAGTTGACTGGGATTCAATTGGCGCCATAGGCAAGCCGATCGTCTACACATCGCTGCACGGCGTCGGCTCCGCAATCATGTCCCAACTCATCGACATCTATGGCTTGCCCATCGTCCAACTTGGTGAGCAGTGCATCTGCGATCCGCGCTTTCCGACCGTGCCGTCTCCAAATCCGGAAAATCCAGCGGCCCTTTCCTCCGCCATGGCCCGCTGCGACGCCATCTCATCGGACTTCGCAATCGGCGCAGATCCTGACGCTGACCGCATGGCATTGGCCTACAGGGGCAGAGACGGAAAAATGCGCCTCCTCTCAGGAAACGAAACGGCAGTCCTTCTGGCGGAGCGGCGCCTGCGGGCACTTTTTTCGGCAAAAAAACTTAATGTCGAAACGGCGCGGGGCGCCGCGCTTGTGCGCTCGCTTGTGACAACTCCGCTCCTGGACGCCATAGGCGAATCCTACGGCGTGCGAACTGTCAAGACCCCGGTGGGGTTTAAGTGGGTCGGCGAAAAGCTACAAAAATGGGAAGTCGACGCCATTGAAATGCACAGAACTAAAACTGGAATGGCGGTTGACTTCGAATCGCTGGACGAGGACGAAAGAAGGGAATTTTTGCTGAAATATTCATCCTACCTCGTCCTTGGCGCAGAGGAAAGTTGCGGCTACGGCTCCCTTGGGGAAACTCGCGACAAGGACTCCCACTGCGCATCCATCATGGCGGCCGAAGCGTACGGATCCCTTCTTTTGGAGAATCTCACCGTCGACGACTTCTTTGACGGCATCTATCGCCGCTTCGGCTACCACGGCAGCAAACTTCACACAATCTCCTTCTCCGGCGCCGATGGCGCGAACAAAATCCGCTCACTGCTGGCGTCCATCAGGGAAAACCCATACAAATCATTCGCCGGGAAAGACATATTAAGCTGGAGCGATCTGGAAAGGGATGGCGCCGACGACGGTGACGGCGGACGATTTTTTGCGGGAAACTTCTTCGTTGGCGAACTAAGCGATGGGTTTTCCGTGGCCATCCGCGGAAGCGGCACAGAGGCAAAGGTGAAATTCTATTTCTTCTTCATGGGCGACGGCGAAGACATAGGCGCAGCGAAACGCTATGGCGATGGCCAATTCGCCAAAATGGTAGCCTTTGCGGAGCGGGACGTCGCCGGCCGAACTGCTAATGGCTGAGCGCTTTTCGCCGGCAATCGCCAGATCGCCATGGGGCCCTTCGCACTAGTGAGGGATGACGCCATTTGCTAATGGCAAGATCCATTTTTAAATAAATTCTAAACCATTCGGCGAAATGGAAAAATTTCAGCGGTCGCCGTCCCCAAACCGATGAATGTCGCATGGGCAAAGGGCGACGGAACGACTGACGAAAAAACGGCACAAACTATTGCAAACGAAGCCGTCCTCACTCACTTTCCCAGAAAGTGCGGAAAGAGCGAGCGGTGGCGCCTGTCAAAGTGAAAGTGTAAAAAATTCCGCAAGACGCATTGACAAATTTCCAAATGAGGGCTTTAATAGCGAAGCTGTCGTGCGCAATAGGAGAGAAGTTCAGTTCGATTTCACAATTGGAGAAAAGTTTTCCCAGCTCCAACCGTGGCTAGATTGTTGCCGGACTGAATGTTGCGATCACAACGCAATCCTTGACTTTTTCAAAAATTGCGGCAGTGCTTCGCCGCGGTGGTTCCCAGCAGTGGCCGAAACGACGCATATGCCGGTTATGCTATCCAGGGTTCTGGAGGCGTTCGCCGGGACCAAATGTCGCACTTTTCTAGACGGAACACTGGGCGGTGGCGGCCATGGACTCGCAATTTTAGAAGCATTTCCCCAAAGCCGTCTCTGGGCCATGGACGTTGACGGCGAAGCCATTGGACGGGCGCGCCCCAGGTTTGGGGCGGGGCGCGCGCAGCTCGTCAACGACAACTTTAAAAATTTGGATCGCCTAAGCCAAAAATCCTTCGACGGAATCCTGCTGGATTTGGGCCTATCCTCCGACCAGCTGGACAGCGCCGAGCGCGGTTTTTCATTCCGTCGCGACGGCCCCATGGACATGCGCATGGGAAAGAATTGCGGCACCAAAACGGCCGAAGAATTTCTCGAACGCGCCACGCGGGAAGAGCTGGTCAAAGCGGTGCGGGACTACGGCGAAGAAGTCCACTGGCGAAGGGTCGTGGCCGCGATTATGGCGTCTCGCGGAAGTGGAATCCTTGGCCGCACCGGTTCCTTTGCTGCACTTCTGCGCAATGTTTTGCCGGTGGATCGCCGCAAAAAAATAGATCCGCTCACGCGCACTTTCCAGGGAATCCGCATAGCGATCAACGGGGAGCTTGACGCACTAGGAGAGGCACTTGCGAAAGCATTTCGCGCCCTGGAGCCGGGCGGAGCGCTGGCGGTGATATCCTTCCACTCGCTGGAGGACAGGGCCGTAAAACGCAGCTTTAGGCTCTGGAGCGGCATGGCCGTTGACCGCAACGACTGCCGCTGCGCCAGCTGCCGCACATCTTTCGGCCGCATGGCGACGGCGCGGCCCGCTGTGCCTAGCGGGGAAGAAATTCTACGAAACCCACGCAGCCGGTCGGCAAAATTGCGCGTGTTTTTAAGGAATGAAAGCACTGCGGGAGGGTCTTAGACTGTGGCTGACGGCGGGCATGGCTGCAAGCCCAGGCGAATGGGCAGAGGTTGGACAATTTGCTTCGCCTTGGCGATAGTCTGCGGCGTCGTGGCTGGCTGCTTCGGCCGCGTGTGGTATAGGCAGCAAATTCTTCGCATTGGCCAATGCGCAATGGAAATTGATCGGGAAAATTTGCAGTTGGAGCGGCAATGCCTATCGCTACACGGAAAAGTTGCGCTACTTCATGCACCGGCGTGCCTTGAAACCTACGCCGATTACCGCATGGCACAGCCGCAGAATGGCCATCTGCTGCGCGTGTCGGCAGCCGAGATGCGTCTCCCGCAGCGAAGATCTGCGGCACTGGCCGCCAACGGCACACAGGGCGACGAAGCGGCGCTGCCGTCACTCTAGTCAACTCAAAAAGGGCTGGCGGAAAATGGGAAGGCGATGGCGCATGCTGGCTGTTTCCTTCTGCGCCATGCTCTGCTTTCTCCTACTCTCCCACCGCCTAACCTATTTGATGCTTTTTTCGTCGGCGGAGCGGCTGAAATCAATCGACCGCACGCGCCACCTTTTCGTACTGCGGGAAGCGCGGAGAGGCAGCATCTACGACCGCAATGGGGTCGCAATGGCCGTCAGCATTCCAACGGTTGAAGTTGGCGTCGATCCGAAACTCGCTCCGGCCGAAGTCAGAGAGGCGGCAATAGTTCGCCTCGCCGAAATTCTGCGCCGACCAGCCGAAGAATTCGAAAGTGCCGTAGCCAAACGCTGCGCTTCGTGCCCACAAACGCGCTGGGTGCGCCTGGCGGACGGCGTTCCTGATGGAGTTTTCCAAAAGATTGTCTGCGCAAAGCTTAGTGGCATATGCGGCAACAGAAAAGCGCTACGCAGCTACCCGCAAAAAAATTGCGCCTGCCACGTTATTGGTTTCGTCAACGGGGACGGAATCGCCTGCGGAGGAGTGGAAAAATTTGCCGATTTTTTCCTCCGCGGCCAGGACGGGTGGGTTCTGTCGGAAAAGGACGGACGCCGCATGGAATTGCGCCAGTTTCGCATAAGGGAGATTCCAAGCCGTGACGGCCAGGACGTTTACCTCACCATAGACCTTGCCGCGCAAAAATTAGCGGAAGATGAGCTGCTCCGCATAGATGGCGAATTCCATCCAAAATTCGCACTCATAATCATAGGTGAAGCGGAAACCGGCAAACTGCTGGCCATGGCCTGCCACCCATCATACGATCCCAACGTCTTCTTTCGCACGCCAATGGACGTTTTACGCAACCGCATAGTGTGCGACTGCTACGAGCCGGGATCCGTATTTAAAATAGTGACATTGGCGGCCGGACTCGAGGAGGGAATTGTGGACATGGGCAGCACATTTAACTGCGCATCCAGCAAATTTGAATGGGGCGGAAAAACTTACAACTTGCCGAATGATCACAGCGCAATGGGCGAGCTATGCCTGGCCGACGTTTTGCGCAAATCGAGTAACCGCGGCAGCGCACAAATCGCCATTCGCTTAGGGGCAGAACGCTTCTATTCCTATGTGCGAGCTTTTGGGTTTGGGGAGCGCAGCGGCTACGGTTTTGACGGAGAAGTGGAGGGCATTCTAAGGGCTCCATCGCAGTGGGACGGCCTCACCATAACGCGGATGCCGATGGGTCACGCCATCGCCGTTACGCCCATGCAAATGCACCTCGCCATGGGGGTCATCGCCTCCGACGGCTATCTTTTTACGCCGAGAATCATAGAGCGCATATCGCCCCCAAGCGGCGAAGCGGCCAATCCGCTCGGGGAAGCCATGGCCAAACCGTTGCCGCGGAGACGCATCATCAGCGGAGGCACCATCATGCGCATGAGGGCAATGCTGCACAATCCGACCGAAAGTCCCATAGGCGGCTGGACATATGCCTGCAAAACTGGCACCTCGCAAAAAATCGCCAACGGCCGCTACGTGCACGACGCGCATGTGGCGTCATGCTCGGGATTTTTTCCGGTAGCCCATCCACGTTTTTTAGTTACGGTAATAGTGGACAGCCCAAGTACGAATGGCGCCATCGGCTGGGGGGCAACCTACGCCAAGCCATCCTTTAGGCGCATAGCGGACGGCCTATCGCGCTTCTGCGCACCGTGATATGTCGGCTAGGCGCGGGGCGAGCCGTCCTTGTTTAGCTGCACATAGGTGCTTCACAGCACCGATTTTTCGCAGTTGGCCGCCAGATCATTGCCGTGGCCGACAACAATTTTCCCATCCTTTTTGGAAAGAATTGCAGCATAGGTGCTAAATGAACTGTCGAAGTTGATAATGTGATGGCGGCAGTTCTTCATGAGGACGAAATCTTTCCAGCCGCTGTCCTCATCATTGATGTCAACGAAAACGCATGGGTGGTCGAATTTCAAATTCTCCCTGGCCCAGCCAATGTCGTCGGAGAACACAAAAAAAAACCGGATTTGGAACTCTTTCAGCCACGGCTCGCTCCGCACCTTTGTAGTAGTCAGCGGAAAGTATCGCATAGAGATTTGGATTTCCCCGCAAAGTCTTGTCGCCACGCCTAACATGCACGCTAACAGCGTTCTCTTCGCTTTCGATGCGCAGCAGCATTGCCTCATTTTCTTCGCCGATTGGGTCTTTCGGCTCAAATTCGTCCCGCAGATTTCCGATGATTTCATCGAGACATCTAACGGAGCGCCAATCCCAACAATTCACTATGTCGTAGGGCCCACGCCGGCAAAAAAGAGCTCCCATCAAATCATCCGCATTCCTGTTCATAAATTTGGGAAACCTTAGCACATGGAGGCCTGTGCGCTTAGCGCCATTCAAATAGTTCAATTGGCAATTAAAATGACCCAGCTGCAAACTCCTAGGATGCCCGCTACTGACGGAATGTTTTTGCTGGTGATCCAACGCCAAAAAAGCGCGATCTTTGCCCAGTTTTTCCTGCAGAAGACGGTAGACGGCATATTGGAAAATTTGGTTGCCAAGACCGCAACAAATCTGCACAGTAACGCTCGGCGGCTTTCGAAATTCCGACATAAACTTTTCGCCGTCATTTAATTGCCACTTTCTGGAGTTAAAAAAATTTTGCATCCGCCTGGGCCTTCCGGCCGCCCCACATCGAAAATTCCATTCGGCTGCGAATGGGACGGTGGAATCAGTGACCTCCTCCTCCGATGGGTTGGCAAGTATAACTCCACAGCGTGAAGCTGTTGCATCGCAAATGCGCATGGGAAATTGTGTGGCGAAGAAAATTCGGTTGCAACATTTTTTTAAAGAAATTGCCTCCGCGGCGCATGGTAGGTTTACAGCGGCAAGACGCCAGCGGCGCCATGGCGCTAGCTTGCATCATCGCCCTAGCCGCATTCCGCCGCCTACTTTTTTGGAGGCCTGCCGGAAAAAACCGCCTCGCCATTGCCACCTTCTTCGCCGCCATCGCCGTCCAATTGCTTAGCCCCCAAAAGGACCTGCCTCTGGCCGTAGCGGCATTGGCCATGGGCGCAGCCATGGGGCACAAAATGGAAGCTGTCCATCTTTCGGCGCTCTCGCTCCACATCTGCGGAGCCATCGGCTGCGCCATCTTTCCCCAATGTCGCATCGCCGGAACTGCCTACGCCATTGGCGCCCTAGGCTCTGCGGGAATTTTCCCATTTTGCATTGGCGCCAAACGGAACCTAATTGGAGCTGAAAGCGCAATTATGGTGAGCCTGTGCCGCCACTCCTATCTGCTTTGCGCCGCCTTGGCGGCTCCTCCTCCGATGAATTTGTCGGCGGCGCTTCCGCTTGCCGCGCTGAGTGCAGCCTTTGCGGCACTCCTCGCCAATGGAGACCGCTTCATCTGGCGCGCTGCGAGCAGCGTGGCGAATTTTTCAGCCGCCACATCATTTGCTGCGGCCATTTTCCCAGCTACGCGCCATGCCGCCATCGTCTGCTTCCTTTCGACGCAACTCGCCCAGATGCAATTGGCGTTCGCACTGCCGCGCGGCGACACCCTAGAGGAGCGCGAATTGAAAAGTTTGATCTGCAAAAATCGCCGCCGCGCCATCTGCGTGGCGCTGCAGTGGACAATTCTTTGCCTTTCGCCGATCATAGTTTTTTGCGCCCGTTCAGCTATCTCCATCTGCGCAGCCGCTAGCGCATTGGCGATCTTCGTCGCCTGCCTATGTCCATTCATTTTCCTCAAAATGGCGGTTCGGATTGTCGCAATAGTATCCACCGGATCATGCAATAGAAGCTATCGCCATCCGCTGGAGGAGAAGTTTAGCGGCACTGCAACGGCACTCGCCATCGGCTCCTCTGCGGCCATTTTGCTTGCCTCTTTCGCCTTTAGTCCATTTAGAATTTAGAAATGGCTGCTGGCGATCGCCAAACTCCAATGGAGGAACAGTACGATGAAATTCGTAACACATTAGCGGAAAAAACTTTGCTGTTTTTCCGCCTCGGCGATTTCTATGAGCTGTTTAGGGAAGATGCGGAAATAGCGTCCGGGCTCTTGGGGCTAACGCTCACCAAGCGCAATGGGATGGCCATGGCGGGCGTTCCGCGCCACGCCGCCAATGGCTATGTGCGAAAGCTGCTGGATTGCGGATGGAAGGTGGCAATTTGCGACCAGCTGGAGCCGCCACAGCACGGACGCATAGTGCGCCGAGCGCTAACGCGCACCTATACGCCCGGAACGCTCATCGAAGATGATCAGCTCGACGCCCGCTCGAACCACTACATGCTCGCCTTCGACGTAGGCGCCAGCGGTGCCGTTCACGGAGCCTGGCTGGACACGTCTACGGGCGAGCTGCGCATCGCCACCTCGCCAGACGGGAATGCCATGCTGGCGTCACTATCGGCATTGGAACCGAAGGAAATTCTCGTCAGGGAAGGCCTTCTGGACAAATCTTTCGGCGGCGGCCCGTGGCTTGACGCCTTTCGCCAGCTGCCAACGCGACGGCTGACCGTTGAACTGCCGCAGTCCCATTTTGACGGCGTCGGAGCTCGGGCGCAAATTTGCGAACTTCTTGCAGTGCGCTCTCTTGCACCATTTTCCATCGAAGACGGACACCCATCGCTGGGCCCAGCTGGGGCGCTCATGCGCTACGCCGCCAAAAATCTCGGAGGAGAATTGCGCAACCTGTACGCCATCCGCGAGATCCGCTTTGATGAAGCCATGCTGCTGGACAAAATTACGGCGAATAATTTAGAAATTTTCCGCTCAGTGCGCGGCACCGCAGACGGCAGCTTGATTCAGGCCGTCGACCGCACGGTAACCGCAGCGGGCGCGCGGCTTTTGCGGGAATTCTTCCGCCAACCGCTCCTTTCCGTCGGGGAAATTGAAAAACGGCAGAACTGCGTCGGTGAATTTTTCGAAAATTGGTCCCTGACTGAAAGTTTTCGCGAAATGCTCCGCTCGGTGCGTGACATACTGAGAATCCTTAGTCGCCTCCGCAACAGGCTTAGGCAGCCGCGCGAATTGGGCGGGGTGGTGACAACGCTGGAGACGCTGCCCAACATAGCAAACCTGTTTGCCAAATCTGGACATATGGAGCTGGCATCGGCCATGGCCAAAACAATCGGTGATTTTTCGCAGCTGCGGAAATATCTCCGCTCTGCCCTGGCGGACAATTTGCCGCAGGACACGTCGTCCGGTGGATTTATTCGCGACGGCTTCGACGAAAAATTGGACTCCTACAGGAACCTGCTGCGATACGGCGAAAGCCAAATTAAGGAAATCGAAGAGCGGGAAAGGGCGTCAACTGCCATTAAAAATTTGAAAATCAAATGCAGCGGCACTTTCGGCTACTTCATAGAGGTGACGAAGGCAAACGTTGGATCAGTTCCGCCTCACTACATTAGGCGGCAAACGACCGTGAACGGCGAACGCTACGTCACGGCCGAATTGAGGGCCAAGGAATCCGAAATCATTGAAGCGCAAAATAATGCACTGCATCTTGAGCTGGAGATTTTCGAAGAAGCCGTTGATCGCCTATTCGAAGAGGAACAGCAGCTGGCGGCGGCGGCACGGACATTGGCCGAATTGGACGTTTTTTCCTCGTGGGCTGCGCTGGCGCGGGGCGAAAATTACGTAAAGCCGACGGTGAATGCGGGCCAATCCCTCTCGATCTCAGGAGGAAGACATCCCGTCATAGAGCAGTCGCTGCGTCGCTGCGACACGGAGTTTTGCGAAAACGCCAATTTCACTCCAAACGGAACGGAACTGCACTGCGACGGCTGCCAAATTGCGCTCCTGACAGGGCCCAACATGGGAGGCAAATCCACCTACATGCGGCAGGTAGCCATCATCGTCTTCCTGGCGCAAATCGGCTGCTGGGTGCCGGCAGATTCGGCCACAGTCGGCCTCGTAGACCGCATCTTGTCGCGCATAGTGTGCGGCGACGACCTGTCGAGGGGACGCTCAACATTCATGGTAGAGATGGAGGAAACGGCCGCCATCATACGCAGCGCCACCGACAAAAGCCTGCTCATCATGGATGAAATCGGGCGCGGAACGAGCACCTACGATGGCCTCAGTATCGCCTGGGCCCTACTGGAGCACATCCACGGATCAGGCAATGGCGGTCCGCGAACGCTCTTCGCAACTCACTACAGGGAACTAACCGCACTCTCGCAGTCCCTTCCACGTCTGCACAATTTCCACATGTCCGTTCGCGAAGTAAATGGCTCAATTATTTTTTTGAGAAAAGTGTCCGATGGGCCGGCCGATCGCTCCTATGGCATTCAGGTGGCAAGACTTGCCGGATTGCCGGACGCAATCGTCAGCCGCGCAAAAAAAATTCTGTCCCATCTTGAAAAAACGGCAAATGCATCTGATTTTTTTGGTACACCAAACCTGAGCAACCAAACTGGCGCCTAGTCGTCACAGTCGCATGCGCCATCGGCCGAATGGCGGCGCGCCGTCGGGCATCCGGCGCGCAGCCATGCGCCAATAAATCCATCAATGTCGCCATCCATTACGGCCTGAACGTTGCCCGTGCCGTAGGATGTCCGCAAATCCTTGACCAATTGGTACGGCTGCATCACATAGCTGCGGATTTGGTTGCCCCACCCGATTTCACCCTTTTCGCCGTAAAATTTCTCCATGGCGGAACGCTTTTCGTCCTGCATGCGCTCGTAGATGCGCGCCCGCAATATGCCCATGGCGGCGGCCCGATTTTTTATCTGTGACCGCTCATTTTGGCAGGTGACCACAATGCCGCTCGGAATATGCGTCAACCTAACCGCCGACTCAGTTTTGTTGACGTGCTGCCCACCCTTTCCGCTGGAGCGGTAGGTGTCAACGCGCAAGTCATCTTCGTCAATTTCGACGGCCCCATCGTCTCCTATTTCGGCAAGCACATCAACGGAGCAGAATGACGTGTGACGGCGGCAGTTAGCGTCAAAAGGACTTATGCGTACGAGCCGATGGACACCGCGCTCGCACTTGGCGTAGCCGTATGCGCAGTCGCCCACAAGTCGAAATGTCGCCCGCGACAGCCCAGCGCACTCTCCAGCCTGCACATCCTCCACCTCAACGGAAAAACTTCTCCTTTCTGCCCAGCGCAAATACATGCGCATAAGCATCTCGGCCCAGTCGCAGGCCTCCGTGCCGCCGGCGCCGGCGTGCAGTGAAACTATGGCATTGCATCCATCGTGCTTCCCTGAGAGAAATGACGCCAGTTCGGCGGCGTCCATGGCAACGGTGAGCTCATCGCAGAGTCCATTCGCCTCCATGAAATCCGACGAACTGCCATCTTCGCCGCTCTCACCGAGAAGCGCAACATAGGCAACTAGTTCATCTAGTGTATGTTCTAAATTTTTCAGCGGCTGCAGAATTTTCCGCAGTCGGCTGCTTTCCCCCATGAGTTTTTGCGCCCGCGCCTGCTCGCTCCAAAATTCTGGACGCGCCATTTCACGGTCTAACTCGGATATGCGCAACTCCTTAGCGCCAACGGCCAAGAAGCGTTTGAGTCTATCGCGACGCAACAGCAAATCCGCCACTGCGGCAGTTAATTCTGGCCACGTCCTCGCCATCTACGGCCGAAATGACGGCCCAGGCGGACTCCAAATCCGGAACGGTCCATTGGCAAGGCTTATTGCCGAACGCCGGCCCTTTTGGGCAATCGCAAATCATAATTGCTTTCGCCACTGCATTTTTCGCCATTTCCAAGTCACAGGCGCTATTGCCAATCACCCAGCAGTCGGCTGGCTCCATTGCATATTTTGCGCACATTTCCCACAAAAATTTTGGCGACGGCTTACGGTACGGATCCGCAAGCTGCGGAGTTCCGACGGACAGGCAAACGGCAGCGAATTCACTTTCTTCGCCGAGCAGCTCAAAAAGGCGCCTGTTGCAGGCCATGGCGACGCCGAGCGGGAAAAATCCTCGCCCAACGGCACTCTGGTTTGTGACAAGAAAAAGCATGTAGCCGGCACCGGCCATGGCCGCTACGGCTTGGCGCACTCCCTTCCGGAGAACAATTTTGTCAACTGCGCCAACGTAGCCGGCGCCATTTTCGCAGAGCGTTCCGTCTCTGTCCAAAAAGATTCCGCGCCGACGCCGAAGCAGCTCCACGGCCACAATTTGTTGCCAGTTTTCGCCAAAACGCAATGGCCGCCTAGGCGGAAATTTCCCAGTAAGCCGCGGCAAGGGAAAATGACGAAATGGATCCACTAAGATCAAAAGAGGACTCAACTTGCAGATAGAGCGGGACGGCGCGGCCAAAAATTGTCGCACTGCTCACGGCAATTGTTTCGTGAGTTGGTCGCAATTCAGTCGAAAGAACAACCTCCATGTAGGGATATGTGCCCTCGCAAATGTAAAAATTTAGCGCATACGTGCCGTCCGGCTCCACCGTCGCCGCCGAGAGGTCCACATAAAACTCGCTAAACATTCCATTGGCGCCGCTTGTGGCGCCGCCGAAAAAAGTTGGCCCAGCCAGCAGCCGCTGCTGCGGAACTATCTCGCAGGAAACGTCATAGCAATTCGACAGCACGCCAAAGGATGAAATTTCATAGGCGTAGGAGACGGAAATGCTGCGCAACATCCAGTAGCAGTGAGCCAAAACGGCTGGCCGAAGTCCCGAAATCGACTCGTCGCCGGATGCCTCGCCAATGGTAGCCCAATGGGGCAGGCCGGATGGGCCAACGCGCACAAGAAATGGTTCCGCTTGCACTTCAATCTTCTCCCCCAATGTCATAGGGCTGCGACGCGATGGCCATGCGGCGGCAAAGAACTCCATTTTCCACCACATATTCTTCCCGCGGCTTCAAAATTAGGTCCGCCGAAGCCAGCCCGTCGCTATCCAAAACAATTTTCCCGCCGCCATCGGCGGCGCCAATCGTCAAGCTTCCGTAGTGCGCCGGTCCGCTATCGGAATTTCCGGCAGGAATGTGCTCCGGTTGAGAAATTTGTCCAGCAGAGCCTTCGCCGCTGATGCGTAAAATTGCCCCGCTTGGGGCAACTCTCCGCCTGTTGGCCCTTGTCAGCCCTATGAGCTGAACGAGGCCGAGATGGGCCGGAGGGCCAAAGCGCAAATCAACGGTGCCGTCATCCACACTTTCGCAACATTCCTGCAGATCTGCGTCCATGGTGGCCCACTCCTCCAAACCGCCCGCAATGCGCAGCAAAGACCCCATGGGTACGGGCACTATTTCCTCGCCGACGATGCGCACAGACCCCTCCCATGGACATTGCGACATGCTGTCGTAGAATGCTTTGGCCAATCCCTGCGGCGCACTTTCCTCGGCCGTGAACGATGACAGTGAGGCGTAGGTTCCGCTCTGACCGTCCGTGGCGGTAAAATGGACCGCAACATCTTGGCTGGAAACTTTTGTTGATCCGCGCCCGTAAGACAGTGTCGCTCGCGCAACGTCAGATTCACAGTCAACTGACATCCAGTCTGATACGCAACCGGCGACAAGTTCCCGCGGAAGCTCACTTTGCCGCGAAGGCGACAGTATTTGCAAATTTTCTGCGCCATCCAGCGCCGGGAGATGGCGCTTCCACCACTGCGCAGAATTAATGGCAACGCTCTCCGCCGTAATCTTTTGCTTTATGTATTGACTCTGGGAACCGTCCAACTCGACCGTAAGCACAAGGACCCGCGATTGGCACTCACTTTCCTCGGGAGGATAGCGGTCCACCTCAACGGTTCGCCACACGCGGCCGCCGCAGCAGTGGCTGCGTTCGTATTTGATTGCCACCGCACGCAATTGCATGTCGTGGCGCGGCGCAACGGAAATGGATTGCAGTCGCCAATCCGCTCCAACGGTAAAATGAGAAGTGGCCGATCGTTCGGCAAAATGAAGCACCGGAATGCTTTGGCCGTAATCAAACCAAGTTCTAACGGACGGCGCCCACCGCAAGACGCGCCCTAGGGCCTCGGCACAGCTAAGATCGCGGCATTCATCTAGCGGAAATGTGTCCCCCAAAGAGTTAGGATCAATTTCGAAGGCCAATGGAGCGCCACTGGAAACTGCGTAATTCAAAATGCCAATGAGCTGCTCTCGAATCGTAAGCCTCTCACCATTTACGTCTTGCCCCAAAATAAGATGGCTTTTCATGGCGACGGCGATTGAGCTATTCCCATCGGTCGGATCGGCGGCCACATTCCACGGCTGCTGGTAGACGATGTTTTCCAGCTGCCACCACGGTCCGCAGACGGAAAATTCAATCACTTCTCCGACCGCTGCGCCGTGAACGGAAAATCCTATGGCAGTCCCCGTAAACCAGATAACTCCATTTTGATAGATTCGGACCGTTGAAAACGGCTGCATAAGCGGCTGGCCGATCGGAGCAGCGGAAAGTGGACGGCGAAATGTGACCACATCCCTGCCGCCGTTTATGCGCTTCCGAAAAAGATTGCTAAGTTTCAATGCCGCAAAGCTTTGCTCGCAGTCTCCAACGGCTATGGTCCAACTCACGGCTCGCTCCTGCTGGATTGCAATTGGAGCTCAAGCTCGCCGATGCGCCTCTCCAGCTGCTCAACGCGCCGCAGCAATTCGTCTGCGAGCTGCTCAAAAAAAAATTTTTCGTCCATACCATTCCGCTGCAATTAATTTCGCCTCTAATACTCCCCAATGGGATCGGAAAAGGTCCAAGGGAAAACGCCAAAGCCGTAGATCGTTCTCCAGGAGGCATCCTCACCATCTCCTGATGCCGTGCGCGCCACGCTAAATCCGTAATTGTCAATGCTTAAAACATCTTCGGCCGACGATGCCAAAAATTTGCTTGGCGCCACCTCGTCGGTTGCCCGTATGCAGAGTGGGGTCGACGCCATCGGAATCGGAAATTGGCGGTGGTCGTAGTAGGTCACACCCGCAACCGTTGGCCCCATAAATGCCGACCGCACGCGCACATAGCGCACGCAGCTATTCAAATACTCCTCTCCGTAGCTGCGCCTGCCATAGGGCGCGACATCCGCCCCAATGGCCGCCGTTGGCCTGGCCAGATAAAATTTGTAATCGCTTGGCACCGAAGGACCTGATCCGACCGGCAAATGGCTCAGGGCGAGATTGAACATCCTAACGGAAGCCGAAACGGAGAAGGTGAAGCTGTGGCGCTCGTAGGCGCTCTGCGATCCAGACGTAATTTCCACTGGGCCAAACAAAACCACATTTGAAGAACTGTAAGTGCCGTCGCCACGCAGCTGCACAGCCACGCTTGCTGACGCAGTTCCATTTATGGAAATCGCTAGGCCATTCCCCGCCGACGACATGGGAAATCCGCTGCCGAATTTCATCTCCAGAGAAATCGTAACGGTTTTCCCCACAAAAATTTCGCTCTCAGCTCGCGTAAACGGCCTGTTCATATGGTAGACGCCAGACTCGACGCTTCCGGTCGGCCTCGAAAAGCAAATTGCGTCGCCGTCAACTCCTGTGCCTGCGGCGAAATGGTTTGCCGGCATGGCGGTGGCGCTTTCCCCGCAAATCATCCATCCGTCGACGGCGCACACGGCGTTGGCGCCGATGAAATATGGCTTTTCGGCGTAGCTGCTAAAAAGCGGCCGCAGACTTCCTGGCCAATAATTTTCCGGCCCATTGGCGGCTTCGGCGCCGGCCGCCACCGATTCAAATGCTTCGTCGGCGTAATTCTTTGCTTCCGTGAGCATTTCACCTCCGACGGAATCCACGTAGTTTTTCATGAAGTGCTGCGTCGGCACTGCCGCATCTCCATCTGGATCAATGGCGCCATCGCCCAAAACGTCCATTAGCGCCGCCGAGCCGAGGCCAAGATTGTGGCGCGCTTCGGACGAATTTGCCATGTCGGAAAGGTCTAAATCTTTGCGGGCAAAAAGATTGTCGCATTCATCGCGGCCGTAGAAATGGCCAATGGGCCCCGGCGGCTGCAGTGGCGTCCCGCAGGACGATTCGCACACGGCCATTGGTCCGGCGGCAAAGGCGATGCAATTTTCCGGATCATCAGCCGCGCGCCCCCAAATAGATAGCCACACATCGCCAGCCGCCATCGCCGTTTCAGCACTTGAAAATTCGATGGCAACCTGCTGCGCGCTACCATTTTCCCAGTCCGCGAGAGCCATTGTGTGGCAAAAATCAGCGGCCGGCACACGGCGCACCACGATCGGAGAAATGGAATTGGTTGGAGCGGCGCCATGCGGCCCCATTTCCCTCACCTCCAACACTATTTCCCCAATCTCCTCGAGATTTTGCAGCACGCCGCGGCGGAAAAACGCCAACTCAAAGCGCAGCGCACTGCCGCTCCAAATGGTTATCTTCCGACCGTCCAACTTGTTGCGCGGCCCATCGAATTGATCGCCGTCGCAGCCTATGCGAACGGTGGCAAAATTTAGCATTTTTACTTCTCCATTTTCAATTTATACGCTTCCATCCTCGACACTCAGCATGCCGCCGACGATGGCGTAGCTGTGCGTAGTCGTGGCCCCGTCCTGGACGCCATGCACGCTGCGCAACACAGCAGCGGCCAACCTAAATGTTGACTTCTGCGCCGCACCTTCGCCAATGATGGCCATTGAGCTTTCAACGTCCGCAAGCTCGGCGCCATGGCGAAGAAGATAATTTGTTGCTTCGGAAACTGATGCGTGACGCCGCATTACGGAAAAGCGCAGCTCAGTTCTCCTATTGCCGCGATCAATGGGCGCCGCCGAAGTGGAGCGCAACGCATGGGCAATCTGCACGGCTCCAACGACTTCGACGGTCAGCGCAAACGGCTCCTCCTCGCAATCGACTCCGGCAGCCAGCGTTACCCCGCCAAAAATCAGTTTCACAATTCTCCCCCACCGCTTTCTGCAGGCTTGAGAAACATTTGGGCCCAAAAGCGCAGCTCAATTTCCAGCAGCGTGCTCTCCGGGAAATTTTCTCCAATGGACCATGGGCTATTTCCGGCCGGCAGCAAAGTCCGCCTAGAATTTCCGCAAGACAGTGATGCGCCGCAAATTATGCGATGTATCATTTCGGCGCACTCCAAGGCGCGGCGCGCCCCCCTATGGGAGCCTATGTTCTCAACGACGCGGACGCGCAACTCGACCGTTGCGGCGCCCCTGTGGGGGGCGCTCTCCCGAAAGCTCAAAGGCAGCGGCGGCATCACGATGGCGCAGATGCCAAGCGGCTCCCGAGCATAAACTTGCAAAGCGCTGGCGAGGTCGCTGCTCCTGTAGGAAAGCACCTCCACGCCTGCCAATTCGCTGCGGCTACGCAATAGCTCACGGGTCTCTTCCTGGAGCCTTTCAAGGGCGCTAGTCACACTAAAGCCCTCCCAAATCGCCAATTGCAATGCGCCGTCGGCAGCGGAAGTGGACCTTTGGCCGCACGTAGCGAAAAGATGGATCTGCCGGCATCGACGGCACGACCTCGCCGCGCTCCACGCGCCGCAGGCGCTGACGCGCCACGTCGGCCGCTCGCACCTGGTCGACGGTAAGGCGCAGAGCCGGAAGTCGGCATTGGAGCTTCTCCATCAGCAGCGCACATGCGTCGGACCAAAGTTCTTCGGGAACCGCATCGTCCGTAGCGCTCAAAACGGCCCTTCCTCCGCCCATAACGGCCGCACGCACCTGGGCAACAATCGATTGCCGCAGCTTCTCCATGTGCTCTGCCCCATCAGCGCCAAGTGACGCCTCCACTATTGCGCGCAGTTGATCGGCGGCCACATGCGTCTCCAAATCACCCGCTAACAGCTTGACCCACGCACCCATAGGACACATCACCTCCGCAATTCCACCTAGACGCCAGACGCTTCGGCGACAACGGCGTGGACGATTCCAGCGGAAGACGTCACCATGATGTTGCTGTAGTGCTCGACGGTGATGTCCGTATACTTGGAGTGTTCCTCCCCATAGACGCGGAAATTGTTGCCGTCGACCGGCGTAACGAAGCGCTTGATGTTTGCCGGCTCATCCTTAACAATGCCGTCCTGGGCGCTGAAGGCGTAGATGTCATTGCCGACAATTTTGCTTTTGGCGGACGCAGTGCTCTGGTACCGGGCGCCAAAAACCCTAATGCTGTCAACGAACAGCTTGCGGGCCAGCTC
The DNA here is from genome assembly GCA_031268535.1 of Puniceicoccales bacterium. Lineage (GTDB taxonomy): Bacteria > Verrucomicrobiota > Verrucomicrobiia > Opitutales > JAIRLM01 > JAIRMB01. The sequence continues at coordinate 28,503 of JAIRXB010000028.1, read as the reverse complement.
TTCGGGGCCCATTGCGGCAGATCGCTGGGCAGCGGCCACATTTTGCCCATCGTAGCTGTTGGCGCGCACATCCCAAGCTCCTTCGCCAAAGAGAATTCTGTTCGGCCGCACACCGGACTCGTCCGTCGCCGCGGAAAGCGCCAAGCGCAAATCGCCATCGGGATTGGAGTCGTCTCCCCAGATCAGCTCAGCGGCTTCGCCAACGGCTCCGAGTGCGGCAATAGCTCTGCGCAATTCATTTCTGTACAAACGTTTAAGCAGTACTTGCACGTACCTTTCCTGCCAATCGTCGCCGACAACGTCGTCGTGGTCCACCCTCACCGTGAGGCCCTTGTTGAGCGTTTTCCCCATGACCGATGAACCGCTAAACTCGACGCGCTTGAATGAGGCGCCAATCGCTCTAACGTCATCATCCTCGCTGAGAAATGCTTCGACGTTTTCCCCTCTTTTAAACTCGAAGCGCTTCCCGACATGAATGGCCGGCGCTACAAAGTTTAGCATTCCTTCGATGTCCTCGCGGTCTCGCCAGCCAACCGTAAACGCCGTCAACGGCTCCGAATAGTTTGCGGCGCTGAAGCGCGACTCGTTGGCGGCGCACACAATGCCCTTTTCGTTATTGCCAAAATCCTGCGGCAGTAATTCCATAATTTTTTCCCAAAACACCTTAGCAAAAGCGGACTATTCCATGGAAAGTGGAACCGACACGTGCGGAAGCACCTCAAATCTATCGCCGGCAGAAATGGCGGATCCAATGGCTATGCCGACGAGGTGAACTTCGCCCTCGTCTGCGAATTCCTCAACCTTTCCGCCGTCCGATGCCACCAGGACCGCTCCTGGATCAATCGGCTCCGCCGCCACCATGGAGACAGTTTCCCCGCCGCCTAAAAAATGCACATTCACCGCCTGGCCAGCTTCCACCTCATCGGTGGCCACGCCGATGGGCAAGCCGCCAGCTGAGCAAGGCCGCACCCTAGCTGGGCTGCCGACTGAAGTTTCATCGAACGACACCAGTAAGTTGCGTACATTTAGATTTTGAGAGGCAATGAACGTGCAATTGCCGTCGTGGGTCCCGTCGGCGCAATTTGCGACCGCTATGATTCCATTCGTCTCCATAAGAACTGTCCCTTCGATCCGCCGATCTTCGGCGCAATTGCAGTTTATCACGGCCCATCAATTTATGAATCGCTGCGCCACAAGCGTTTGCTCAGTTCGCTCCGCTTACTTCGCTGAAAGCTCCTAGGGAAAATGGCGGCAAAGTTTTGGCATATGTGGAGGCAATTTGCCTTTGCGGTTGACATTGCGCCCAAAAACTGCATCGGCGCCCCATGACTTTCTCAGCATCGGCCGACCGCCAAAACCCAACCATCCATTCGCTCGATATCGTGCCCTACGAAAAAATACTTGGGCGCAATCGCCGCTTGGAATTAGACGTTATCGTCAGCTCCACAGGACTGCTGCAGCCGGTAGTTGTCGTTCTAGACGATGGAGATACATGCCATTTGATTTTCCTAATCGTCCGCATTGAGGATGCGCATCCACTAAGACTATACGCAGCTGGATTTGGCATAGGCTCCAATCGCGCCGGCATCGCCACATTTGCAAATTACAGCAGCACAAGCGAGAGATGCGGAAAGTTGCGAAAAGTGCTCCTTTTGGACGCAATTACTGTCGATCTCAACAGAGATTACGGTCCCGAAGGAGTTCTTGGCGGGTGGAAACGGCCACAGGAAAAGCAACTTCCGTCATACTGCTTACCGGCCAGCTTCGAGAAACTGCTCCAGCCCGCGCCGCAGAGAAAACTCCCAGCGCCGATCTCCGACGCAAACGCGAATCCCGGCAATGAGCGACGCGTCCAACTCGTAGCGGAGATCGACGGTGCGGCCAAGTTTTGCGGAAATTAGCTCCCCAAGGCACTCCTTGTCTGATCCGGCCAGCTCACCAGCATAGGCGACGGTAGGTCTAGCAAAGGCATTTTCGCTGCGGCCCACAAGCCCCACAAGTTCATGAAGCAGAGAAAGATGTAATTCTTTCGGTAAGTCGCGGGCCTCCTCCAGCGCCGCCAAAATTACCTCATCTGGTTTTGCGTTGGCGACAGCCAAGCGCGCCAGCGCTTTGGCCACTGAAAGCGGCGACGCCATCGGCTAGGCCTCCATCGCCCCAATTGCCCTCACGGCTTTTGCCGAAAACTTCGCAGCATCCGCCTCGTCAACGCCTTCCAGCAGAATTTTCGCAGCGAGGGAAACGACATCGTGGCGCAAAACTTTTCGCGCATCCCTAAGTGCCACCGCCCTGCCCTCTTCGATGCGCTCCATCTCTTTCGCCCGCAGCGCAGACAACTGGGCCGCCGCACTCTTCCGCTGCTCGTCCGCCAGCGCCTCAGCGCCAAGGCGAGCATCACCGATAATTTTCTCCGCCTCCAAAGCGGCTTCGCGCATTTTTCCTGCGCAACTTTTTTCGCTGTCCGCAAGTCTTCTGCCGGCCTCCTCCGCAGCGACAAGGCCTTCCCGCACAACATTTTGCCTGGCTTCCAGCATGGCAAGGAGCGGACCAACGGCAAAGCGCTGCAGCAGCAGCGCAACAACGGTGAAATTTAGGACCTGCGCAGCGAGCAGCGGCCACTCAACGTGAAACTCAACGGCCAACCGCGACAGGACGCCCCCGGAACTGGCCATCTGCCCAATGGCCGCAATGGCAACGTTCATTTTAGCTGAACCTCAGGATAGAAATAGGGCGTAAAATGCAACTGCTTCCGCAAGAGCCATTCCAAGAATTGACTGCACTAATATTTTCCCGGACGCCTCCGGGTTGCGGCCCACCGCTTCCGCAGCCTTTGTGCCGATTAGGGCAACCCCAATGGCGGCCGCCAGGCATCCACATGCGCCCGTAAGACCTTTGGCAAGGTCGCCGGTTAGTTCACCAATAATATGCAACATAGTAATTCCTCCAGATCGCGAACCGCTATGGCACATGAAGTATTTTTATCAAACTATGTCAACGCAAAGGCTGCGGGCAACCCACAGCTCCACTAGCGGCCCACCATGCGGCAAAACGGCTCCATATGCTCTAGGCCCACAAGGATTTGTTGAAATGCGATGGCAAGAATAATTAGGCCTCCGATGCGGAAAAAAAGTTTTTTAAATGTGTCGCTGAGGAACGCGCAGAGGACATTGGCGATTGTGAGCACGGCAAAAACGGCCGCAACGGCGAATCCGACTGAAGCGGCAACGGTTAACTTTCCCAACGGACCGCAAGCATTTTGCCCATAGCTCATTGCAACAGCAAGGGGTTCGGCGCCCGCAACCATCGGAAGGGCAAGCGGAATCACGGACATGTCCGGCCTAGCCTTCGAAAAGCGCGGCGGCCCACTTTGCCCATCGCCGTCGCTTTCGTCAACATCCTCTGCGCAAAGAAATTTAAACCCGACGTAGGCGAAAACTATGCCGCAAGCGACGTGAATCGATGGAACGCCAACGCCCAGCGTGTTCAAAATCGCAATGCCCCAGTAGGAAAACGACAGAATAATAAAAAAAGCTATGAGGCAGGAAGCGCGCACCATAAATTTGCGCTGGCGGAACCCATAGCCGCTAAATGAAGCCAAAAAAAGAGCTCCAACGGCCAGCGGATTAATGGCTCTAAGGAGGGCCAACACTCCACCGGCAAAGAGGTTAAAGTGTGAAAATTCACCGGGACATGGACCAACCATGGCGCATGGTTAAAAATCGCGGAACGGCTGTCAAGCACGTGAATTGACCTTTTCCAGTGGCAAAAATGGCAACTTCGCAGAAAATCCGTCACCTGTTTCAATCGAGACTGCGCACGACCTCGGGCCCAATTGACGGCGGAAATGCACGGATGTGTTCGCATTTTAGGAGCTCATCAATTGCTGAACCACCTCCTGGCCCAGTGACGGTGAATTGTTGCCCGCAATCACTCCAAGCCAGTTGTTTGCCGCGGCCAATGTTGGCCGGCAGCCCAACTACGTATGGCGTACTGTTTTCGCCCAGCAAAAGCAAAGATCCGCAAAAGCGGCTGCCAGCTTTCAAGTCACTCTCCCCGAGAAAACCAGCTAGCGCCACAAGGAGCCCCTCCCGAGTTTTTTCCCGCACATCCAATTCGCGCAACCCTAGGGCGGAAAGATCCAAAGCCCCATCCAAATCGCTGCCGCGATAGCCAACGCGCAACATTGCCTCTATAAAACCGTCGGCGCTTGACACTTCTAGCGCGGATTCGCCTTTGTAAATGGACTCCAGAAAAACAAGTGCTTCGGTGAGACGCCCAAGGCTAATTCCTATAGATCTTCGCGACACTACACATACGCGCAGTGGCCTATCGGGAATTGCCCGTAGCGCCGTCAGCCCCGCCCATTCTTCGCCGCCACCACTAGGATCAGTCGGCACGCCACCATCATTATCGGCATAGACAGCATAGGCTCTGTTCCGTTCGGCGCGCACTTGCACCACAATATCCCTAAGCACTTCGTCCGTTGCGCGCACATACTTTCCGTCATAAAGACCTTTAACGCATACGAATGGACGTTTATCGCCACTGCCATCGAAGCAGTCACCTTGGCCACGCCCAGAAGCGACGGACGGGGCGAGTTGTGCGCTAAAACAAACACCCAGACCTCGAAGGAGGCTGCAGTAATGGCCAATCCTCAAAAGCGCACTAAAGATCGGTGAAGCGGCAGCCCTCCCAAAATCGGCAAGCGTTGCAACTAGAGCGGAATGTAAATATTCGGCAAGCCCTTTTTCGCCGGCCGCGCCGTCCCAAGTGACGGGGAAATTAATTGGAATGCTATCCTCGAGATAGCATGAACCGTTTTGCCGCCGTTGCCGCCAGTCAACGAACATCTCCCCCCTTAAACAGGAAAAATATTGCCAGTCTTCATTCGCCGCTACGGTTAGCCGTTCCGCATACATTACGAGAAGAAAGCGGAAAATTGCGGCCGGGTTACAGCGCTGGATGTGTCTGACGACGACACTAGCCGCCGCAAGCGACGGATCATCGCCGCATGGCGCAATTTCTGCGCCAAAAGCTATCTTCACCAAAGAGGCACATTGGCTACGACCGCCGATGCTGTTTGGACGACATATGTCGCCCATGATCGAACGATACATAGCCACATCCAGGCCACCAAATAGATATTTGTGATCTAAGTAATAGAGATCAATCAAATGGCCAATCGCGAGACCAACCCTAGTTTGATCTACTCCGCCACGTTTGGGCGCTATTTCGCGGATCAAATAAAATATGTGTGCGCATAGCATGTTTTTGTCAAAAATATCACATTCAAAATCACCTTCGCCTCCAAGATGACAATCGACACGGAGACATCTAGAAACATCGAGAGCCTCCTCCAATGAACTTGGCCTAGCGGCTCCAATGGCAGATTCATTTTCTTCTAGATAGGAATCCGTGTTGGGGTCGTCGAAAAAGAAGCGACCAACCAACTTTTTGTAAGTGCTCCCAAAGTCTCCGAGACTAAGGCCGGCCGGCCAGTATGGTTCTTCCTTTAATTTCCGAGTCCGACACACATGTGTCGCCGCAAACCCATCTCCGGCGGCCGCTCCAACTGAAGACACAGATCCAACTGCGCTTCCACCAACTGGAGCAGCGGCCGGCTGGCCAGCGGCCCCACCGGAACCGATCGGCAGCTGCGGCTGAGGAGATGCGCTGCCGCCCTGCGCCGGCGGAGCCAATGGCGAACCGGCTGCCGCACCATGCGGCTGCATTGGCGCGCTTGCGGGCGGACTGCTCACCGAACTGCCGCCAGCCGACTGCTGCGGCAGCGGAGTGCCATTGGAAGCGGCGCCTTGCACAGTCGCTGCGGCGGCAACGTCCTCCTCCACAAACATGCTGACCCGCTCATCGCCGGCGGGCCCGCCGGCGGCCAAAGGCGAACTGGGCAACTCGTCGTCGCCCACCGCCGCGGATGATACTGGCCGCACCGACCCATTCTTTTTTGCCGCAGTCGCCATGGCGCGATCGAGTACAGCAGCAACGTAAAACTCATATTTTCCGCTGGAGCTAGCCGCGCGGCCAAAAATGAAATACACTAGCGGAAGAACGAAGACCGTTAGAATGCATGCGGCGGCGTAAAGCAGGAACCCAAATCTAGATGTTCGAATGGCAACGCCGCCGCCAATCTGTGGGCCAATGGCGGCGGCAGTCACATCGCAAGCTACAGCATGAACACTTTCACCAACGTACCTAACAATACTGTGAGCCAAAAAAAATTCTGACACTGTCGACAATTTTTGCTCAGACACCGTGGCGGCAAAACTCATGTGTGCAACCTAGAGCAAATGGACACTTTTTGTCAACGGTAAATCGCCGACGATGGCTGGCTCGCCGCGCAACGCGCATGTGCGCTATTTTTCAAAGCGCAAAACGTCGGCGCCGATGCTGCGCATTTTTCCTCAAATTGCTCATGGCAGCGGTCCATATGGTGAGCGCCAGCGACGACGCTTTCGTCGGACGCCGCCAATGCCGCCATCGTTCGGCTCGCCAAGCGTTTATGTGCCAACTGCGCCATAGATGCAATTTTCGCCACCAAGAAGCGCAGCCAACTCCTGCGAATCGACTGTCACGATGTCACATTCGCCACTAACCGCCCTAACTATATCTTTGACTGCCGTGCCACGCCTAATCAATTCGCGCACCTTGGCCCACGGCAAAGATATCGATATGGGGATGCTGCCGGCTCGCACTAAAACGTTTCCATTGAATGGCACATTGCCGCCAGTCCTATTGGCATAGCCTTCCTCCTCAATGCACCCAAAGACGGCCTCAAGGAGGCCATCTTTGGAGCGTTCCTCTACATTTAGCTCGCTCTCCTTTCCTGCGATCTCGCCCAGATTATCGGTGCGATAGTGGATCGCCAGCAGCATTCGAAAATAGGCTAACTCATCGGGCAACTCTATCGCGGCATCGCTTTCAATTAGTTGATTCAATTCTTCCAGGACAGCTGCGAGACGATGCAATCTATGCGGTTTGCTTTTGAGTTCCTCTATTACGGCCTCATTGCTCATGTTGGCGATCGCGTCGTCAACGTCAGATATCTCACTAGCCTTTGCGTCGCCACTATCGTCAGCGCTTCGCGGCTCAACCACTAGTCGCACTTCGTCGTCTGGTGGAGTGCCGCTATCCGGTTGCAGCAAAAGGACAGAATCTCCGCCAGCATCAGCTTCAGCGTCAACGGGAGATGCAGCACCCGCCTCTGCGGCGCCACCACCGCCGGCACGCCTAGACTCAGCCAATCGCCTCTCTTCTTCGTCGCCCTCCAGTTGCAACACTGAAACAGAACCTTTATTCTTTCTGGGTTTAGGCAAAAAAGCCTTCCGCAATCCATCGAACGCTTCGTCGCGAATTTTAATGAGCAGGTCACCCGTTAGCGGCACATAGTCGCACACATCGCCGCTGCCATCATCTAGGTCAGGCGCGCGCGCAACAGCACTTTTAGCGCCATAGGCTATCGACATGGATGGAAAAAATGGGTTGGTGCCGCCAAGGCCAATTTCTTCGTGCCGTCTTTCGGGCACATAGGGAACGCCGCCGTAAAGATCCCTACGGTTGCCAATTTGATAAAAAAGTCGAAGCTCATGGGTTAGCCACATGAGAATGCGAAATGTCGGCGATGCGGATGCTTCAGCAAAATTTGCAATGTGGGAAATGAGCGAAAATTCTCCATCCCCCCAGGCACCTAAACCAATAGCGCCACAGGACACATCACGCCCGGAATCCAGCGGAACGCGACAGTCAGTTGTTGGCAGTGGCATGGGCTTGCCACGATCCGTCAACGCCACTCCTCGGCGACAGTCAAAATATGCCACTCCGTACAAATTACCGCCAAACTCACACGTTCCGGCGGTCGCACCAATCATTTTATTTCCGGCAGCAAGTTCATGCAAGCCAGAGTTGAGAAAAAACGCACCCGGATTGCTTAGCTTGATGTGGTTTAAAAGCACTTTCGCCACCGAAATCGATTTATATTCACTGCCGTCAGGCGGAGTTGAAACCGCTTCGCCAAAAGTTCGCGAAACCAACCTTCTGACATTTTCCGCCACGTCAATGGATTCCCAGGTTTCTGCGGAAAATATACACGGCCTGCGTTCAAGGGTGCCAACGACATACTTAAACATCGTTTCGTCAGAAGCGCCAACTAGATATTTCCACCCCATGTAGTAGAGCCCAAGCATATGGTTTAGCATGCGCTGAATCTTGCCATCGCCAGACCATCCATCCTTTAGCTTTAGCTGCGCCGACAGGCGAAGTATGCCAATGTACAGCAAATCTTTATCAAATAAATCTTTGCCGCTATCGAATGTGCGGCAACCGAACCATCTCGCGTCAACATATATCCCGAGATCGTGAAAGTAATCGTCCGGATGTCGCGCACACTCACTAAGAAGCGCAACTATGGCTGGATCAGAGCACTTTTCTTCGTGCTCCGCTATGAATCGGCCAAACAATTCCCGATCAACCCAGTCGACATCTTCTGGCCGAACGGCGTTCCACTTGCTGGGATCACATCCAAGCTCCTTGGCCTCAGCTCTGGAAACCATTTTAGCCACAAGTCTTTTTCGCCCGCCCGCAGCAACGGCGGCCGGCTGGCCAGCGGCCCCACCGGAACCGGTCGGCGGCTGCGGCTGGACCAAAGGCTGTGGCTGAAGAGATGCGCTGCCGCCCTGCGCCGGCGGAGCCAATGGCGAACCGGCTGCCGCGCCCTGCGGCCGCATTGGCGCGCTTGCGGGCGAACTGCTCACCGAACTGCCGCCAGCCGACTGCTGCGGCAGCGGAGTGCCATTGGAAGCGGCGCCTTGCACAGTCGCTGCGGCGGCAACGTCCTCCTCCACAAATATGATGACCCGCTCATCGCCGGCGGGCCCGGCGGCGGCCAAAGGCGAACTGGCCAACTCGTCGACGGCCACCGCCGCGGGAACCTCCTCAGCCGGCATGCCGCCAGTAGGCTCCCTTTTCGGAAAGAGGCTCACGTACCGCTCGCATTTTTTCTCCGTGCTGGAGGAACGGGCAATTATTAGCAACACTAGCGGCACGGTAAAAACCGTTAAAATGCACACAATGGCATAGATTACAGTCCCCAGCAGTGACTGCCTAAAGGCAACTCCACCGCCAATGCGCAAACCGATATCACGGCCGCCAATCGTGTTGCTATCGACTTGGGGGCATTTAGACACGCAGTCGACGATGGCGCTAGCGAGAAGAAACTCAGTGATTGCCGGCATTCGCAATTGCGACAACGCGTCTTCCTGAGGCGCAGACGCGATTCGCATAACCATAATTGGGGGCGATCAAAACGGCAAATCCAATTTAGTCAATGGCATAGTTCAACGCAATTCGCCACTAGCGTTCAAAGCGCATAATGTCGGCGCCGATGCTGCGCAATTTTTCCTCAAATTGCTCATAGCCGCGGTCCATATGGTGAACGCTATCGACGATGCTTTCGCCGGATGCCGCCAATGCGGCCATGCAGAGGCAGGCACCGCCGCGCAAATCGGCAACGGAAAGCTCTGCGGCAGCTAACTTCGTCGGGCCCACCACTCTAGCCGTAGATCCGGCCAATGTGATTCCAGCCCCCATGCTGCGCAGACCCACTAGGTGACCAAAGCGATTTTCGTATATGCGCTCTCCAATGGCGCTTTCTCCGCAACACTGGGTCGCGAGGGCGCATAGGGCGGCCTGCAAATCAGTTGGGAATCCAGGATAGGCCATTGCGCTGACATCAATGGCCGCAAGCCTATCGCACTTACCGCCAAAAATATGAAGGCAATCCCCATCTGCAGAAAACGGCACTCCGATGCGCTCAAGCACATCCAGCAGAGCCGCGCAGTGAGAAATTGGAGCCCGTTTAATCGCCATGTCGCCCCGCAACATTGGGGCAAGTAGCGCGAAAGTGCCAGCCTGAATGCGATCGGCTATGAGGCGATGCTCGGCGCCGCGGAGACTGTCAACGCCGTCGACCGTTAAAATGGGACTCCCTATGCCGTAAATTTTCGCCCCCATTCCGGTTAGAAATTTGCACAGATCAACCACTTCCGGTTCACAGGCGGCAAAATGGATTTCCGTCGTCCCGCGGGCAATTGCGGCCGCGCACAGCATATTGGCCGTTCCTGTGACTGTGCCGCCATTCTTTCCTGCTAGAAATATCCTTGCCCCATTCAAGCGCTTTGCCCTCAGGCGCACCCCCTCCTTCGACTGAATCACCTCGCAACCCAACTTTTGCAGCCCCTTCAAATGGAGGTCAATGGGTCGCGGGCCGATGGCGCAGCCGCCGGGGAGGGGCAAAACGGCCTCACCGCAGCGGGCAACCAATGGCCCAAGGAGGCAAATGGAAGCGCGCATGCGGCAGACGGCCGAAAAGTCCGGCACGGCTGAAACGCACCCCATGCGCACGGTGGCGCTATTGCCTTCCAGAGTAACATCCCCACCAAGTTTTTTCAGGATGGAAAGCATGAGGTGGACGTCGTCAAGCCGCGGCACCGAATGGAGTAAGACGCGCTCGTCCGTTAGAATTGAGGCGGCGAGAATGGGCAGGGCGGCATTTTTGGATCCGCCAATTTCAACGGAGCCACCGAGCGGCCTTCCGCCAACTATGCGCACACATTGCACGGCAATTCGATGGAGCAAAATTTTTGCGCAGTCAAGGAGCCATGGCTAGCTGTATCCGAAGGCCGCCGCGATCGCAATGGCCGCCGGAGCCACATGCGGCTGTCGCCGTTTCGTCTCAAAACGACACCATCCACCTCCGGGCAATCAACTTAGCATTTTCAGGAGAATCCGCTCCAAAGCGGCGGCGCTGCCCCGTAAAAATTGCTCTGCCGGCCGCCGAAATTGACATCGGCGGCGAACGGCCAAAAACTCTAGCGGCACTGCGCACCACATTGGCGCTACGCCACCCCTAGAATGAGCGACCAAAGGACATCGCCGCCCCATAGGATTTGCAATCGCCAAGGAAACTGCTCTCGAAGCGCAAATTTCCCGACCAATCCGCCCCAAGCGAAAAAATCCCGCCAATGGAAACGGTGGCGCCATTTCGAGATCCATAGTGAAAATCTTCCCCGTAGCCGTGGCAGAAGACGGCGGCAGATGCCCTAGCTTTGCTGCGGAAGGCGGCGCAGCGCCAACACAGCTTGCCGCTCAATTGCGCCGAAGCAATCTGGGACGTCATGGCGGCCACGCCCAATTCCGCCGTAACGAAATTGTGTTTGGCTGGATCTATTTTAATGCAGCCGTTTGGCGATGACGTTCTCGATTTTTCAACCGTGCGCCCCTGCCTTATGGAACTTAAGCGAACATCCCCGATGCAGCCAAGCTGCACCCGTCCGCAGCTGAGCACGTCGCGGGAAGCGCCAAGATCAAGCTGGACTGCCAAATCGCTCATCTTTCCGTCGTAGCTTTCGTAGGCAAGGTTTTCGCGATGCTCCTTAGCGGTGCCGCTGGAAACGGAAAGCGTCGCATGCGCCGTCGCACCGAAGGCATGCATTTCCCTGCGCAACCATTGGACGCCAACGCCGAAGGTGCATTCGCTGCGGCGAGAATTGAAAACATTTAGGACTGCAGGTCCGTCGTATGTGGTTTTGACGCTGGTGCTGCCAATAAAAATTGACCCGTAGATGTCATCGGCGCGGGAGGACATGCGCCGCCTTTCGCCGAGGACCACTCCGTAGCCGTTGCCGTTCGACCCCAACCCGCTAGCGGCCAAAACATTTCGCCTCGTATGCAGGGCAACCGTGCCGAAGAATGGCCCTTCGCCGGGGCCAGTGCCCACATTGCGTACGAGATCAACGATTTGTTCCTTTTCCAAAGCCAACGAAGCGGCGGCGGCGGCAAAAGCTCGAAGCGGGGCAGCAAAGTGGCCGATGGCTATGCCGCCTATGGATGAATTTTCAAACCAATAGAGCTCATAGTCTTCCGGGCGATTCCCCGTGGCGCCGCCAAGCTTGAAAAGTTTAATGGACGATCCGATGGCGGAAAAATCTGAGCCCGGCTTAAAGTTGCACAGCACCGGATATTCACCTAGACATTCACCGATGCTGAGCCCGCCAATGGCGCTTGCCGGAGCTGGATCGGTTGCCACCAGCAAAACCAGCAGCGCATTCCACGGCAAACTAACGCTTTCCACCTGAAGATTCCATTCGCCGTCGAAGCGAACCATGGCGTCAGCGGACCCGCACAATTTTATGAAGCCGTCCGGCGGAATCGCAAAAAATTCGCCGGCGGCAGGGCTCAATCCAGCCAAGCTGTCCAGCGATATGTGGTAGCGTAGCGTGTCGCCGCCACCAATGGCGAGGGACCCACGCACCGGGTATCCGTCGCAATTTACCACTAAAAAATCACCGTCACCCGATGAACTGCCGGAAGACTCCTGCAATTCCCCCTCTTCCTGCACGCCAAGGCCGATATCGTTCGAATTCATCCAGCCGCCAAAGGCTCCAACGGCATCGGAAAAAATTTTCCAGGAGTTTGAAGATGATTCGCAGTTCACCAGAACCAGCGATCCATCGACTAGGTCAATGGTGCGCAAATCTCTTACGGGGCCGAAGCAGTTCACGGTCCAGCCGCCATCGATGCGCATGGCCGTGTCTTCCGGCAAATCCACACCTCCATTCACGGCAAAAGATGGAGCTCGCCCTATGGCGCCAATTACATTGATTGTTCCGCCGCCGCCTGCCGCCACTCCGCCGCTGGCCACCGAATCGTCGGTCTCCCAGCCGCCATTTGCCGTCTGACAAGCCTCTCCAGCCAGAGCTTCTTCGCGCCAGCCGTCCACCATAAGGCGCGTCCTGCCCACGTTAAACTGAAATCCATCGCCCATGGACAGCGCCTTTGTCCACAGGAGATCTCTTTCGCCCCAGCCATCTTCGGCATCTGAATCGCCCTGACTGCCGGAAAGTTTGATAATTTCATCGTCCGCTTCTCCGTCGGCGATCTCCGCAACTCTCACCGCAGCCAGCGATACAACCGGCGGAAATTCGCCGCCTCCGATGCCGTTGAAATAGAATCGCATATTGCCATTTCCATAGCCGCCGAGACAGTTCGCATTGCACTCTCCGCCGCCGCCAAATTGCAGTCCAATCGCTGCGACGGTTTGGCTGCCGCGAAATTCGACGCTCCAATTGTCAAACGACGATGGGCCGCAGCCGCTACCGGCCCCAAAAACAGCCGTAGACGAACCGCATGAAATTAGTTTGACACCTTCGAAATTGCCAAACGTCCAATTGCGCGCCAACGACTCGCAGACGCCCTCCACGGCGCCAACGCCAAATAGGGAGGATGAAACTGCTCCGCCAGACAGTAGCAGTCCGCGCCCAACGAACCCGTCGAAAGTCCAATCGCAGAGAGATCCAACTGCGTCCCTGCATCGACTAGCGCCAAATGCGGCGGCGCATGAAGCACTTAGGCTCACAATGGCGCCGTCGCCCATTTGGCCGAACGCCCACCGGCATAGGGACTTTTCATCTCCCTCCAGACGGCATCCGCCAAATGCTACGGCCTGCCCAAGACCACAGGAAATGACGCCCATAGCATCCATCCCCATAAACGACCAGCCGCTGGACGCCAATTCCCGTCGAACGCAATCGGCTACTCCAACTGCCGCCGCCATGTCGCCGCCGAACAGGCTGATTCTGTGGTCGGAGGAAGGATCCTCCATGGCAATGCGCGCCTGAAATTTTTTCGATCCTCTCACTCCGTTTAGGTCGATAGCCACGGCCGACGGGATCGATTCACTTCCAACGTCAATGGAAACTGCCCCATGGTCGCCACGACCTATGCGCAATTCCATCGGACCAAGAAATTCATCCACATGGCTCTGCAGCTCGCCGTCAAACTTGATTGCGTAGGCCACATCTTCCAGATCAAGGCCGTCGCCATCCAATTCCAACCGCGCAATTGGTCCATCTGCACTTTCGCTATGGACAATGCACACTGGACCGCTCTCCCCTTCAAAGACCACCTCGATGCCGTCGCCGTAGGCATTTGTCGGCAGAAATGCGCAGCCGGCGGCGGCGCAAAGAGGCAACAAAAAATTGCGGAAAATGTGTTTAAAATGAACTCGCATAAACTCCACCACCCAAATGTGGCGGAGAAAAAAATATCCGTAAAGATTTTCCTGCGGCACGGCGGCGCCAAAACAAATTTCACCGAAACGGCCGACGGCGCACTGCGGCAACTTGCAGCTGTCAGCCCACATTTACAGCTTGCATTCCGCTGGATCGACGGCAGGTAATTGCCGTCCGCTTCCATAGTTCAATGGATAGAACACCGGTCTCCGGAACCGGTGATTTGGGTTCGAGTCCCGATGGAAGCGCCGCCATTGCCACATCTCAATTCATGAATCCGCTAACGAAATTCACGCGTGGATCGGTAAGGGAACTCTGGGCCATCTCGTGGCCGCTAATAATCACATCCGCGGCCAACATGTTTATGCTTGTCGGAGATCGCATCGTCCTGATGTACTACTCCACCGACAGCTTCAACGCCAGCGTCGGCGCTCTCCCGTGGGTTTGGACCGCCTATTTCCCGCTGCTAACCATAGTCTCCATCGCCAACGTACTCGTCGGCCGCTTCAACGGCACAGGCGAGTATGAAAAAATTGGACCGGCCGTCTGGCAGATGGTTTGGCTTTCCGCCATGCTTTTTTTGCCGCTCGGCATCGGAGGCCTGTACGTTGCCCCACACCTCCTTTCCAGCAACTTGCGCGAGCTAGGCACGCCGTACCTGCGCATTTTGCTTCCGTCAGTACCGCTTTCGCTAGCCACATTTGGCGCCTTCGCCTCTTTCTATACGGGGCGCGGCAAAACCAGCTTCGTGTCGATCGTCTCCGTCGCCAGCAATTTGCTGAACTTGCTACTAGACATAACGTTAGTCTTCGGGATTGGCCCATTTCCCGAATGCGGAATCGCCGGAGCTGCGCTTGGCACCGTACTGTCCCAATTCGTTGCCGTCGCATTCTTTGTGGTGCCGTTTCTCCGGAAGGAAAACGCCGAAAAATTCAACAGCCGCACGACGCGCTTCAACGGCCATCTCTTCCTCAGCTGCCTGCGCATCGGGTTGCCAAATGGCTTTGCCGCATTCGTCAACTACGCCCTATGGAGCTGGATAACGCAGGTTATGGCGTGCTGCGTGTCGGCGGAAAATTTCACAGCATTTGGCGTATCCCAGTCAGCATTCTATTGCATTCTCTTCGTGGTTGAAGGCATCAGCCTCGGCGTTGGCATTATCGTGGCAAACGCATACGGCGCCGGAGACTGGGATGTAATAGAGAAAAATGGAAAATCCTGGCTCAAATTATCTGCGCCAGTTTTCGCCATAAGCTTCTTGCTGCTCGTCGCATATCCAAAACCGCTCATGGCAATCATATGCCGCAACATTGAAACCGACAGTTTCTATGGGATGCTGCGCACAATGATGCTGCTCACGTGGATAGCCATGGCGAGCGAAAGCATGAACTTCAATCTGCGCCAGGCCCTCACCGCCTTCGGCGACACAAAGTTCACAATGCACGTTAATCTAGTGGCCTACGCCGGCGCCGTCATCATCCCATCCTACTTCCTTCTCCGCACGACCCGCAACGCCGCCTCGCTCCTTGGCGCAGAAGCCATTAGCCACGCGATCATGGTAACCATCTACGCGCTACGCTTCCGCCGATGGCTGCGCCTAAGGCCGATTCCTCCAAAAATTTAGTCTCCAATGGGGGTGTGCGCTCTCCAGAAAAGCACTCTCCACAGCAAACAGTTAAACGCCGTTTCGCCGACACATGAACCAATTACGGCGATCGGCGCAGTTCTCCACGGCACAGCGGCGGAGAGCATAGCGCAGTGGAGGACCGTTGCCGGCACGACCGCAATGCATAGCCTGGAACGCAGATCCCACCGCAGGTGTCCCGCAAAAATTTGAAAAAAAAACACGGCGCCAAGGCAGAAAAATGCATTCGCCGAAAATGGAATTGCCGCAGTCGCGCAGTCCATGGCGAGTCCGCAGATAAATGCGCAGAAGGAGGCGGCAGGGAAAGGCAAAAAACGCCAAAAAATTTGAGGGAAAAGGCCTGCCGTTCCAACAAAAAATCCCATAGGCAATGGGCCCATGTCTAAAACGCAAGCGGCCATTGCCGCCGCAAAGCAAAGGATCGGCAAACGGCCAAGCGGCACGGCCCGAATCATAGGATGATTGCGGCACAGTCCACAAAAAACGTGGCGGCGCCGACATAAATTCCATTGACAGCGAAAATGGCTACGCCAGCCTGCGCGCCGGGTCGGTAGCTCAATGGTAGAGCAGTGGCCTTTTAAGCCATTGGTTCTGGGTTCGAGCCCCAGTCGGCCTACCGCGCAGTTGGTGCCGTGGAGCACCAAAAAAACTACCGATGATGATTTGGCGCAAATTTTCGTTTCCAAAAGTAAATGCATCAAAATTTGATGTGCTTTTCCGGTAATCCCAAAAAATCCGTGAAACTACAGCGAACAATAGGGCGTAAAACTTTCGAAGTCGTTCATGGACAATGATTTTGGAAATAAAGAAAAACTTTCGCATTCATAGCTTTTTACCGGCATGCCCTATGGCCGCCATTTGCGATTCAAGTTCAACTGGAAGCTTTTGGAATGGAAGCGGATCGGATCCGTCAGCGCCCTACGTTTTCATCTCGCCGCTCCGCTCGGCGACGGCGTTCCGCACATTGAAGCCGAAAAACGCCAAGATCACATCGCCATTGCTTTTGCGCCAAAAGCGGCCGCATCTGCGGCCACTCCAACGGCAAAAAACGGGGCGCAGCGCATTCAACTAGCCCAACCCGCCCCCATTCGGCGGCGCGGAAAATCAAAGGCAAGATGACACCGAGCCATGGACTATCTCTTTTGTAGGTCCAAATATTAACGGCGACGAAATTGCAGCACACAGAGCCAAAATTTGTAACACCAAAGGAATCAACACATTCCGCGAAGGCTCAAAAGTCCAATGGCATGTACTCCTTGGGAAATTTACTTTCGGAAACGAAAGTCGATCGGCGAAGCGATATTGTGCATTATTTGCAAAAAGCGCAGCGGCATATGGCGCGCTGGAGCGCAGCGCGCTAGGATGAACTGCTTCGTTGCTTGAAATTCAAAAAACCAAAAAGCCAGCGGAGAAATACTCAAAAGCAGCAAGCTTCACCTGAATTTTTCCGCTCCACCCGAAAACGGAAAGCCTCGCGCTCGACAGGCGTATGTAAAGATTGATCAAATCAGGATTGCAACATCAACTTCATTCCGCGGACAATTCCGATTGCCAGGAACACTTTAGCGAAGCGAACTGCCAACAAGCAAGACCAGCATACACCAGGGGAAAAATAGCGGGAGTCCACCTGGAAAGCTAATCAAATCAGAAGAAGCTTTCCCGCCAAAGCATTGGGTGGGAGCAGCGACAGAAAATGATCGCCGTAGGCGGCGACGGCCTCGGCGGAAATGCCCACAACAGCGCCACGGCGCCCACCAAATGGACGCGCGACAAATGGCCCTTTTGGCCATCTTTGGTTTGAGCCACAGTCGGACTGTCGCCGCAGCGGCTGCGGCTCCATCACTGGCCATTAGCCGCAACGTCCGCGCCGAAGGCGGAACACAATTCATTCAGCCACATCTCAGCATCCTGCGATGTTTTCGCCTCCACCGATAGGCGCAGTTTACTTTCCGTGCCTGAGTAGCGGACAATGGCGCGCCCGCTGCCGCCAAGTGCGGCCCTTGCCCTAGCCAAAGCGGCTGAGAGATGCGTCGCATCCCCAAGCGGAATCGGACGCCGCACTGCTACGCTTCCCGCCGCGCTGCCGTTTAGGGGAAAGCGCCACCGGCAGCCGTCTGCCGTCGCCGCAAAAAAAAGAGCCGCCGCCAGGAGACCGTCGGCAACGGGTCCAGCCGCCATCCAAATGAAATGGCCAGACGGCTCTCCGCCGAAGGCGCTTCCGCATCTTTTCATATCCTCCGCCACATTCCGGTCTCCGACATCCGTGCGCCGCACTGCGATGGAAAATTTTTCCAAATGGGCCTCCAGCGCTCCATTAGACAAAACCGTCGTGACCAAAGTGTCGGCACCCAAATGGACAGCAATTGGCGCCATAATCAGCTCGCCTGGCACCACGGCTCCAGACGAATCGCAAATAACCGCCCTATCGCCGTCTCCGTCAACGGCAACGCCCCAATGGGCACCGCAATTTTTGACGCGTTCGCAGAGAAGCTCCGGATGCTCCGATCCGCAATTTTCGTTGATATTTAGCCCGTTCGGATCGTTTCCAAGTTGCTCCACCGTAGCGCCAAGCGCCACATACAGCTTCTGCGCCAGCCAGGCGGCGGCACCATTGGCCCCATCCAGCACCATAAGCTTTCCCGCCAAAGCATTGGATGGGAGCAGCGACAAAAAATGATCTCCGTAGGCGGCGACGGCCTCGGCGGAAATGTCCGCAACAGCGCTACGGCGCCCACCGGATGGACTCAAACGCTCGCCGATGGCGCATTCCAGGGCCACCTCATCGCCCCTCGTCCACTTCCAGCCTTGGCCGCTAAAAAATTTTACGCCGTTGTCGGCGGCACAGTTATGGGAAGCGGTCAGCGCAAGCGCCACGTCCGCTGAAAATTTCTTTGCGGAAAACGCAATGGCCGGCGTCGACAGTGTGCCAACTGAAAGCACCTCCAAATCGTCCGGCAGCCCACTAAGGAGCGCGGCGCGGAGAATGCCGGCCGAACGGCGACCATCATCGCCCACCAGGATTCGCCTCCAGTGGCGACTGGCCGCCAATGCGCCAATCGCTTCTCCAATTTTGCGGAAGAAATCTTCGCACACATATTTGCCGCCGAATTGCCCGCGAATGCCGTCCGTTCCAAAAATTCTCTCTCCCACCACCCGGGCCGACCAAATAGGCGGACAACGGCGAAAAGTCAGCGCCAATTTGCATGGGAGTAGCCTACAAAATTGATTGCGTCAGCGGTCCGACGACCTATGCAGTCCCAGTGGATAGCGCCAAAAAATTCCATGGGCATTTTTTTCTAAAATCCAGGGAGAAACTGTCCAGGGGCGAAGGGAAAGAGGTTTGCGAAATTATCCTTGGGGCGACGGAGCCAATCACCTACGAACCAGGCGATTGGCTAGCGGTTTTGCCGGAAAACGACGGCGATGAAATCGCGAAAATTGCAGCGGCTATGGGCGCAAAAACTGACGAACAAGTTTTGCTCCACGGCGAAAAAATTTCTTTCGGCGAAGCACTTAGATTTCACCTGTCCATTGGCGACGTCAGCAAAGATCTCTGCAAACTCGTGGCGGAACTGGGCAGCAATGGGGATCTAAAGTCAGCAGTTGAGTCTGCCGATGTCGAATTTCTGGCCACAGCATCGGCCATGGGCATTTTGGAGTTTCTAGAAAAATTTTCAGCGGGCGCCGAGTTGCCGGCCCAGGACTTTTCCGCTGCGCTGCGGCCAATTCGACCGCGCCTCTACTCAATCGCCTCATGCCGCGAATGCGTTGGCAACGCCGTTCGCCTGCTGGTGGCGACAGCACAATTTGTCGACGGCCTCGGCCGCCAACGGTTCGGAGTCGCATCATCATATCTGAACCGCCGCCTTGAAGTTGGGAAAAGCCTGCGCGCCAACGTCATAACAACAAAATTCCGACTCCCGGAAGATCCATCGGCTGATGTGATAATGGTTGGGCCAGGCGCCGGATTGGCTCCATTTATCGGATTTTTGGAGAAACGAGAATTGCAGCGAAAGTCCAATAAATCTGTTGGCCGCAATTGGTTATTTTTTGGCGACAGGAACATAGCCACGGATTTCATAGGCGAAAAGCGTCTACTGGCGTGGCTGGAAAGCGGACTGCTTACGCGCCTCGATTTGGCGTTTTCCAGAGATCAAGAGAACAAAATTTATGTGCAGGATCGCATTAGGGAAAACGGCGAAAAGTTGCTGCGGTGGCTGAATGGCGGAGCAAATTTTTACATTTGCGGCGACGGCAAGCGCATGGCCAAGGATGTGGAAGCGGCCATTCGCGAATTATTTATACGGCACGGCAACATGGACGGGGCGAAAGCGGCGGAGAGAATTTCAGCCATGGCGCGCAGCCGAGCCTACCAGCGCGACGTTTACTAAGTAGTAGGCGCCGATTGAATTATGCCAGGATCGCACAGGCCAAATGCGAACAGGTTATCGCCAAATCGATCTCGCATTTCGCTCCGGATCTTGCCAATTGCAGCTTCATCGTCAGCGCTGATGTCGCCGCCAGGCTGCAAAAGTTCAGCAAATGCTTTCCCCATGGCCTTTCCGTCAGGCATTCCGTCGCGCAGCCTAGCACTAAAAGCTCTTTCGAGATTTTTAAGTTTTCCCCTGAGCCAGCCGCTTGCGCCACGGTCGCCGGCATAGTCGCTGATGTACGACAGTACCCCATCCTTTAGTAGATTAAACATTTTACCGTACATGACGTAGGAAATTTGGCGCGCCTCTCCATATACGCCGCCGACACTGTTTTTCGCAAACTCTTCAAAACCCGTTAGCGCCGCCTCCACGGAGCACAGCTTTTCCACGACATCGGCCAACGCCGCTTCGGCCGCAGCAAGCTTGCAGTCGGCCTTTATGACACTCACAGGCGCAACGTTATATTCATTCCTCTCTTCAAGGGTGGTCATAGCTAGCCATTCTTTAAATTCCTTCGTAGCCTTCAGCTTGTCATCATCAAGCACCATAGCGCCAATTAGGCCGCGGCCAGCCGACCCTCCCAGCAAAGGATTGCCGTAGACAATTTCATTGACAAGTTTTTCGTTGTTCTCTTTTTGCGCTTTGGCGAGATCCTTAAAGGCGTCGCTCTTAAATTTGCCACTGCAGAGTTTTTCGACGAGATCGTTCTTCCTCTTTTTCCAGCCGAGCACACCCTCATCAACCTTTTTATTTGCGGCGTCGAAGCTTTCTTTGCATTTTTTCTCTTCCACAATGAGCATCTTGCGCTCCTCTAAATTCTCCAAATACTTTAAGTGCTTGCTTTCAAATTCCTCACAGGCCAGATGCACAAGCTCGCCACGCAGAATAACCGAAGTAATTGCCGGTGGCGCTCCGCTCGATAATGCCCTCACGAACGCCACAATTTTAGACAAGCCGGCCGCAATCCAGCCGAAAAGGCCATTCGTACTTACCTCTTTGGCTACAAAGGAATCGGTCGTCAAAGCGGCGCCGGAAAGATCCAGTTTGCCCGCGTTGGCCGTTTGCCCAGTAACCGGCAGACGCAAGTCGACAACCCTGTCGCGCCCTAGCGAAGAAATCACAGCGGATTTTACACAAATTCAACGGTTGCGTCGACGTAAAATTTGTTCCGCAGCCGCAAAGATAAACATTCGCCATCCCAAAACATGGCGAAGCCGTCAGCCACTAGGTGCCGTGCCGCTTGGCCTCTTTCTCCTTCGGCGCGGATAGTGAATGCCTCCCTCTCCAACGCCTTTTTTTTGCAAAAGTCGAAGTTTGCGGGCGTCGTCTCTGGAATAATTTGAAAGGTCATCGTACTCAAAGATATCGCGCCCAATGATGTATTCGAAAATATCTTCGAATGTGATGACGCCAACGGGGCAGCCATCGCCATCGTCGATTATGGCGATTTGCTGAAAATGCTGCAGCAGAAGGTCTAAAGCCGTTGAGATTTTTGCGGTGCTAGGAATTCGCACCACATTGCGCATGACAGACTTAACCAACTTCTCATGTTCGTCGGCCGCCAGCGCCCGCAGCATTTCCCGTCGCAGCACTATGCCAATAATGTTCCCACGATCTCCATCGTACACGGGAATGCGGCCGTAGGGGATTTCCGGATATTTTCGAAAAATCTCGCCGATCGTCTGCGACGCCCCAATCGAGAAAATTTTCTTTTGGGCAATCTCCTGCACATCAACGTCATCAAGCGTAAGCGTATGCTCAACCATCTCCCCCTCGATCGAGCTGAACACACCGTCCTTCACGCCCTTTTGCGCCGTCAGTATGAGCGTTTCGTCGCTTAGCGCGCCGCCAAATTTCTTCTTCGGTAGAAACATCCCCACAATGACGGAGCACACTATGGCGACGGGGCTCATCACAATATACACGATGCGAATGGGATGTACGCACCAATAGAGAATGCGGCGGCGGCAGCAAATGCCCAACACCTTTGGCAGAATGTCTGAAAAAACAAATCCAATTATGGCCACAACAATGGAGACTGGAAGGACTACGGATGAGCCATAGTTAATCTCCAACACAGACCCAAGCATGATAGATCCGATGCAGGTGGCCCCCGTGTCGATGGCGAGGATCGCAGAAAGCGTTCGATCCGTGTTGGCATGGTAATGCTCGAAAATTGCGCCCAGTCGCGGCGAACGCTTCTTGAGCTCTTCAACTTCCGCCACGGTAGCGCCAACGAGAACGCCGTCCAGCATCGAAGCGATGAACGAAAACCCCAATTGGAAGAAAAGTATTAGGAATATTTCCAGCATAGGGGTTTCGTTAGTTTAGAGTGAAATGGCAACTGTCAACGCATTTAGCAGCATTCGGCCCCAGAGATTGAGACAACCCTGCTCTCGCTGTTGGCGGCGGCACCTTTTCGGCTCAGCCTCTGGAGTCCCCATCGCCTTGGGCGTGTCTGGCCAAGGCCACTCGCACCAATTCAACGGCAACGTCGCCGACACCGCAGATGCGCCTAGCCTGCCCGAGCGTCCCGGGGCGAACGGCCTCCAACTTCTGCCTGCTCTCATTGGCCAGGCCGCCAATGGAGCCGTAGTCAAAGGCTGGAGGGATTTGCACATCGCCGACGGCGCAAAGGCGCTCCATTTGTTTGCGCTCCCGTTTCCAGTAGCCGGCATAGCCATTGCGGTAGGCAACCTCCTCCGCCTCAGCCTCTGACAGCTCCCCGGCGGACTCCGCATTTTTTACGGCCCTCTCAACGCGCTCCCGCTTTAGGCGAATTTTT
Source organism: Puniceicoccales bacterium (assembly GCA_031268535.1). Classification (GTDB taxonomy): domain Bacteria; phylum Verrucomicrobiota; class Verrucomicrobiia; order Opitutales; family JAIRLM01; genus JAIRMB01. The sequence continues at coordinate 5,559 of JAIRXB010000028.1, read as the reverse complement.
TTCAGGCGCTCTTCCCCCAGAAGCCCATAGCGTTCGGCAACTTCCAGAAGGCGCAGCTCGGCACTGGCCCCATTCAGCAGCAGGCGAAATTCGGCCCTGCCCGTGAACATGCGGTACGGCTCATCCGCCCCCTTCGTCACCAAATCGTCTATCAGCACCCCAATGTAGGCCTCGTGGCGCCCCAGCACAAGCGGCTCGATCCCCTTAACTTTCGCTGCCGCGTTTATGCCGGCGATTAATCCTTGCGCAGCAGCTTCCTCATAGCCGGAAGTCCCATTTATCTGGCCAGCACAAAAGAGCCCGCTAAGCGCTTTTGTTTCCAGCGACGGCAGCAGCTGCGTCGGTGGAACATAGTCGTATTCAACGGCATAGGCAGGCTTTGTGATGTGTGCGTGCCCAAGCCCCTCAACGCTGCGCACGAGCGACTCCTGCACGGCAAATGGCATGCTGGTCGACAGGCCGTTTACGTAGTATTCATCGGTGCCAATCCCCTCGGGCTCAATGAAAAGACGGTGAGACCGATGCGCCGGAAACTTTACAAATTTATCCTCGATACTGGGGCAGTAGCGCGGACCGCGGCCGCCGATGGCCCCCGAATGGGTTGCGGCCAGATGGAGGTTTTCCTCCACAATTGTGCGAGTTTCTGCCCCAGTGGAGCATAGAAAACACGGCAACTGCCTAGCTGGGTCCCGCAGGGCGTCAGTGGAAAAAAGCCGCGGCCAATTTGTGCAATCCTCCTCTCCGCGAGTGTCATAGAACGCAAAATGAGCCGGACAGGCGTCTCCATCCTGCCGCTCCATGCTTGCAAAATCGACGGTCCTCCCCAGCAGGCGCGCGGACGTGCCTGTCTTCATGCGCTCGGTCCCTATGGAAAGAGCGTTGAGGGAAAGTGGCAGTTTCACGGAGGAAAAATCGCCGAGGCGGCCACCATCCCACTGGCGCGAGCCGACGTGCATGCGGCCGCGCAGAAATGTCCCAGTCGCCAAAACGATAGCTCTCCCCCGCAGCGCAATTCCCAAATTCGTCTCCAGCAGCAATGTGCCGTCAGATTGAGGGGAAATGCCATCGGCAATCGCCTGAAAAATGGACAAATTGGCCATGCGCTCCAACGCAAAGCGCATGCGGCCGGCATAGAGTCGCATGTCGCACTGGACTCGCAACCCCTGCACAGCCGCTCCGCGCGAACGATTTAGCAAACGAAAGTGAAGCGCCGTTGCGTCGGCATTTTCCCCCATTAGGCCCCCAAGGGCATCAATTTCCCTGACCATGTGGCCCTTCGCGAGACCGCCTATGGCTGGGTTGCAACTCATCTGCCCTATGGTTTCGAGATTTCCCGTTATCAGGAGCGTTTCCATGGAGAGGCGGGCGGCAGCGGCGGCGGCCTCACATCCGCCGTGGCCCCCGCCGACGACGATCACGTCCCACATTTTTTTCCCAAAAGATTCCGCCGTCATTTACTTGCCAACGCAGAATGTGGAGAAAATTCTGTCAAGCGCTGCCTGCGAAACGTCTTCGCCGACAATTTCGCCAAGCGCACGGTTTGCGCCCTGCAGTTCAACGGCTACACACTCTCCAGCCGGACAGCCTTCCATACCATCCATGAGCTTTTCGGCTCCAACGATATGGGCTATGGCGCCATTGAGTAATTCACGCTGGCGCAAATTTACGCAGAGGACATCTCCATTGGCGCCGGGACCATTGGCGCCAAGAAAGCTGGCAAGAAATTGACGCAGGCGCAGCCCATCTTCATAAATTTTCGTCGACAGGGAAATGGTCGGCCACGGCGGAACACCAATTGCCGCATCAACGGTTTCGCAGAAATTCGGCAAATCGCGCTTATTTACGACAATTGCGCCAGTCTTGGCGGCCAATTGGTCGCCAAACGGAACGGCGGTCCGATCGGCTCCGTCGACCACCAGCAGTATGATTTCCGCTTCTCCTATTACATCCGCGCTTCGCCCAATGGCGATGCGGTCCAGCTCAGTCCCTCCGTCTCCGATCCCTGCCGTGTCAATGAGACGCACCGGCAAATTGCCAATTTCCACGACTCCATCAACATAGTCCCGCGTCGTTCCCGCCATTGGACTTACAATGGAGCGCTCGCGGCCGAGAAGAAAATTGAAGATGCTGCTCTTGCCGGCATTTGGCGAACCGACTATGGCCACGGCGGTGGCGTTTTCTGCCCGCATGCGCAACCCATAGCTCTCCGCCAAACCCTCCATTCGCCTGCGCAATTCAAGAAGTTTGCGGCGAATCGCCGGCCACTGCGGTTCCACCGAGTCCCAGTCGGAAAAGTCCAGCGCGTACTCAATTTCCGAAATTATTTGCAAAAGCTCCTCCCGCACAGCTCCCAGCAACCTCCCCAGTTCGCCCGCCAACTGACGGCCGGCGATGCGCAGCGATGCGGAGCTCTCGCCCACTATCAGCTCGCAAACGGCCTCAGCCTGCGCGAGATCCATCTTCCCCCCCACGAACGCCCTTCGCGTGAACTCACCGGGGCCGGCCATGCGGCAGCCGCGCAGAAGCATGTCCGAAATGATACGCTCCACAATGAGCTGGTTGCCGTGGCAGCAAATCTCCATTACGTCCTCTCCCGTAAAGGAATGGGGGCCCCTAAAAAAAGTTACGGTCACCAAGTCGGCCACTTCCCCTGAAAGTGTTTCGTATGGGCGGCAGCAAATCGCGCGGACGGGCGGCGCTTTGGCGAACACATCGCCATAAATTTTTTCACAAAGTGGTCCGCTGGAACGCACAATGGCAAGTGCAGCTCGGCCAGGAGCCGTGGATGGGGCGACAATTGTGTCCACCATTAACAAATGGCGTACGCAATAGGGACCGCCATGCCGAGCATTTTCAAGACTACATTTGGTCCATGCGGCGCAGCACCAAACAGCTGTGCGGTGGGAGGAAAAGACTTAGCCTCTGCCCCATGCCGTCGCAGGGCACATCTTCGCTGTTTTTTCCTCCGCAATTGCCAGTTCCGCCGCCGCCATAGTGCAGCGAATCGCTATTGAGCGCCTCGGCCCAAAAGCCAGGCTCTGGGACGCCAACGGCATGGGACCGCAGGGCAACGCCAGAGAAATTGCAAACGACCAGCAGCGCATCGCCGCCGGAGTCTCCCCGGCGAAGGAATGTGAGCACCGAAGAGGCGCAATCGTCAGGATTTATCCATTGAAATCCTTGGCGCTCATCGTCATAAAACCCGAGCCACGGCAGAGACCGGTAGAGTCCATTCAAATCGCGCACCCAGCGGCGCAAGCCGCTATGGTTCATGTGGCTAAGCAAATGCCAGTCGAGGCTGCGAAAGTGGCACCACTCGTCGTGCTGGCCGAATTCCCCGCCCATGAAAAGAGATTTCTTTCCAGGCCACAGCCACATGTAGCCAAACAGCGAACGCAGCATGGCGCATTTCCAATCCATTCTGGCGGAAGGCATTCGCGCCAAAAGGGACCCCTTGCCGTGCACAACCTCGTCGTGGGAAAGGGCCAACACGAAGTGCTCCGTGTACTGGTACAGCATGGCAAATGTGAGACTATGGTGGCTCTGCCCCCTAAAAAGTGGATCCTTTGAGAAATAGTCCAAGGTGTCATGCATCCACCCCATGCACCACTTGAAATCGAAACCCAATCCTCCAAACTCAACGGGGCGAGTGACCCCGTCGAAAACGGTCGACTCTTCCGCTACCGTTAGAATTCCGGGAAATTTTTCGTGCAAAATGCCGTTAAAATTTTTTAGAAACTCCATCGCTTCAAGGTTTTCTGCGCCGCCATAGGCATTCGGAATCCACTCTTCGCTCTCCCGTCCGTAGCTGCGGTAAATCATGGCGGCAACGGCATCGACGCGAAACCCATCCACATGGTAGCGGCTACACCAGGCTATGGCGCTGCAGAGGAGGAAATTGGCAACTTCATGACGGCCATAGTTAAAGACTAAAGTCCCCCACTGGCCGTGTTCTCCGATGCGGCTGTCGCCATATTCGTAGAGGCACGAACCATCGAAGCGGGCAAGGGCAAAGCGATCCTTCGGGAAATGTGATGGAACCCAGTCCAGGATAACGCCTATGGACGCCTGGTGAAGTGTATCCACTAGAAATTTAAAGTCGTCCGGGGATCCGTAGCGGGCCGTCGGCGCAAAGTAGCCGGTGCACTGGTAGCCCCAGGAGCCGTCGAATGGAAACTCTGCCAGCGGAAGAAATTCGACGTGTGTGAACCCCATGTCGCAGCAATAGTTGGCCAGCAGCGGCGCCGCTTCCCTGTAGGTGAGCGGTCTGCCGCCCTCCTCCGGCACGCGCCTCCACGAATCCAGGTGCACCTCGTAGATTGAGATCGCCCTCCGAAATGGCTTTTGGTCGACTCTCTGCCCCATCCATCCGCCGTCATGCCAGCCATATGCGTCTTCGCACCAAATGATTGAGGCCGCCTCGGCGGCGCGTTCGTAGGCAACGGCCCAGGGATCGCTGCGCAGCTGCAAATTTCCGCCGCAGTCGACGAGTTCAAATTTATAAAGATACCCAGCCGAAAGATTTGGCACAAACAGCTCCCAAAGGCCGGAGCCGCCAAGCGGGCTCATTGGCAAATAGCGGCCGTCCCAGCCATTAAAGTCGCCCACGACGGAAACGCGCATGGCGGCCGGCGCCCAAACGGCAAATCCAACTCCAGCAACGCCATTCACCGTACGCAAGTGAGCTCCGAGAAAATCGTGGGCGCCAAGCCATTTGCCCTCGGGAAAAACGTGCATGTCGAATTCGCCTATGAACGGCGGAAAGGCGTATGGGTCATCCACATCCTCGCAGACTGATCCTCCCGTACGTACTAGACGAAATTTGTGCGCAAATGGTCCAATCTCAGAGGGGACGGCGCACTGGAACAGGCCGCAGTCGCTGAGTCGTTCCATTTGGACGGTGGAACCATCGCTAACATTCACGGCACAACATGATTCGCAGTTTGCGACGTAAGATCTCAGCACATAGCCGTCGCCGCTGCGATTCCAACCGAGGACCGCCCGCGGCCTCCGACAACGGGCCGACAAAAGAGCGACAAGTTCCTCGTCCACAGCGTAAAATATCAATTTGCCTAGTCGCGGACTAGCAATTTTTTTTGGAAAGCGGCAGACTCTCGAGTGCCAGCCGCCAATGGTGCGGCTTCCGACGGGGGAATGGTCAACGGCAGGACACAAAAAATGCGAACCATCCGTTGGCGACTGGAAAAAGTGAAATTGCGTCGCCGGCCTCAGCGAACTTGAAAGCCACGGGCCATATCTCTTATGTGGCTAAAATTTCAGTGACATTACTGTGCAGTTGAACCCTCACTGCCGCACCATCATGGTGCAGCACGACACCTTGATGGGATATCCCGTTTGCCGCCATAGTGCAGGAATTTCCGTCGGCAACCTCCTTGATTATGGCGTCTTTTTGCCTAATTTTCATGGAATGTGAATGGCGGAAAATTTTGCCAAATCAAGATTTTTCCGCCAAACTTGCGCGTCTCCAACCACTTAGCCATTTGGCGATGGTCGGGAGTCCAAAGAAATTCACAGCCTCTTCCGCCGCAACAAAAACCT
>JAIRXB010000024.1 GCA_031268535.1 Puniceicoccales bacterium | reverse complement strand
GAAAATTTTGCCAAATCAAGATTTTTCCGCCAAACTTGCGCGTCTCCAACCACTTAGCCATTTGGCGATGGTCGGGAGTCCAAAGAAATTCACAGCCTCTTCCGCCGCAACAAAAACCTAGCGATCACCGAAACTGATGCGCCAAAATTTGGCAGCCATCGCCGTCCGAACGAAAAAAATGCTTGTGGCCCTCCTCTCCTCGCCTACTAGCGGATGCGGTGCTTGTTTTCTTTGCAGTGCTTCTTTCGCTGGCGCTCGTCGCAGTGAGCCTATTTTCCATTTTAGTCGTTCTAATGCAAAAATCTCCTGAAGGTGGCGGTTTCGGCAGCTCCCTCGGCGGTGGCGCCATGGAGTCAATTTTTGGCGGCGATGCCGGCGACGTGCTCGTGCGAACGACGGCCAAAGCGACAATTGCATTTCTTGCGCTCTCCATGCTGCTGTCCATGTGCTATGTGCACCAAGCGGGCAAAGTGAACGAATCAAATGCAATCCGTCTGCCGGAGCGCAGCTCGACGGCCGAAGTGCGCGAAAAATAGAATGGGAATATTGCATAAATTGTTGTCGCTGGCAATACTGTCGGCCCACTGGAGCTTGGCTGGCGCCCCCATGCGGGACGTTATGGCGGATTACCTGTCCCCAAATGGAGCCGTCGCCTTCTACGACCTAGCCCGCAGCCAAACGGAAACATTATTTAAGGAATGGTGCGGCACGTTCTCAGTCGGCGGACGGCAAATTTCCATGGCCACGAATGGCAGCTCCCTACGCGTCACAGTTGACGGAGAAAGCACCTACATTGACCTTGGCGGCGACGATTTCACCAAGCTCCACAAAGATTTTCCCATCTGCCCATTCGACATATTCATGCCATTTCTCTCATGGGATGTCGCCTACGACGGCCCGGCCACGCTGATGGGACGCCGGGCCCAGCGCTACGTCGCGACGGCTCCATCTGCCGCCAGCGGATACCCTTTGGAAAAAGTGAAGATTTACATAGACGCCGCCTACGCCTACCCGCTGTCGTGGGAAGCCATTGATGGGAATGGACATGTGCTACGCAAATTTCGCATCCGCTCCCTAAAAAAAGATGCCGCCGGAGAGTGGAACGTTTCGTCCTTTGAATTTTTTATGCCGCGTGAGCGGAAAAGTTTGCACGTTAAAATTTTGGACTAGGACCCGAATTCCGCTGCCACAGCACAATCGCAATGGATAAAGATGCAGCATTGGAGCAAGACGCAGGAGATAAGACGTTTGCGACTGCAAAGGCGCGCTGCCCTCTTTTCCCAATGTGCGGCGGATGCCAGTATCAGCACATGGCCTACGGCGACCAGTTGGCGCTCAAAGCGCAGCGCATGGAAGAGCTTTTTTCCACACTCGACACCCATTTGCCGCCAATCTCACCGCCGATTCCATCGCCGCGCATCTACTTCTATCGCAGCAAATTAACGCCGCACTACCGCCGCATTCGAGGAGCTGGAGACGAACCAATTGGTTTTCTCTCCCCAGACGGCTCCACGTTGGTGGACATCCCATTCTGCCCAATTGCCCTTGAGGAAATTAACGGCGCACTGCCAGAAATCAGGGCCCGCATACGGTCGAAAACCACAAAGCGCGGCGGAACTGCACTGCTCCGCTCCGGAGATGGCACAGTGACGGACAGTCCAAGGGAAATGATTCGCGAAACCGTTAGTGGAAAGACTTTCCATTTCATTGCGGGAGAGTTCTTTCAAAATAACAGTTCCATCCTGCCGGACCTTATCGGCTGCGTGCGCTCCATGGCGGCAGCGGACGGCATAGACCACCTCGTTGACGCCTACTGCGGCGTTGGCCTCTTCGCCATTTCTCTTGCGGAGCACTTCAAAGAAATCGCCGCCGTAGAGATTTGCAGAGAATCCGTACGGCTGGCGAAACTCAACGGCAGCGTCAACGGAGTTCGCTCTGCCACTTTTTTCGCCGGTGCCGCCGAAAGCCTATTCGCCTCCGTCCAGTTTCCGCCGGAGCGGACTGCCGTACTGCTCGACCCGCCACGATCCGGCTGCAGCCGCTCTTTCTGCGACCAATTGCTAAAGTTTGGTGCGCGCCGCATAGTCTACGTGTCCTGCGGGCCGGAGTCACAGGTGCGCGATCTTTGCTCCATCCTTGGCCCATACAAAATTTTACAAATCCAACCCGTAGACATGTTTCCACAAACGCGGCACGTGGAAAATATTGTGCTGCTCGAGCGGACATAGCGGCCGTCGGCTGTGCGGCTGCGACACATAGCGCGACATAATTTTTGGTTTGACTGGCGAAGGCGAATGGCCGGAACTCACTGGCGGACTGAATTGCAATGGGAAATGGCGCCCAAGGGGATGGCGAAGTGCCAACGAGCGACGTGTATGCGGTCCGCCTGAAGAAATTGCAAAAACTGCGCGACGCCGGCATTGATCCATACGCACAATCTTGCGAGCAGCGCCACAGCTCCGCAGAAGTGATAAAAATATTAGGCGATGGCGACGAAAGCGATGAGGTCGTAGCCATAGCGGGACGCATTACGGCATTCCGCCTCATGGGGAAAGCGGCCTTCATCGCAGTCTTGGACCGTTCCGGCACCGTGCAATGCTACCTAAAACGCGACTCCATCGGCGATAGCGCCTACGCCACATTCGTGGACTACGACATAGGCGACATAGTCGGTGTCAGCGGAACAATTTTTCGCACCTCCACCGGCGAACCGACGGTGCGGGCTAACTCCATCACGCTGGTTTCAAAGGCCCTGCGCCCATTGCCGGACAAATTTCACGGCCTCAACGACAGCGAGCAGATTTACAGGGAGCGGCACCTGGACCTAATAGCGAATGGCGAGTCGCGGAAGCGCGCGCTCATGCGCTGCGCAATTTTGCGAGAAATTCGCACTTTTCTGTGGCGCCGCGACTTCACAGAGGTCGAAACGCCATTTCTCCAGCAAATCGCTGGAGGTGCGGCGGCACGGCCGTTCACCACGCACATGAACGCCCTAAATCGCGATTTTTTTCTGCGCATCTCCCTGGAGCTCTACCTGAAACGCATGCTCGTCGCCGGCTTCGATCGCGTCTTCGAAATGGGTCGCGTGTTTCGCAACGAAGGCCTCTCCCGACGCCACAATCCGGAATTCACGATGATCGAACTCTACCAGGCATACGGCGACTATGGCACGATGATGGAGCTGGTCCGCTCCCTGGTGCAACATTTATGCCGCAATGTGATCGGGACGATGGACATAGCGCAAGCCGACGGTGAAGTCATACACTTCGGAGGCCAATGGCGCGAAGCCAGCTACCGCGACCTCATAAGGGAGCGCACGGCCGCAGAAAATTGGTTTGAACTCCCCAGAGACGAAAAACTTATCCGCTGCAAGAATTTCGGCATCGAACTCAAGGATGGAGTCGAAAATTTTGCCATCGACGGCGCCGTTTTTGAAAAACTGGTGGAGCCGACGCTGCTGCAGCCCACATTTGTTACCCAATTGCCCAGAGAACTTTGCCCGCTTGCGAAGCTCAACGGCGACGATGGGCGGTTTATTGACGTCTTCGAGCTATGCATTGGTGGCCAAGAGGTTGCACCGGCCTACTCCGAAGAAAACGACCCCATAGCGCAGCGGGAACGCTTCGAAACGCAGGTGGGGGATGACATCCAAAACCTAGACAACGAATTTCTTAAGGCTCTCGAATACGCCATGCCGCCCGCCGGGGGGATGGGTATCGGCGTCGATCGGCTAGTCATGCTGCTCACCGGAGCGGCAAATATACGGGACACAATACTTTACCCGACGCTGCGCCCCATTTTCTAGCGCCTTCTGCGGCAAGAAATTGCAATCAGCGTGACGCCCAATTTGAAAATGAAAATCGAATAGAATTGGCCGCGCGACATTGAGAAAATTGGTGGCGCATCCGGCTCGCGAAAAAATTCGACCACTATGCGCACTATGGCGTAGGCGCAGAGAAACTCGCCACACAGTCGGCCCGAATGTTTTGGCGGCCTCACCCAAAAGCGCCATTGGCATAGGGCAAAGAGCAGAACGCCTTCCAGCAGCGCCTCATAGAGCTGCGACGGATGGCGCGGCTCCACAAACTCCAGCGGCACATGGGGAGGCGCGGAATTTGGGAAAATGACAGCCCACGGCACAGTGGACGGCTTCCCGTAGAGCTCTCCGTTTACGAAATTTGCAATTCTACCGATAAAAAGTCCAAGCGGAGCGGAAGCTGCGATCAAATCAGCAGCCGCCAGCGCAGAAATCCCGTTTCGGCGGCAATGGACCAAGATGGCGACTGCGACGCCAACAAAACCGCCGTGGCTCGACATTCCACCGCGCCAAATGCGAAAGAGCTCCAATGGATCCGCCATAAGGGCGGCAAAGTCATAGAGAAGCTCGTAGCCAATGCGGCCGCCGACAACGGCGCCGGCGGCCACGGCGGAGAGGAATGGGACAACCTGACTCCGCGGAAATGGAAGTCGCCCAAAGCGGCCACAGGTGAAAATGAAAATGTAAATGGCAAAAAATGCAACAATGTAAGCAATTCCATACCAATAAATTCCGCCAACAGGCCATGACTCCGGAAAGCGAATGAGTACGGGATTCAATCCGTGAACAAGGTATGCGCAAAAGGGCACGGCAGCCAAATAGCGGCCGCCAGGCGCAAAGGCAAGCGCCGTCATCTCTGCGCAAGCAATTGCAGCGCACTCTCAACCACTGCCGACACGGGAATAAGTTCCATCGGCAAACCGCCGCCCGGCGGACAATTCGGCGGCTGCACAACCGCCTTCGGCGCCACGTAAAAAGGGCCAGTCTCCAGCGGATTGCTGGGGCCGAAAAGGGCAACCGTTGGCACGGCACAGCAATTGGCCAAGTGCATCCCACCAGAATCGGCAGAAATGGCTAAATCGCAGCGACACAACACTTTAGCTAACTCGAGAACGGTCGTTGCTCCCGCTAAATCGGCCGCGCATCCATCCGGTAGACCGCGACAAATCTCCCTTGCATCGGAAACATCGCACGGCGCACCGAGCAGCAGCAGACGCACATCTGGCAATAGCGCCACCAATTCCAGCGCCAATTCACGCCATTTCTCCACGGGCCAGCACTTTGTGCGGCGATCATTGCTGGCTCCGCAAAAAATGGCAATGGACGGAGATTTTCCAAGAGATCGCCGCTCAACGGGAATGGGCTCGTCCGACAAACCGCTCGACAAACCGCACACCCCAAGAGACATGTGCCAAAAAGCGGTTCGATGAAGACCGTCCACGCGATCTGGCGGAAGATTCGTCAGCCACCACTGCCGCCGCGCACGCTTCGCCGCAAAACCAATGCGCACAGGGGCGCCCAAAATTAGACTTTCAACGGCTCCGCGGAACGAATTCGTAAATGTAACGTATAGATTCGGACGCGCATAGCTGACACCGCCAAGGCGAAAAAAATAGGAAATGCCGCGCCGCGGCAGCGGAATAACGGCATCGGCAAGCGCCAACGCCTCTAGCCATTTGGCGTAGGCGGGCTGGCACAGCAGCGTTAGCGGCTCAGACGGCCGGCAAAGGCGCAGCGACCGGAGTATGGGCAAAGCCATTACATTGTCGCCGAGCCAATTGGGCATTCTCAGGCATATCCCATTGCGCCGCCGCAACTTCTCCAATCTAGCCGCACCGTCGTCCATTGCAAAGGCTTCACAAAATCCCGCACCGAAATCTGCGGATCTGTCAGACAGCTCGCTCCACGGGGAGCCGATACGGAAACTTTTAGCGGCCTAAAAAATTGTCCCAAAAGTGAAATTAAAATTCATGTGCCTTTCCCTATATTGATCTCCCCTAATTGGATAGCCAAAAATTAGACGCAGCGGAGACCCCATGACGAAAATGCGCAGTTCGGCACCGGCATCCACGTAAAAGGGGGACTCAAGCCGGCAAAATTTCCTCCCAACGTAGGCGCAATCGGAAAATAGGACCAATCGAAATTGATCGGTCAACTTGAAGCAGTACTCTCCGCAGCCGTAGGCGTAGGTGCGCGCCCCGACCGGCATGCCCATGCGGTCACGCGGGCCAACGGCTTGCACATCAAATCCGCGCATGTCATTGGGACCGCCGAGAAATTTTCTATCGAAGTAGGGAATGGAATCGCCGCGAAACCCCTTCATGGCGCCAGCCTTGGCTATGAAGCAGACGGTCTGGTCGAGGAATTTGAACAGCGGAAACCACTGGCCCGCCTGCAGGTCAAGGTTCAGGTAATGGACATCGCCCCAAATGCCGGCGCAATCAATTTCGAAGCAAAATTTATTGCCAACTGTCGGATAGAGAAGGCTGTCCCTCGAGTCCCTTTCCACGCCAAAACCCACCTTCGAAATCCACTGGGAGCCGGCGCGTTCCTGCTCGCGCAGCGCACCGGGAGCCATGGCGCCAACGCCATAAATTTTCGTGCGGTCAATGCGGTAGAATAGCTTCCCCTCCAGCAATTCAACAATGCGCTTGCGGAAGTAGAGCTCAACTCCACCATGCCGCTCGTCGTAGCTGCTGCCGCTGTAGTTGTAGTCGTCCCGCTTGTGTTCGTTGCGCCAGAAGAACATGTCCACACCGAATGTGAGCTCTCGATCGAAGAGCCACGGCTCCTCAAAAAGTGTAGTAAACTGGGAAGAGCGCGTGCCCACTTCGATGCGGGAACGGAATTTTTGACCGGCCCCCATGAATGCGCCATGGGGATTGGCGACGTCGAAATTCGACTGACCCAATTCGACGAAGGCCGTCAGATTGTCGACGGAGCTCATGGCGCCGCCCACGTAGAACTTACCCGTCTTCGCCTCATCCACCGTCACCAACACGTCCCGCATGTCAGGCTCGCCGGCGTACTCTGGAATTATGGCCACACGGCTAAAGTAGCGCGTCTCGCGGAGACGATTTTCGCTATTGCGCAGGCGCAGCAAATTGAACCTATCGCCGGGACTGAGGGAAAGCTCACGCAATATTACGTTGTTCTTGCTCTTAACGTTGCCCTCAATGTGCACAGCGCCAACGCGGCACGGCGCCGACTCCACTATGGCAAAATTAATATCTATGGAATTGTCAGCCAAATTTGCCCGCCGCTGGGCGACGACTGAAGTGTCAATGTGCCCATCCATGCCGTAGAGCTGACCTATGGCGTTGGCGCTTTCGTCGACACGATCGGGAGAAAAATAGTCGCCGGCGGCGATGCGAAGCCGCTTGCGTAGCGCGCACTCGTCGTGTAACTTGTTGCCGGAAAACGTAATATTTCCGACGAGGAACCGCTGGCCCTCATCGACGGGAATGGTCACCGCTAGCCGTTTGCCGTTTCCCCTATCCAAAATCACAGCGTCGTCTCCAATGGCAACGTCAAGAAATCCGCAATTGCGGTAGAAGTTGCGCAATTTTTCAAGATCCGCGACCATCTGCCAGTCCCTGTAGTAGCCGCTGCCATTCAGGAAAGAAAGCGGAGAGCGCCTCTTCGTGGTGAGCACGGAACGCAGTTTCCGCGAACCAATGGAGCCATTGCCGCTAAAATTGACCTTTCCGATTGGGAGTCTTCTACCCTCGTCAATTTCGAAAACCAAATCCACTGGAGCATCTTCTCCTTCTCCGCCAATAGTTTTCGCCGATACGGTAACGTCGGCGTGTCCACCATCCACGTAGAGCTTGCGGATCGCACTTTCGTCCTTCTTCACCTGGGCCCAGTCGAGGGACGAGCCCCCACCGATGGCGACGACCCTCATGAGCTTTCTGCCGGAAAATTTTCTGTTGCCGGCGAACGAAATTTTTCCGACGCGCGCCTTCCCGTAAAGGACATAGGAAATTGAAATTTTCCCATTCTCCGCGGGCCCATCTGTGCGAACCTCGACGAGATCAAACAATTTCGTCGCGTAGAGCGCCCTAATGGAATCGTCGTTGGCCTCCTGCCGAAACGGCTCCCCCTCCCGCACTTTTACCAGTGAAGAAATTGCGTCTCTATTGATTGGCATGGGACCGACGGAACGCACCGAAACCTCCCCAATTACCGGCTCCTGCCCCGATGCCAGCAGCGGCTGCGAAAGCGAACCGCAGACCGCAAAAAAAATCACATAAATAAATCGCCATGAAAAGCCTAGCGATAATTTCGCATCAGCCGTCGCCCCATTACCTTGTGCCACCATCATCACGGTAATTTGCAAATTTCGTCAGACTGCGATCAAAAAGTAAGCGCACGGTGCCAACCGGTCCATTGCGCTGCTTTGCGACAATTAATTCACGAATCACCTCCGGAGAAGAATCGACCAGCTCGGACTCCTCATCCCCATCCTGGGAGCGCGCAAAAATGAGCACAACGTCAGCATCCTGCTCTATGGATCCTGACTCACGCAAGTCGGACAGACGTGGACGCCGTTTCTCCTTCTCAGATTCTCTATTTAGTTGACTAAGAACGACAACTGGCAGGCGCAACTCCTTCGCCATCCCCTTAACTCCGCGGGAAATTTCTGAGATTTGCTGCTCCCTGTGCACCTTGCTGTCGGTTCCGGAAATGAGCTGCAAATAGTCAATCACCACAAGCCCAAGCCGATGCTTGCTGTGCAGCCTCCTGGCGCGGGCGCGCATTTCCAAAATGGTCAGGTTTGACGCATCGTCGATCCAGAGCGGGGCGCTGCGAAACTCCTGCGAGACGTGCAGGAAATCGCTCTGAAACCCTCTCGGAATGTAGCCGTCACGCAGGCGCTGCACATTCACGCCGGCGCGGCCGCATAGGAGGCGCATGGCGAGCTGGTCCGCGCTCATCTCTAGACTAAAAAAAAGCGTAGGTACGGCCTTGGCGATGCCGTTGGGCGACGGCAATATGGCGCATTCGGCTACGTTTAGGGCAAAACTCGTTTTCCCCATGGACGGACGGGCGGCAACGACAGTCATTTCTCCGGGACGAAATCCTCCGGTGAGTCTATCCAAATCCTTGAATCCGCTTGCGACGCCGATGAATTCGTCCTTTCGCTGCAGCAGCGATTGAAAGTTTTGAATTGCCTGCTTCATTGGCACGTCGATGTGCTGCGCCGACTCCTGGGAAACGTCGCCGCTGATGGCAAAAATTTTTTCCTCCGCCAAACTAAGAAACTGCGCCACATCCTCCTGGTTTTCGTAGGCCCCAGCTACGAGCCCTTCGGCCGTCGCTATTATGCGGCGAAGCAGCTCGTAGTCGCGCACGCGCTCTATGAAAAAATTAACGTGGGCGCAAATGTCGACGCGGCTGCAAATTTGAGCCAAGTAGGCGCCGCCGCCGCCGGCCACTAGCTTGCCACCCGACACAAGGGAATCGCGAAGCACAATTTCGCTTATGGGGATGCCGCGCTGATAGATGGAGTAGATTTCGGCAAATATTACCTGATTTGCAGGATAATAGAACGACTCCGCCGTCACCCTCTTCTGTATGCAGAGCGACACACTGTCGTGGCCCCCGTCGACGATGCAGCAGCCGAGCAGCGCCTGCTCCAATTCGATGCTATGCGGCGGCGAGCGTAATGCCCCATCGTTAGCGCGCACGGCCACAAACCACAAAATACGCCGGAGCTATTTTGCCGCCCCAACTATTGGATCTTCCGAAACGATTTCAACGGCCAATGCGGCATACACATCCTTGCGCAGCTTGATTTGCACGCTATGTTGGCCAAGTTCGCGGATCGGCTGCTCCAGCTGAATGCAGGAGCGATCAATGGAAATCCCCTTAGCCTCCAACTCCCCGTGCAAATCAATGGCGGTAACGGATCCAAACATCTTCCCACTCGCGCCGGTGCGGACCGCAACCACAACGCGCAGACCTTCGAACCGAGCGGCAACGGCCATGGCCTCCTCCTTCTCGCGCCGCAGGCGCTCTTCGCGGCGAGCGGCCATCGCCCTTATTTGATTTTTGTTGGCTGCACTGAATGTAAGAGCCTTTTTTCGCGGCACTAAAAAGTTACGCGAATAGCCGGAGCGAACGCGCACGCAATCGCCCTCCTCGCCGAGCCCAACGATTGGCTCTAGCAGCAATACGTCAACGGTTGCCATAAGCTAAGATCTCCGCAAAAAAATTTACCAATCACGGCGCCGTGACCCTAAAAAGGAATTTCTTCGTCGTCGCCATCGGAATTGTCCTCTTCTTCCCTCGGCTTACCGCCGCGGCCACCGCCACCACCGCCTCGCTGTTGCCTGCGCTGCGATCCATCGTCACCTCGGCCACCATAGGTCGTCTCGCCCGAAGAATCACCTTCCTGACGATTCGGCGAGCTCAAAAACTGAAAGCTTTCGGCGGCCACCATGATGCGACTTCTCTTTTCGCCGGCCTGATTTTCCCACTGGTCAAGGCGTAGGCGACCTTCGATCAGTATTGGGCGCCCCTTCGCCATGTAGCGGGAAATGGTCTCGGCCTGTTTGCCGAAGCTGTCCACCTCGATGAAGAGAACCTCCTCCCGCGAAGAGCCATCGGCGTTCCTGAATTGGCGACTCACGGCCAACGAGAAGCGGCAGATGGCGGTGCCGTTCGGCGTATTGCGCAGCTCGGGATCGCGGGTCAAATTGCCAACTAGAATGACTTTATTAAAAGATGCCATGACTGTTCAAACTCTCTCCACAAATGTGCGATTGACGGTCCTGTCAAGGCGCAGTCTTTCGAGTAGCGCTTTGCCAAACGACGGCTTTGCCGAAAGCGAATAGCTCCCGTAGGCGCCCTCGCGAAATTTACGTTTGGCGCAGCGCTGGAAACTTTTCATGCCAAGGTTGTCCGCAGAAATTACGGATGCGCCGAGCGACTCCATGAGTTCCTTCACCCGGAGCAACATGTCGGCGGCCGACTCCCTCTGTTCGCGGGTGTCAAATATTACCGTAATTTTGTAATTGTTTTTTACCTCTTCCGCCATCGCTTCCCCCAGCTCAATTCAACGGTTGCCGTTCTACGGAATCGGAATGGCCGTTGTCAAGTGGCCTTTGCAAATCTGTCACAAGTCGCCTAAGGCCATCTAAAATTTCATCCATGGCGTAGAGGATCGCCGCCTGCTCCTCGTCGCTAAATTTTCCCAAAACAAAATCCCTAAGCGGCATTTCGCCATCAGTCTTATGGCCAATGCCAAGCCTGAAGCGCAGGCAATCGCGATTCCAGGCGTTTACGTCCGCCATGCCGTTGTGCCCTCCGGCACCATTCCTGACGGTGACCTTGTAGGTGCCGAGCGGCAAATTGATATCGTCGTAGACAACTGCCACATTGCCAGCCTTAACCCGGAAATAGTTCGACACCCTCATAACCGGGTAGCCGCTCTCGTTCATGGAGGACAGCGGTCGAACCAAGATGCAGTTCCTTTTGCCGAAGCGGCCGCGTGCCAAATCGGCATTGAGCAGCTTGTTGTTTACCCACTTCATGCCGTGCACTCTGGCAAAATTGTCCAGAACAAATTGGCCAAAATTATGCCTAGTGTGAACGTAAGCGGCTCCAGGATTTCCGAGCCCAACCAGAAGGATCAGTTCCTGCTCAACATCCGCCATTATTGCAATCTGCCGCGTCAGATGCGACCGCCACGGCGGCAACACCGACGCAAAAATATACTAGGATTTAGCCTTCCCGCCATCTTTGGCGCCGGCGACTGGAGCTGGCGCCGGCGAAGCTGCAGCACCGTCGGCCGCCGCAGCTTCACTTTCGCCGCCAGTCTTCATGGCGGAGCAAATTACGATCACGTGGTCAGGAGGAGCGGCAAACTCTACGCCATCGCCCACCGCAAGATCCTTCACGTGAATGGCCTCGCCGGCGTGCAATTTGGAAACGTCAACGTGGAAACCGCTCGGCAGATCCATCGGCATGCAGCGGATTTCCAGGCTATGGGAAACCAAATCGAGAATGGCATTTTCCGCCTTAACGCCAATACATTCATCGGCGCCCACTAAAATCACCGGCAAGTTGGCGTGCATCTTTTTCGCCATGGAAATTTCGTGAAAGTCCACGTGCACTATGCCGTCGCCGATCGGATCGCGCTGGAAGTCCGCCACAACGGAATTGCGGCTTTCCCCGCGCACCTTGACCGATACGATGGCCGCTCCGCCGGCTATGCGGCGCAGCACTGCGCGCAGTTTCTTATCGTCCAAATACAAAGCGGCATTGCCCGATTCGCCGTAGATGGTGGCCGGAATGCGGCCGGCCTTTCTGGCGCGCCGCAAGCTTCCGCGGCTTCTGTCCGCCCGCACTTCCGCTATGAGTTCCAAGTTTTCCATCGCCGTTCCGCTAAAACAATTTTTTTGCCGGCGGCAATTCGCACTGTCAACGAAATTCTAGTCGGCCGAAATTGGCGCCGCGAAACATTTTTGCCTACATAGTCGAAACGGCCGAACTGCCCATTGAACGCCGGTAGCGCCTAAAAAATTCGCCGTTCCTTCGCCCCATCGATTTCTCAATCGATTTCCGCATCCCTTCCGGGACTGTGCCAAGATACTCGTCAAAGGCGGCAAAACCTTCTTCCTCCGGCAATGAGACGATCATGGACTGCACGTAGCCTTCCATGCGGCGCAGTACCGCACGGGCCCTTGCCCTATCGCGCGGATTGCTTTCGTCGAAGACCATCTTCCGCTGAATTGCGAAAAAATCTGCCAGCTTTTTCCCGGTGAAATCTTTATCGCCCCTTTTCCTGGCCGACAGACCGCTGGAGGCCCTATGGCGGTAGCCGACACTGGAAATTGACGTGTAGCTTTTGGAAAATTTGACAGCAAACCAAAACAGCAGGCTGTCCTCCTCCTTAACTATGTGGTGGCTCTCCGAAAACGGCATTAGGGCCTCCGCCATCGCGCGCATGTTTTCGCCGCGCCACATCTTGTTCCAGCAATGCACGGACACAGCCCCGTCCAGCAGCATCGTAATCAAATTCGAGCTGCGCCCATTGCCCGCCATGTCGCCGACGGCAGTCATCCACTTCTTGACCCTGCCGCCGCAGCGCTCCCATTTCCCATTGCGCCAATCGGCGTTAAATAGCACCACGTCTGCGCCGGTCGCCACGGCCTTTCTCCAGGCGCGTTCCCCTATGTCGTCCGCCAGCTCGTCGTCGCCGTCTAGCCACAGAATAAAATCGCCCCTGGATTCCGCTATGGCCCGCATGCGGGAATAGTGGGTGCCGCGATTTGTGCCGTTTGCAAAAACGCGGATGCGGCCATCTTCGGCGCCATGGGATCGCAAAATGGATAGGCTACCATCGGTGGAGCCGTCGTCGACGCAGACAATTTCTATGTCCCCAATGGTCTGTTTTTGGGCGCTTTCCAGAGCGGCCGGAAGGTAGGCTTCGCAGTCGTAGACGGCCATAAGAATGGACACCTTCGGCCTTTGGGCGCTTTCGTCTCCGAAAGCCGACTGCCCCCAAATCATCTGCAGGGCAAATGCCGCAAACGGTGCAATGCGGCGTAAAATTTTGAAGTGCACGGCCGTTTCACCGTTGAGTCTTCGCCCCGTAGAGCAATTTTTTTGTGGAGTCGGAGCCATTTTGGCCGCGAAAAATGATTGACGCAGCCGTGGAACGGAGTGGGCTGAATGGGATGGTCATGGACAGAGATGCCGTTGAGTCGCGCGTTAGGGATATTATAGTGAAACAGCTAAACGTTAGCGGAGGCCAATTGCGCGATTCCAGTTCGTTTCTGGAAGATTTGGGCGCCGACTCGCTGGATTTGGTGGAATTGGTAATGGCGTTCGAAACGGAATTCAAAGATGAAATTTCCGGAGAAATTCCCGAAGCGGACGCTGAAAAATTACACACCGTCAAGGATGTGGTCGACTACATCATGGCGAAAGTGTCTTAGGCGGACGCCAATGCGGAACGATCCCAATGGCGAAAGGCACCAATCCCGGCCTCGAACGCGTAGTCGTAACTGGAATTGGTGCAGTTACGCCGCTGGCGTTGAATTTTAGCGATTCCTGGGAGGCCATACTCTCCGGGAAATGCGGCCTGGCCGTAGCCACAAAGGTCGACGTTGACCGCTTCCCCTGCAAAGTGGCCGGCGAAGTGCGCAATTTTGATCCATGCGCCTTTCTGGACGCTAAGCTGGTAAGGCGCAGTGACACTTTCACCCACTACGCCGTTGCTGCCGCAAAAATGGCTGCCGCTGACGGCGCCATTGACGTCGCGACATGCGATGCTGGGCGCGTTGGCGTCATCATCGGCTCCGGCATAGGTGGCCTCCAAACCATCGAATCGCAATCGCGCACATTGCACACGGACGGTCCGCGGCGCGTATCGCCCTTCATGATTCCGTCACTAATAGTTGACATGGCGGCCGGAATCACGGCCATTGAATTGGGAGCGAAGGGGCCAAACTTCGCCGCCGTAAGCGCGTGCTCAACGGGCGCCCACGCCATCGGGGAAGCACTACACTTCCTGCGCCTAGGGAAAGCGGACGCAATCTTTGCCGGCGGCGCCGAGGGCAGCGTTAACATTTTTTCCTTCTCCGGCTTCTGCGCCATGAGGGCAATGGGTTCGAACTTCAACGGCGATCCACAGCGGGCAAGCAGGCCATTTGACAGGAAGCGGGACGGATTCATTATGGGGGAGGGCGCCGCCGTTCTTCTTCTGGAAACGGAGGCCCACGCAACTGCGCGGGGCGCAAAAATCTATTGCGAGTTGTCAGCCTACGCCGCCGGCTGCGACGCCAGGCACATCACCGCCCCAGACCTGAGCGGAGAAAGTCTTGCTGCCGTAATTTGCCAAGCGCTCGAAGAGGCCGAATTGGCGCCTGAAGAAGTCGACTACGTAAATGCCCATGGCACGTCAACGCCCTACAACGATCTCTGCGAAACCAACGCCCTGAAGTTGGCATTCGGAAAATTTGCCAAAAAACTCACCATTAGCTCCATAAAAGGCGCAACTGGACACATGCTGGGTGCGGCTGGCGCCTTCGAAGCGGCCGTATGCGCGAACGCCATATGGACCGGGAAAATCCCTCCGACCATCAACTACGAATACCCCGATCCAGCCTGCGATTTGGACTACACACCAAACGCAATGCTGGAGAAATCGGTGGCTACGGCCATCAGCACCAATCTCGGCTTTGGCGGCCACAATGTGGCACTCGCCTTCCGTCGCCATAGAAGATGAACTTTTTTCGAAACAGCGCACTATGGATTTTCGCTACGGCATTTTGCTGCGGCGGCTGCGCCCACTACCACCTCGGCAACGGCCGAGGGGCACCGTTCCGATCGCTGTGCGTGGCGCCCATAGTGGACTGCAGCGGAGAAGCGCAATTTCGCGGCGTCCTTTGGCAGCAGCTGCGCCAGGAAATTGTGCGCTCAACGGGATTTGACCTTAGCGGCAGAGATTCAGCGGACGCTTCTCTCGAAGTTACCGTCAGGGCGCTGGAGCAATCCATAGCGACAACTGCGTCGTTCGACTCGCTCCAAGCCTCCTCCTATTGCATTAAAGTCACGGGCCTTTTCACAGTCAGAAACTGCAAGAGCGGCGAAGTTCATCTGGAAAATGTGCCAATTAGCGCATCGATTTTCGTGCCGGCCGATCGCAGCTACCAGGATCGCAAATGGACAGCAATTCCAGAACTAACGAGAGATCTGGCCAAGCAAATCGTCGCCGCCATAGCACACTCATGGTAAGCGCTAACGGCATGCACAGCCGGGCCGCCGTCACGGTGGTGCCGTCCCTACTGTCTTGCGACCACTCCAACCTACTCTCGGCCGTGCAGCCAATTCTTTCGGATTTTTCCGTGCCGTGGATGCACTTTGACGCCATAGACGGCCTCTTCGCTCCGGCCTACGGCTTCTGCCCGCAATCGCTGCTGGACCTGCGCAGCGCCATCAAGAGGCAGCTAAATCGATGCCCAAAATTTGCAGTTCACCTTATGGTTCAGCAACCGAATGTTTTATGGAGCAAATTCGCCGAATCGGGCGCGGAAGAAATAGTACTGCATCTGGAAAGTCCCTGCGAAATAGTGCCGCTTGCGAGGAAAATAGAGTCATCCGGAATACGCTGCGGCCTAGCCATAAATCCAGAAACGCCGTTTGCCAAATGCGCGCCTCTGCTGAGGCATTTTTCCTCGCTGCTCGTCCTGGCCGTCAATCCAGGATTTGGCGGACAAGACACGATCCCGGGCACCGTAGAAAAAATCATCGAAGCGGCAGGCCACAGGGAAAAATCTCACCGCCATTACGACATAGCCATCGACGGCGGCATACACTTCAAAAATGCAGAGCTATTCGCGAATGCCGGAGCGGATTTTATCGTGTCCGGCAGCGCCATATTCTGCAACGGCTGCCAAAGAAATGCCTATGAACAGCTAACAAATATTCTTAGGGGAACGCGCGAAGGCGTTGGAAGCCGCCATCGACGGCCCCAACATTCCGCTTCACTGGAATAGGTGGCTGATGTTGCCGAACCCGCCCGTCTCAGCGCCATCCCTCCGCATGGCGCTAACGGCATCGTCAAACTGGCTATCGTCATAGGCGGAGGCCTTCGCGGAAGCGATTATGCGCTCATTGGCAGCGTCAATCTCCAAAATGCGCACCTCCAACTCCTGGTCGACGGCAAATGGCGTGTCGCCTTCCCCATTGGCCTGATCGTTCGGAATTATGCAGTCCAAACCTTTCGCCAACTCGGCAACGGCACCGTGCCTGATAACTCTAATCACCCTAACGGTCGCCCTATCGCCAACCTTGAATTTATCGCCAACGCTATCCCACGGATTTTCCGTAAGCTGCTTGATGCCAAGCGACATGCGGCGCCCTTCAGCGTCAACGGAAAGCACGACAGCATCTATCACATCGCCGACACTGCACAGGCTCTCTAGACTTTTGACCTTTCGCCCCCACCAAATGTCGGAAATGTGCACCATGCCGTGCACGCCAGGAACGATCTCGACGAAAATGCCATAGGCGGTCATGCTCTGCACGACTCCATGCACAGTGGAGCCGACTGGATATTCGTCCGCCACCGTGTCCCATGGGTTCGCCTCCAGTTGCCGCATTCCAAGAGCTATTTTTTGTTCGTTCTTCTGCACGCCAATAACGACCACATCAATCTCTTGGCCAATACGCACCAAATCCGTCGGCTTCGCAGAAATTTTCGTCCAAGACATCTCCGTGATGTGAACCAACCCTTCGACGCCGTTGAATATCTCAACAAAAACTCCGAACGGGACAACGTTGACCACCTTGCCCCTTACGCAGGAGCCTATGGGCAAGCGCTGCTCAATGTTATCCCATGGATTTTGCATTGTCTGCTTCAGGCCTAGGGATATGCGTTCCTTATCCTTGTCGACGTCGAGCACCATGACCGATAGCTCTTCGCCGGCGCGCAGCACCTGATTGGGATGAGTGACGCGACCCCAGCTCATATCGGTCACGTGCAACAGCCCGTCGACGCCGTCCAAATCAACGAAGGCGCCGTAGTCCGTGATGTTTTTCACGAAGCCATTTACGATGTCGCCCACCTTGATGGTTTCAAAAATCTCCCTCGATTTGCGCCAGCGATCCTCCTCCAGCAACTCACGGCGGGAAAGCACTATGTTGCGGCGCTCGTAGTTGATTTTTACAACCTTGAACTCAAGAGTGCGGCCGATAAACTCGTCGACATCCTTGACCTGCTTAACGTCCACCTGCGACGACGGCAAAAATGCGTCAACGCCGATACTTACGTTGAGTCCTCCGCGCGTCTTTCCGGTAATTTTCCCGGTTACCGTTGCGCCCTCTTCCACCGTGCTCGCTATGCGCTCCCAATTCTTTTGCTGACGCGCGCGGTCGTAGCAAAGCACCGGACTTCCGGCGCTATCCTCCAGTTTCGCCAGAAAAACGTCAATCTCCTGGCCCGGCTGCACCTCTCCTTGGTCCTCAAATTCCGACAGACGCACCTTGCCTTCCGCCTTTGCGCCTATGTCAACCATCACCTCGCCCTGGCAAACGGCCGTAATGACTCCCTTAACAATGCGTCCCTCCTCCAACTGCGCAAGTGCGCCACCGCTGAGGAGCTCCTCCATCAAATGTTGCATAAAAATAATCTGCCTTCGAACAGTGCGAAGGGCTAGCTGTTAATTACTCGCGGAATGCGGAATCGCCCACATCCACCGCCACCATTCGTCGGCGCCGCAGGAAGGCAAGTTTTTTCAATGGTCAGCGGCGGCTGGCTATGTGTAAATTTTGCAGCCGCCGCAAAAAAAATTGCGCCAGGGCCGAAGTTTCGGCCCTGGCGCTTCGCCGCCAGCGATTTTCGCCGGCCATCGCCTAGAATAGTTTGCAGAAGTTCAACCCGGCGGAAAATGCCGTGCGATTGCTGGCAAACGATCCGTCCAGATTAAGGCCGCAATCCCATTTTTCACTTATCATGTGGCGAGCGGACACATCTAGGATGGCAAAGTTTTTGCCGCCGTAGAAGATTTCCGCCTCATAGGGTGTCGATCCGACAGTTGCCGTGCTCTTGTTGTGATTGCGCACGACCGCATGTTGCCAGCCGAGTTTGGCGCGGAGGTTGAGTGGCCCCTGGCGATAGGTGCCGGCGCTAACGCCAAGCTCAATCGAGACCAGATTATGGCGAATTGACTCCAAAGTCAGGCCGCCAGTCGTCTTGCCGTCGTTGCGCTTCTCGTGCAGTCCGTTTTGGCTAACTGAGTCGTAGGCCATTTCTCCGAAGAGGCCAAACTCAACGTTGCCGCTGCGCACAACACCCTGGGAAGCTGCAATATCCAGCTGCAAAACGCTGTCGTTGAATTTGCCGCTGAAGGACTCGCTGTCTTCATTTTCCCTGTCGCTCCTTATGCGGCCATGGGAAGCCGTAATGGACAGCTGGGCGGTGCCGGTCAAATCAGGCACAATGTGGCCGATGAACTTAGCCGCCGCCCCCACAATGCCATCGCTGCGATTTGTTTTAAGTAGCCGCTCAACGGCGCCGCCATCGTAGGTTGTCTTTCCGCTTGTGAATCCGACGTAGAGGGAGGCGAAGACGCTATGCAATTTGGTTGGAATAAGCTTCGTTCCGCCGACGGCCACACCGTAAACATTGCTTTTGCAGCCGAATGGGTTGAGCGTATCGGCATTGTTTTTTACGGAAGCCGTGATAGCTCCACCGAACAGACCTCCGTAATCGGATCCCGCAGCCCTTCGCACCATATTCACTGAGCGCTGCGCCTCAAGTGCCAACGTTCCGCTGGCCATTATGGAGCGCTCGAAGCCTCGGGCACCTCCGTAGAAGACACGCAAATATCCCGGAACATTGCGGCCAACGGCGAGCCCGGACATCGGAAGATAATCGGCGTCATCGAGCAAATCGCCGAACGCAATGAGATCGGGGATTTCTCGGAACCAATAGAGCGCGCTGTCATCCGGCAACTGCAGATTGAAGATGTAGTCCTCGATGCGCTTCAGCTCCACGCCGCTACCTCTGCGAAGGCCTTCGGCCACATAGTAAGTGCAGCTGTCGGCGCTAATGGCGGAAACGGGAGCAACTGAGTCAGGCGCAATCGCCAGTGGGTTTTTGGGGTCAGTCACGTGCACAGTTATGGCGCCATCATTTTCCGCACTCGCAGCGGCCAGCACGACGAGCACGTGGCTCGGAACTTCTACCGCATCGGTTTCAACTGCGATTTTGCAGCCCTGCTCAAGGCGCAGAATGCTTTTGTCGGCACCGCCCAAAAGCATTATGTTGCCGTCCGCTGGAGTAACGAACAGTTTATTGGTGCAAATTTTTGCGCCGTCCAGCGCATTCCTCTTTGTGGCGTGAAATGTGATGGCATCATCTCCCCTAAGACTCAAAGTTCCACCGATGGGGTAACGGGAGTAGTCCACCATCACGAATCCGTTCCTGCCGCTAAAATAGCAGCGGTCGCCGAGGCTTCCAACATATTCATTCGCACCATCATCTCTGTAGATAATGCCGTGGGACAATTGATCGACAGCCCTCGAAAGCAGCTGATGTCCTTCCCCATTGGGGGCTTCATTCACCAAAACCAATTGGCCATTGATCAGATCAATATTGCCAAGATCCTTTACGGGGCCAAAGCAATTCATTGTCCATCCGCCATCTATGCGTAAAACGGTGCCAATTGGGGCATCTCCCGCCATCTGCAGTTCCTGGGTCCGTGAAATTGCGCCGATGACGTTCAAAACGCCAGCACCATCGGACCTTGATCCGCCATTGGCGGCAGATGCGTCCAACTCCCAGCCGCCGCCATAGCCGGACGCACCTTCGCCATTGGCAGACATTTCCTGCCATCCATCCACCATTTCCCTTGTGCGTCCAACGTTCAGCTGAAATCCGTCACCCATGGCTATGGCCATGGCGCGGCCAAATTTCGCATTTTCCACAACCGCACCGCGGCGCCCCCAGCCGGACCCTAAACCGTTACCCTGGTGCCCCGAAAGCTGCACCACAGCGAATTCTTCATTTAGACCGGAAACCGACTGCACGACTATGGCGGACTGCAACTTGGCGGCCATTAGGGTCACTTCGGCATAGTCGCCTCCCTTGCCGCTAAAGTACACGCGCATGTCTCCATTGGTCCAGCCGCCAATGGCGTTGGCGGACACAAACTCCGGACCATAGGGAGAGTAGGCAATGGCGCCAATCACATTGGAGCCGCGGAATTCCAAACTCCAATTGCTGAACGCCTTCTCGCCGCTAAACCCCTTAGCGTAGGTTGGTCCGAAAACGCATGCCGCGGCCGTAGTTGCGCCTTGGGAAATTGCCATCGCCAAGCTCCGCTCAAAGGCTCCGCACGTCCAGTTGTTGAAGGAATCTTTCACGCCGAAAACGCTGGCGGCACCAAAGGTGGAAGCGTATCCGTTAAACGCCTGGGCAGAAACTGTGCTGTCTATGAAATTGCCAATGGTCCATCCATTGAATGACAGGCGAACGGTTGGGCCAGTGCCTTCAGTGTACGAGGTAGTACCCCAAAGCAAGTTGCCGCCGTAGCCAAATGCAGTGGCCGACCCGCCGCAGGCAATGGCCGTCGCCAAAGTGCCGCAAAAGTCTCCAGTTCTCCATCTGTTAAATGAACTTTCAGTCACAGGGAAATACCCAAAAGTCTGCCACGGAAGTCCGTAGCCAAATATGACAGCTCCTTCCGCAGCGGATACGCTCTGTCTGCAAAAAATCGAAGATCCCACCCTGAAGTCATTAAATGAGCCAGTTATACTTGAAGAGGACACGCCGAGACCGTAGGCGGCGGCGGCACCAAACATCGACAGAGAGGAAACGCTAACGTCCAAAAGCCTAGAGTTGCCGGCCGTGAAAAAATTAAACGCATCCGCCATGGGAGCCCACGACGCCGCAATGCCGTAGGCGACGGCATAGGAGGTGATGAATGGAGCAGAGCCCGAAGCAGTAGCGCTAATGGCGCTTTTGTTTAAGCCTCCAACCGTTAAATGGTTAAATGAATTCGAATGGGACAATGGTAACCCAAATTGACTGCTATGATCATGCGCAGTCCCAAATATCGCCGCTGCGCCAGAACGCGAATTGCCGCCCAAAGCCGTCGCCGCAAATGCGTATCCGCCATCGGAATCGGAAAACTCCACTGCCAAAGGCCTGTCTTTGGCACCATTTTTGAACCCAAAGTCAAACACCGTGGCGCCGCCGCCGTCAGTATTTAAATTTGTCAATATAATGCTCCCAGGATCGTCGTCGCCATTCTCAACTGTCAGACAAAATGGCTTGTCAGCTGCGCCCTTTAAACGCACGCCGTAGCAATGCGGCCTGTTGTCTTTGTTAACATTTACGGACTTGAATTCAAGGTCCAATCGCGCGGACTCGCTTTTCGACACATCTACAGTGACACTGCCCGCGGAATTGCCGCGGCGCACATTCAAGTCGCCGCCGTAGGCCGTAGCCGAAGTTAGAAGGAGAAGGGCGGCGGCAGGCGGCAAGAACCGCAACCTCCGCAACGTCTTTGTTAGAGAGCTCATCGCACGGCGAGTTTGCAAAAAGCGAGCTGAAATGTAAAGATTTTTTTGAAAGATTCTGCGCAGTTTTGAGATTTTGTTCTGAATTTGTTGTTTCCGTGCAATTTGCAAATAGTGGCGGACAAAAATGTTGACGCAGCGATAGCACTCCATCAAATCCGCCGATCGATGGACGACGACACCACCAAAACGGATGCCATAGCCGCTTCCAGCGGCGAAGATCCTGTGCCGTTGCGCCATTTCTGCGCCTCAGCCTATGTCTATGATGCAGTAGCCAATAGATTTCTATTCGTGCGGCACCGCAAATTGCACCTCTGGATTCCGCCTGGCGGCCACGTCGAAGAAAACGAAAGCCCAGACGAGACTGCACGAAGGGAAGTGGCCGAAGAGACAGGCGTTGCGGTGCGGATCGTCGACTGGCCATGCCAAATTTTTCCCGGAGAAAAAGCCATGCGGCAGCCGATCGCCATGAGGGTCTACGACTGCGGCCCTGCCCATGAGCACATGTCGTTCGTCTATGGCGCAGTTCCGGTCGGCGGCCACCTGCGCGCCAGCGAGCGGGACCTCGAGGACGTCGGGTGGTTTTCTGCGGCTCAAATCGGCAAAGAATCCTTTGCCGCACCGAGCGACGTGCGCGCCTGGTGCCGCCATTTGTCAAGCGGCGACCGGGCGCGATTTTTTTTGCGGGAATGCCAAAAAACGCCATTGAAGGGCTAATTTCACCAACGGAGATTTCAGAAAGATGAGTAACGATGCCGTTTCGCCGGGAACAATGAAAAAGCTGATCGGCTATCGCTTTCGCAGGAAAGAGCTATTGCGCACGGCGCTTACGCATCCGTCCTGCGGCGAAGGATTTGCCAACTACGAACGGCTGGAGTTTCTTGGCGACACCATTCTCGCCTCCGTGCTGGCGGAAGAGCTCTACCGCCGATACCCTAACAAATCGGAGGGAGATCTTTCCATGTATAAAACGGCCCTAACGAACGGACGCTTTCTCGCCGAATTGGCCAAGGAGCTGCAGATCGTGCCCCTAATCAAGGTGCAGGGAGTTGCAAATGCGCAGCAGCGTGACTCCATACACGAAAACGCACTTGAGGCCATCGTTGGGGCGATTTTCTTGGATTCCCGCTACGGCAAGGTGCGGAAGGTTGTCGTTAGGTGGTACGAACCATTCGACAAGCGCCTCGAAAAAGAGCTGAAGCGCTCAAATCCAAAGGGACGCATTCAGGAGCTGATTTGCAGCCTGCGGCCTAGCGCGGTTTTGGACTACCGCCTCATAGCGGAGACCGGCGAAGATCACGAAAGAGTATATAGCGTAGCGCTCTATTGCGAAAAGGAGCTGCTCGGCATAGGATCCGGCTCCAGCATGAAAGTGGCCGAAAAAAATGCGGCATTTCACGCGCTTGAAGTCATATTCCAGCGGGCAAAATTGCAAATCTAGGCGGGCCCACCGAAAGTCGTTTCACTTTAGCCGTTGCTGGCCGCACGCTGGGGGCTTGCTGGAGCGCTAGAATGACAGCCGCAACTATTCGATTGACACGCGGCCGCCAATTCGACACTGTGCCAACATGAATGTTGCCCAGCGGGTGCAATCGGCCTCCGAATCGGGCATTACTTCGCTCAATCCCGTATTGCTTTTTTTTCTAGCCGATTCAGTCATAACTGAGGCCACGAAACTCAGCAACATAGAGGCCGGCGAAGCGGCAGAATTGCTAGCAAATCATTCCTCGGCAATTGACTTTTCTAGGGGCTTTTTCGGCACGATTCTTTGCGCGCTAGCATATTTGCTCACTCTCGGCGTGCTGCATTTGGTGCTCATGTGTCTTGAAACCGGCTTTGTGAAGGAAGCGAAACCGCACATTGAAGCCATTTGCGCCGGCGCCGCAGCCAGAAAAGGCCGCTCAACATCGACATCCAGCGCCAAATCCGACAACCTCGCCCCGTCGCCAGATGACGACCAGGACCAAGAGCAAGAGCAAGACGTGGAAGACCAAAGCCTCAGCGTCGACGCGGTGACGACCGCAAAAGGCGTCACGGCAGCTCGCAGTCAGCCAAAAGGACAGCCGCCGGGCAATAGGTCGGCGCCACCGCAGGCGAGACGGCCACAGCCCACTTCCGGAAGGGGGCCCGGTGCGGGCGCTCCTACCATTGCGCAACCGGCGCGGCGGCCGCAACCTCCTGGCGGACCAAATCCTCCCGCGGCGCCGCGGCCGGGCGGGCGGCCGACGGCTGCTCCACCGCCGCTAGCTCCAGTTTCCGTCACCATTACTCCCGCCATAGGAGCGGTCGCCGCCGCCGGAGGGCCGCACGCCCAGACCAGACTTTCACTGCTGCCGAGCGATATGTTCATCTACCGAAGTGGACTCTATGAGAGATTTTCGAGAGAAATTGAAACAGGTGACAGGAAAATCGAAGGAGGCTCAATGCCGAAGGACTATAAAGAGGCAAAAGATTGGAACTTCTACTGCACAATGGAACAGAAGTCCCCATGGACTCTCGCCTTCGACGACAGCAAGTTGGCTGCCGGCGCGGCGTTTCTCGCCAGTCTAGCGGAAAAATTGCGCGCTGCGACAGAGGTGGTTGCCGGATCGAGCGCGAATGAATTAAGCGGCAGGGAAATCAAAGTTGCCGAATACGAGGAAGTGCAGCGGAGGCTTAACGGATTGCTGTTTTTGCTCTACGACCACGGCTCCATAAGAACAGAGCTGTGCGGAATCAAAACTGTAGATAAATATGGCAATGTCGCAAACGCGACCTTCGTGCCGCAGTTAGCAATGTTTACTCGTGCCGCGGGCGGCAACGCCCGCCGGAAATGGTTCGGCCGCAACGATTTGGCCGTTTTACTAATGGAGACAGTATTTGGCGTGGCCATCAGACAGCGCAATAGAGTAGGGTCATGCTTTGCCGCATCCATCTGCATCGAAATGCAATTCAACGATCCTTTCTTTATGTTTTCCTGTCTCCTCAATCTGATTGTTCCGACGTGTGACATCTTTGAATGTGGCGGACTCCTTGTGCGCGGATTTTCCGAAAGTGCTAGCGGCAAACCCGAGCCGGAGGTCACACTTATTCTAACAAACACTGCGGAAAACTCGGCCGGGTTTAGCTTTAAAGGATGGGACAAGCCCACTACCGTCGAATCTCTCGGCAATACTTTAACCCGCACAATCGCCGACAGCATTTGGCACTGCGGCAAAGCGGCACTTCCGCCTCATATATATGCCCTAGGCGAACTGGAACCAATATTTAAGGGGATTCCCGGCTTCAACGAAAATATCATCATCAGCGCAAATCCACGGGACACGCTCTTCGTAACCATGGGTGAAAACAAATTCACCCTGGCTTTGAACGGCAAACCGCATGCGCCACCACCGCCACAGGATCCTTCGGAAGAAAAAGAGGGTCTAGGCGCTCACGTGTTTTGCATTAGAATTGGAAATAGCAGCGAGATGGTGCGCGCAACCCCAAAAACTTTGGGGCCTGCACTAGCTGATCTACGCAGAGAGTACGACAGAATGCTGCCAAAAGGCACTAATAAATTAATCGTTACCATCGATGGCAGGAAATTCTCAGCTGATTGCGATCGCATTGATAGACTTTTCGCCATTCTCAAACCATACGCCGATGGCACGAAACCGATCGCATTGCATGGCGGCTATTCGGATATTGCGCGCGGCGCAGTTTACCGCACGCCAACCTTGATGGCTCCAACTCTTTTTGGAGAAGTTGACATTACGAAGCCAGAAGAATTTTTCGCGAAGGTTTATGGCGCCGCAGAAGAACTCTATCGCGACCGTGGCGAACAGGGCTTTCCGCCCCATCTTATGGTGGTGGGGCAGGGCCACGCCTACAATATAAAATCCTACATGCTTTTGCATTACCTGAGAGCAGGCATTGATTGTCGTGATGCGCTGGCTGATCTTGCCAAAAAGAAAACCGCATTCATCGATCCCAATTGGGTCATGACATCAATTTGCTTTGACACAGATCCGAATGGCAGATTCGTCTTTAGGGAAATTCAGCGCGTAGGAGTCTACGAAGGCGGAACCAAGCGGTCCGGCGCAGCAACTGCGGTCTGCGATGCCGGAAATTATCCGTTTCTATTTAGCGATTTGCGTATGTTTGCCCCGCTAGATTCCCCGCCGAATTACGGCACAGAAACCGTTTAGAGTCAATGCGCCCACGGTTACCAATTAGCGTCTTGACAACTCCGTCGCTTTCCAAATTATGTCTCGCAAATGAGTTTGATGCAGACCGCCGCGCTTCCCCGGCAAGGACCGATTACAACTGTGGCGCCTCCCCCGAACGCAGTCATACTATATTTTCTTGCCGGCAGGGTCCTGTCTGTAACGCAGAAAATGGGCGGCAATGCAACTCGTCGACTAGCGCAAGCTTCAGCGGCTATCGCATTCCACATGAACGTCGTCGGCATAGTCGTGCGGGCCCTGCTCTATCTGCTAACCGTCGGCATTCTTCCGCTAGTTATTAGCCTGTGCGGCAATAATTTCATAGAGCAAAAGGCCATCCCCTACGCCAAAAGTGTCTGCGCCGACGTCGCCACTAAACCGGAAGACGACCAAACCGCCGCACCCGCCGCTGATCCTGAAACGCAGCACAGCACCAGATCAACAAAGAGAAGAGCGTCATCGGCAGTGACCAAGCAGCAAAGTGCAACTGAAAGTGAACCGCCAATCACCACTACACCGCCCACTGCGCCACAGAAGCAACCCACAGCCACTCCGCTGGCGCCACCGGCAGCGGCAGTGCCGCCAACGGTCAATCAACCGCCGCCTGGAGCGCCGGCACCAACAATTCCACCAGTGCCACCAATGGCAACGCCGCCGACAGTTCCGCCACCAGGTCCCTCAGCCGCCGTTCCGTCAACGCCAGCGCCACAACCGCCTCAGCCGGTGGTTGTAACGCCGCCAACAATCAACCCGCCGCCTGGAGCGGCAGCACCTTTAGTTCCGCCCGTAGCGCCCACAGTGCAACCGGTAGTAGTAGTGCCAGTCCATCCCGCCAGTCCCGCGGTCGCCACACCACCGGTCCCAAAGGTCGCACCGGTCCCCATGGTAGTCCCAACCGTTGCCACAGCCAAAGTCGCACCGCCTGCTGCCGATGCGCCATCCAGAGATGGCATGGTTCCCCATAATCGCTTCCCATTCAGACACAATGGGCTCTACGGCAGGTTCTTGGCCGATAGTACTTTGGACATAGGCGCGGCGCCACAGCCTCACGACCTGGCCGAAGCGCAAAAGTGGAGCTATTACTTCACCGTCAACGGAGACGGCAAAAGTGTCACGTTTGACGAAAGCAAATTACTTGGCAGCATAGTGTTTTTCGCTAAACGCATAAATGACTTGATTGAATCGGAAAAGCAGCTGGTGGAACAAAAAGGAGCCGCCTCCGACGCGACCGGGAAAAAAGCCCTTGCCGGAAAAAGATTTTTGGCAGCTGAAGAACGCTATAGTGCACAAATGCGCCTAAACGGGCTACTTCACCTCCTGTACGACCAGGATGATTTGCGCAAATTGCTCACAACCTATTTAGAGGACGAGAAATTGAGGGTCCGATCCTCGCTTCCAAAAATTGCAGTATTCAGCTACTTAAAAAGAAATGAAGCGATGCCACCAAATGATTTAGTCACAATGGTCCTTAATGCGACGTTTGGTCATCCCGTAAGGCAACGGGAAGACGTAGGTTCCTGCTTCGCAACAGCCAATCTCATAGTGCTACAGGAAAACACTCCAATTCTTTTCCTAAAGCTCGTCGGCGCGACGCTAGGCCTTAGCGGAGCGGAAGGGGCATGTATGTTCCAACCAGCCGACATCGAAAGAGGAGACGGTAGCGGAAATGAGTGGGTTCCGATAGGTGCAAATTGTAGTGAAAATGCTGGCGCACTAACCCTCGGCGACTGGAATGACCCAAATGTGACCAAATCGCTGCAAAGAGCCATCGTCCGCACGGCGGCAGATGGATCGCTGCCGTGGGCCGTGCAAATCGGCGATTTGCCAAGAGCATTTAGCGGCTTATCGAAGATTCTTGCAACTAGTGGGCATTTCAACTATCGCGAACTGTCGCGCATATCGCTAAGCAATTCCCTCTACGCGACGACGCGCAAAGACGTGAAGGCTAGAGCTGACAGCTCAAAAAGCGAAGTTGACGAAGGTCTTGGCAGCTTCGACCTACAAATTATAGTTGGCAGCGGAACCGATCCGAAACCGCTTACGGCGGCGACCATAGGAGAAGCATTGGCCGACTTTGAAGCTAAACTTGCTAAACTCGAAACCGATCCCCATAATGGCGACGATATTAAAAAGCACATTGCCACCATCAAAAGATATGCGGATGGGGAAAAGCAGATGACCGGTAGCGGCGGAAGCGCGATAGCGGTAAGTTGCGCCATATACGGCCATACTCTTTCGCAAAAGACAATCAATGATCTTACGGTTTTACAGTTAAGAAGCGTTGCCGCTGCAGAAAGATTTTTTCAACTCATATATGATACCTTAGCCAAAGAACGCAACCAAAAAGGCCACCTAGCTGCGAGATTTTTAATCTCAGGCGAAGGCCACACCTACACAATTAGAGCGTGCGAAATTGAAGATCTCATAGAAAGGAATCTTAGTTGGAGTGAGGCACTAGACGTATGCATTAAGGAAGAAAGATGTCCCGTAGACCCAAATTGGGACCACAGATCCATTAGGTTTTTCTCCACCAAAGCCGGTGAAATCATCCATGTCCTTAGTCGCCTCGAAGAAGGCGGAGAGAGTGGCGGGCCAGTACTTACCAGCGGCCCCATCACCGTAGAGAATGGAAGTTTTCTCTTTAATGAATTTAAAATTTACAGGCAGCCGGAATCTACGCCAAATTTCGATGGCAACTGAGCATCCCTGCGCCGCGTTTTTCTATGGAGTAACGGTCATGGAGAATTTTTCCCGATGGGCCGTCTCCGACGCTACAACGGCTATGGACACTGCCCAGTCAGACTCCAGCTGCGCAAGCTGTTCTGCCGCTGATTTTTTAAGCGCCTGCAGCACGTCATCGTGCAGCAGGACACGCATTGCCCTTTTCCCGTCCGTCGCCGATGGCGGCGGAAGGCTTTTTAGCTCAGCGGACAATTTGGCGATAACCCGCACCGCCGTGGACTGGGCGGATTCGACTGTGCCGCAACCGCCGCAGTAGGGACACGGCCGCCTCATGTCCCTGTCGAGGCTCTGGCTGTGGCGCTGCCGCGATATCTGCATTAGGCCAAACGGCGAAATGGGAAGAATTTGGAAACGTTCGCTGTCCTCCTCCATCATGGACTCCATTAGATCATGGAGTTTTTTCTGGTCAGCGCCACTGGCCATGTCGATGAAGTCGATGACGATAAGTCCGCCGAGGTTGCGAAGTCTATGGACACTGCGCAGTCAGACTCCAGCTGCACCAAGTTTTTCGTCCTTCAGAACGGTTGCTCTGCACGCCACCTTAGCCGCCAAGTGGCGACGGAAAGAAGCCACTCGCATTTCGCAACTCAGCTC
>JAIRXB010000026.1 GCA_031268535.1 Puniceicoccales bacterium | reverse complement strand
ACGAGGCACAGCTACACCCGTGCGGCCACTGCTTGAAACTTGGACGCGGCGGCGAAAATAGCGTAGCCAACGGCGCCGCGAAAAATTCGCCATAAGGGCTTGCTGCCGAAGGGTTTCGGTGCGACAGACTCCGGCTACGGCAACGTCCCAGACCTGTCTGAGTCCCTAAACATCTCCTACCGAGGCGCCGACGGCTCCATGGGCGAAACTGCCGCCACCGCATTGGTTGGAAACCGCAGCGACGAATTCATTTTGCGGAGCGAAGCGCTTCCGCCCAATACGTCTACGGCAATGGCGCCACGCTTCTGGAAGATATGCGCCACGTCCAGCTGGACAGCATTCGCCTCTTCATCGGCGGCGCCGTCGAAAATCCGTTCGGCGGCGGAGCCATTGGAGTGGACGAACTTAGCCTCTCCATCGGCGGCACCGGCGAATCCAGACAGCCAAAGCTACAAACTCATCGACAGCCTCGGAGATGGCGGCTCACCGAAGCACTTCGGCGCCCCGCCGCCAAAGTTTGCGGCGGCTGACGGCACGGTCGCGCGAAAATGCGTCCCGCCTAGCTCCCTTCGCGCATGGAGCGAACTAGGGCCCTCAGTGACTGCTCCTCGTCGTCCAATATGCACTCCGCCTCCAGCGCATCGGGAAGCCATTCGCTTTCGCACATATCAGCTACGGCGGCTGGGCCAGCAATCATGGCGTCAATAAGCTTTTCGTATTTTTTAAAAGTCGCCCTATTCGAGTAGTTTTTC
Source organism: Puniceicoccales bacterium (assembly GCA_031268535.1). GTDB lineage: Bacteria > Verrucomicrobiota > Verrucomicrobiia > Opitutales > JAIRLM01 > JAIRMB01. The sequence continues at coordinate 30,764 of JAIRXB010000026.1, read as the reverse complement.
CGCACATCGTCCGCGCCGGCGAGCCCCAGCTCTATGCGCCGTTGGCGGTCCTCGAGTAGATCTGAAACCGCATCGGCAAGCGCATCCACGTCGTTTTTTGGAGTTTGAATGCATCCAGCCTTCGCCACTTCCACGTATTTCAGTTCCATCATGGCCACCGGCAAGCCGTGAGCCTTTGCCTCCACTATCACCATTGGAGCACCCTCGATTGAGGATGACATCATCAGCAGCGCACCGTTCCTAAGGTATGGCTCCACATCGCGAAAACTAAGAACCGTGACGGAATCCTCTATGGCGAGATCCTCGATCATGCGTTCGCAGCGCTCCTTATATTCGCGATCTTTCCCGACGGCCATGCCTATCATTAGGAGTTTGGCGTCCGGAACGCGCTTCAAGACTTTCGAAAACGCCTCGATGGTAAGATGCGGACGCTTCGCGTCTTCCGTCCAGCGGCCAATCCAGAGTACATTTTTATTGTTTTGATCCGACATGACAACGCTTTCGGGATCAAAAGTTAGCGGATTATTTAGAACCAACGAATTGCGCACACCATCTCTGCGCCAGCGGTAGAGGTCGACGGAAGATAGGCAGCTTACGGCCGCACAGCCGGCGTAGGCAAGCTTCCTCCACAAAATGGTGCCGCGGTCGAGGAATACGGAGCGGAAGTAAAAATTGTGCTCCTGCAGGCACACTGGCACTCCAATGAATTTCATCATTGGGTAGAAGTACCAGTTGCCGTAGTTGATGCATATGCAGGCGTCCATTGGAATTTTTTTCGCAAGTGCGTAGATGTCTGCATTGTGGCTATGGCCGGACGAAGCGGGCGAAATGCGCACCACGCGCACGTTTGGAGCCGTAGGGAACGTGATGGCCGCATCTTTGTCTATGGCAACCGTCACGTCATAGCGAGGGTCGCTGGCCCAATGATTTGCCAACAGCGATACGACTCGTTCAACGCCGCCAACGGCCAAAGTCGGAATGCGCAGAAGGAGGGAAATTTTCCCATTGGAACCGCGCTCAGCCCTCCTTGGAAATTCGATGGCAGTTGCCGCAACCGTTGCCCACGCCGGAAACTGCTCCAGCATGGCTGAAAAAATTTCAAATTGCATTTCGTCTGGAAATTCCGCCATGTAGGAGCGAAAAAGATCTATGCCGTCACCACTGGGCAACCTTTGAATCATGGGCAAAAATCGCTTTGCAGCCACCAGGCGAACATCTTGAGCCAATTGGAAATTTTCTTCGCCGCGCTCCTGCTCAACAAGAATTGCCGTCACCTTAGCGGAATCCATGAGAAACTGCTTTGCGCAGGAAGCGGTTGTCGACGCACTGTTGCAGACGCCAACGCCAACGTAGTGCCTGTAGCCTACGGCGCGAATTCCTACGCAACTGCGCGACTCTTTCCAGGCATTCCACAGCAGCGGCAGGTCCTCCACATAGACAATATTCCTGCCTTCAGCGTAGGGCCCTAGACGCCTTGCGGCAATGCGCATCGCTTTGGCGGAAAACAATTTATTCCATAGATACCAAACGCTTTTTTCTCTCGCCAGTGACGGCAGCAGCTCATCCTTTTCCAAAAACTCTTCCGCCGGATCGATCAGCTTCCCCGCTGGAGCACATACGCCACATTTGGCGCATTCGCTGCAAAAGTGCACGCAATCGGTACGCCGTTTAGCGGCCGTACGACTTGCCAGGCGCGCAATGTCTGGAAAAAGTTCATCGTCGGCGTCAAGCCAAAGAATGTAGCGGCCCCGGGACGCCTCGACGGCGCGAATGCGCGAATATAGTGTGCCGCGGTTAACTTCATTTCGCAAAACGGAAATTCGCCCGTCGTCGCGGGCCATTTTTCTTAAAATTTCAGCAGTCCCGTCAGTCGATCCATCATCAACGCAAATAATCTCAATGCGCTTGAGGGTCTGCTCGCATGCGCTCTCCAGGGCACGCCGCAGATGCGCTTCGCCGTTGTAGACCGGCATCAGCACTGAAACGATCGGCGGCCTAGCGCGCCAAGCGAAAGAGCCTAGGGCAAAAACTAATGGCGCGACGAAAAGCAGCGGCAGCCAAAAGCGCCTGAAAAAAACACCGCAGCGACGCATATCTCTCAGCGAGAGAGATATATCAAAACTTTAGGGTCGTCCACAAAAAGGTGGAACGGACACTAATTATTTCCGACGAACAGCTCGTCGTTATCGAACAAGTTCAACAAATCAATGTCAAACTGGGACCTGGTCGGCGTCGAGGACGGCGTCCGTAGCGGAGGCTGTGGAGTCGCTTTCTGCTCCGGCTGGCGCCTTTGGGAACCGGCCGAGAGCAAGATGCGCTGACCCTCCACGATGCGATTCGGATCGCTTATGGAGTTCAATTCCATCAGATCTCGCAACGTTACGCCACAGCTGGCGGCGATGGCGGACAGAGTTTCTCCTCGGCTCACAATGTGCATGGCAGCTGATCCGTCGCCAAATTTCACCGGCTGCGGAGGCGAAGATGGCGCCCGAGAAGCGGCCCTTCCGACTCCAGATGGCGCCGCAGACGCAGAACGCACGTCGCATTTTCCGCTAGCCGGGACGGAAATGCGCTGGCCGACCATGAGAAGATCGCCGGATAGGCAATTCATTTGGCGCAGCTCTCCAACGCTGCAGCATGAGGCGCGCGCAATGGAACTGAGCGAATCGCCGCGGCGCACCACGTAGGTGGCAGCACTGCACTGGCCATGGCAAACCGGTATTTGGACCGTCTGTCCAATCTGTAAAACACTGGACTTGGACGCACAATTCGCCCGCAGCAAATCGTCCAGCGGCACATTAAACTTTCTCGCTATGCTCCAATAGCTGTCGCCGCGCACGGCCGTGTAGTTTTCAAATTCCTCGCGGCAAGGCTCCTCCGGCCTGAGCGGTCTAGCGCGCACTTCGCCCGCCGCCGAATCGTAGCCGAGAAGAGAGGCCCTTGAATAGAATGGAGCTGTGTCGCAGACTCCAAGTTTCCCGCGCCCAGTACTGGTGCAGCCGCTCTGGATGGCGAGAAGCCCAATGAGCCAAGCGGCAAATGCAATGTACCTACGGCAGCGTCTCATAGCGCTCCGCAAAGCTGAACGCATTTGGATGGAAAGGCAAGGGGAAATGCGCAATGGTAAATTCTATTTTACTGCAATTTCGCAATGCCATCGCAAAACCACGCACCTCTTTCTGCGTAACTGGAAAAGCTGTCAAAGCTCGTAAAGCCAGGACTAAAAACTACAGCCGCCCTATCCCGCTGTCTGCCGATAAAATCGCCAATGACCGAAAATGGATCGACTCCATTGGCCAGAAGCCCTATTTTCTCGCCGAAAAATTCCGCCATCTGGCCAGCAATTTCCCCAAAGCAAAGCACTTCGGAAGCAATGTCGACAGCAAGGCGAAAATTCTCCAGATTCTCGCCCTTACTGCGTCCACAGCACAGCCACAGGCACGGCATTTTTTCCGCTCCAACTACGTGCCGCAGAGCCGCCATTGTCGCCGCAGCGGTAGTTGCCTTTGAATCGTTCCAAATTTCCACCGACCCAATGGAGCGGCACATTTGCAGCCGATGGCGAGGAGTTTGAAAGCCAACCATAGCCGCATTTACGGCCGAAAAGTCGAAGCCGATGGCGCAAAGCAGCGATCGCACGAGGGCAAGGTTGGCGCGCTGGTGCGCCATTGGATGATCTTCGCCGGCAGCGGCGCCCAAAAACTCTCTCGGCAGCGACGCGAACGGCGGCAGTTGGAGCCCAAAACTTCTGGCGGCTACGGCAACGTCTTCGCCGACATAGGCAATGCGGCGACAACGATTCAATAGTCGCCACTTGGCTGACCAATAGTTTTCCATTGAGCAGTGCACGTCCAAATGGTTTTCTGAAAAATTCGTCCACAGCACATAGTCGGGAGAGAAATATTCTATGTCACACGCCTGAAACGAACTAACCTCGCACACATTCCACAGATCACGATCACGGGCCAACTCGTCGACGAAGCCAATGAATGGATTGCCCACATTTCCGCTCAAAACGCAGCGTTCCCCCAAAGCGCCTAGGGCATGCACCAGCGCCATTGCCGTAGAGGTTTTCCCGAGAGTCCCAGTTACGGCAATCGTCCTCGCCCTTTCGCAATGCAAATGACCGTAGTCCAACTCCCCCATGACTATGCAGCCGCGGCGGCGCGCATCCCTAAGCCAGGAAGATCCGACAAACCCTGGACTGTGCAGCACAAATTCGTCTCCGCTGGCGCAAAAATCATTCGCCACCCCAAGTGGCAAAAATTTTTCATTGCGATCGAAAATTTTGTGGGGAATCCCACGCCTTCCGAGGAAGGCGGAGATGGCGCGACCTGTGACGCCGTAGCCGAGCACCGCCGTCGGCATTAATTCTAGCCGCTCCAAAATTGAGCCGTACGGAGAGAGGGCACTTGCCACGGCGACGGGACCGTTGGCGCGCAAAATCGAAAGTCAAGCTAAATGGCCGGCTCCTCGTTTTCAATTTCTGTGTCTTCCTCATAGATAATGCGGTTGCAGAACTCGCAGTGGCGTGCCGGTGAATTTCCGCAGCCAGCGCCATTTGCCGCCATGTGCATGCGGCAGCCGTTGCAGCGATTCCCCTCAACGGGACAAACGTATGGTGGCGGCAATTTGGAACTGCGCAGGCGGTCGTAGGCGCCCATCCAGTTTTTCCCTATGGACCCACGCAGATGCGACAGCATATTCTCCAGTTCGGTTTTCACCTTCGCCGAATCGGATGCAGCCCCCTTAAATTCGCCTAATTTATCGTCTATCGACAGAAATAGCACCTTCAATTCTGCGCGCAAATCGTCAACTTCTCGATCGCCATTTTCGCATACCTCCATCAGCGTCAAACATTTTTCCTCGCAGCGCGCCTTCTTTGCCCGCAAAATTCGCTCCTCCTCGCCAACGGACTCCCCCTGGAGACTGTTTTTTACGCGTCCACTCCTCAATTCCAACGCTTTGAGCTTTGCATGCGTCTCCGCCAGCTCCACCTCGGCAGCACGTAGGTCGTTTCCATTGGCTGCGCGCTTCGCCAGCGCGTCCGCCAGGCGGCCTTCGCCATCCAACCGACGGCGCCCAAGCGTTTGCCCGTCGCGCACGCGCAGCGCAGACGACTTCTCCAGCTCCAGCAGCCTACGGTCGTACTGCTGGTAGATAAGCAGCTGCCGCAAATCCTCTTCCACTTCTTTGGCATGAAAGCTGCCACTGCGCACTGGCGCCGTCAAAATGAAAAACTGCCCTAGAGCCGTTTAATTGGCACGGCGGCTTCGCCGAGAAGTTCGGCAACCAGCGAATCGTTGTTGTAGTCGCAATGATAGCACAGGGAGCCAATGCCGGCCGCTATGAGCGCCTTGGCGCAATGTATGCAGGGGTAGTGGGTTACATAGGCGCACGAGCCGCCAACGGCAACTCCGCGCTTTGCCGCATCGCTAATCGCATTTTGCTCCGCATGGACCGTCCCCATTTCATGGCCGTCCCGCATGCGGGAACGGTGCGGCAACCCCGGCAAAAATCCATTGTAGCCGGAAGCGACGATGTGATTTCCGTGCGCGCCGGAAGAAACAATTACACAGCCAACGCGTTGGCGGACGCACGGCGAGCGCGTGGCAATGAGGAGTGCCGCCGATAGGAAATATTCGTCCCAGCCGGGCCGACTCGCATTGCTCAGCAGTTCAGCCAGAACTTCATGGAGCGATCCTTTGGCGCACATCCGCGGCCAATTGAAAAAATTTGCCGGCTCCGTCAAGATTTTCCATTGCGGCAACGGCAAACAGCACACAGCCTCCAGGAATGGAATCGCCACGGAGGCAAATATTGGTGACTGGCCTGCAGCCGACGGCCGGCATTCATCTCGGCAACTACCTCGGAGCCATACGGTCGTGGGTCGCGCTGCAGGAAAAGGCGGAAAGTTTCTTTTTCTTGGCAGATCTGCACGCCCTAACTGTGCCGCAAAATCCGGAACAATTGAATCACAAAACGCTGGACTGCATCGCGATGCTCATCGCCTGCGGCATTGACCCGAAAAAATCACACATCTTCGTGCAATCGCAAGTGGCGGGCCACGCCGACTTGGCCTGGATCCTCGGCTGCATGACGCCGATTGGGCAGCTGGAGCGCATGACGCAATTCAAGGATAAATCGGCGCGGCGCGGCGATGATTTTATCGGCGTTGGACTTCTGTACTATCCGGTGCTAATGGCTGCCGACATATTAATTTACGGCGCAAATTTGGTGCCCGTGGGCGACGACCAACGGCAGCACGTCGAACTTGCACGCGACCTTGCCGTCCGATTTAACGGCATTCACGGCAATACATTCCCGGTGCCGGAAGCTTTTTTCCCGCCGAACTGCGCCCGCGTGATGTCGCTGCAGAATCCAACGGCAAAAATGTCGAAGTCAGACCCAAGCCAATCGGGCACCATATTTCTAAGCGACAGCGAAGACGTAATTCGAAAAAAAATTTGCTCCGCCATGACCGATTCTGGCAGCGAAATCAGAGCGCTGGACAACAAGCCGGGCATCTGCAATTTGCTGCAAATTCTGAGCGGCATTGTGGGGAAAGATGTTTCCGAATTGGAGAAAATTCATGGCGGACTGCAGTACGGAAAGTTCAAGGAAGTCGTCGCGGAGGCAACCGTCGACGCAATCGGACCAATTTGTAAAAAATACTTCCTCCTAAAGGATCAAAAAGACTTTCTGCTGTCAATCGCCAATGAGGGCCGGCTTGCGGCGCAGAGCCGCGCCACAGAAATGGTGTCCAAAGTCAAAGCTAAAGTCGGACTGCTGTAAGCGCCTACGCCGCTCTCCGTCAAATTTTCTTTGACGGCCGCATCTCCATGGAGTTTATGGACTCCATGGCCATTGGGAAGCGCATGCGTGTCCTGGCACCGCTGCTGTTTGCTTTTATTCTTAGCGGATGCCTAAGCATTCAGCGAAGGCAGGAGGAACGCATAATTGGCGGCGACTCCGTTAGCGCAGCCCAAATGGAACGATTCGTACTGCGCCATAATCCAAACGTCGACCACTCATACCTGCGTCGCCTAATAGCCTTATATCAAGAGGAGTGCCACGCGGAAGGCGTACGCACGTCCGTGGCATTTTGCCAGATGTGCCTCGAAACTGGGTTTTTGACATTCCAGGGAATGCAGGCCATTGAGCAAAATAATTTCTGCGGCTACGGAGCGACCGGCGGCAGAATAGTTGGCGACAAATTTCCATCGATGCGCGCAGGAGTACGTGTCCACGTACAGCATCTGAAAGCCTATGGAACGGCAGAGCCCACAAGGCGCATGTGCGTGGATGGCCGCCGCAGATTCGTCGCCCTCGGTTCGGCCCCTCTCGTGAACGACCTAACGGGACACTGGGCTACGGACCCAGACTACGGCACCAAATTGTGCACGCTCCTATCCGTATTGCGCTCCGAATAGGCGCTCCGAAAGCGGTAAATCATGTTGGCCAATGACGTCAACTTGCTCAGCCCATATGTTGTCGCCATTTTCGAAAAATTTTACCTAATCGCACTTGACGGCCGGAAGCGCCAATCTACCGTTGCGCATAGCTGCCGCCGTCGATGAAGCACCTTTGGATTTTTCCGGTCATCGCACTGACCTTTTGCGGCTGCAGCTCGACCAGCTGTACGGACACTCCGCCATCCGGACGGCCCATGGCGGTTGCGCTCGGAGCCAGAAAGGCAATTCCGGAAGAGATTTACCGGCCGAAGGAGCGCGAATCTTCCAACTTGGTTGGCGCCGTCGACCTGGATTTGGCGCTACTACTCGACATCGCCCTCAGCAATAGCCCCGAAACGCGGCGGGCCTGGCATCTTGCGTCCGCCGCTGCCGCACAGCGCGGCAGGTCATTTTCCGCAGTTCTTCCGACGGCGACTGTTGCGCTATCGGTCACTCGACAGTCCGCTGCAAATGTTGCAAATTTGGCCGACGGCCCAACCTGCATTACGGCCATGGGGGAACCGTCACTCCACATAGCCTACACAGTTCTCACATTCGGCGCCACGCGCGCAGCCGCAGCCGCATGGCAAAATCTCATAGGGGCTCAATTTCAATATAATCGCGCGCTGCAGACGCTCTTCTATCGAGTCCAGGCCGCCTACTTTGCCCTGGACAGCGCCATAGCGTCCATGGAGGCAAGGGAGGCGAGCCTGTGCGATGCCGTCGAGCTGCAAAATGCCGAAGAAATTCGCCTCTGCAATGGCCTTGGCAGCAAGCAGTCTCTGCTGATGGCCAGGGCAAACGCCCTAAGGGCGAATGGCGCCGTCGAAGGGGCAAGGGCAAATGTGGAGCGCGCCAGGGCGGCACTGGCGGAAGCCGTTGGCGTACGAGTGTCCGCCCGATTCCGCATAGTGAGAAGCAAATTGCCGAGCAACGTGGATGCCATAGGTGGAGATGTGAACGCCATGGTGTCAAAAGCTCTACTGTCACGGCAAGACTTGCTTGGAGCCTACGCGCAGTGGCACGTGGCGGAGTGCCTTGAGCAGGCGGCAAAGTGCGCCATGTTTCCGCGAATTGCGCTCAACGGAGACTGCGCAAATACGGAATATTGGCGCCGAGGCCGCGCTAAGACATTCGCGCTGTCGGCATCGCTGTGCTGGGATGTCTTTAGCGGATTCGATAAATTTTTCCGCATCATGGAGCAGCGCGCCCAAAGACGCGTCGCCGAAGAGAACTTGCGCTCAGCCGGACTGCGCGCGGCCGGAGAGGTGTGGTCGCAGTACTACGCCCACCTTTCCGCGCACCGCCAACTCATTTCCGCGCGAGCGCTAATTGTGGCGGCGAAGGAGTCATTCGCCGCCGCCGAAACCGCCTACCGCAGCGGCCTCTGCAGCTTTATGGACATTTTAAGCGCGCAGAACGCCCTTGCATCCGCAAGGGAAAGTATAATTGCGGCCGAAAACGCTTTTTCCACGTCACTGGCGGCGCTCGCCTATGCCGTCGGGGATTTGAGTGTTGCGAATTAGTGACCGCAGAAATGGAATTACGCCAGTGAACAAAAAATCCTACGCAAGTGCACTTCTCGTCGCATCTTTCACCGTCCCACTCGTCGGCTGCGGAAAAGTTGCAGTCACGAGGGAACGCGTTGTGCCCGTAGCGGTAGCGGTTGCCTCGGAGCAGTCCGTACCCATATATTTGGATTCCATCGGAAACTGCGTGGCCTACGACGCCGTTGACGTGGTTGCGCAAGCGGCTGGCCGCATTCTATCTGAGCACTTTGAGCAGGGCAAGCCGGTTGAAAAGGGGCAGCTGCTCTACCGCATAGATTCGCGACTCTACGAGGCGCAGCTGATGCAGGCGAAAGGGAGCGTAAAAAGCGCAGAGGCCCAGCTCGCGCTAGATCGGGCCCGCCTAGAGCGCACGCAGCCATTGCTTGTTGGCCAATACGTTTCCAACCAAGATTTTGCCGCAGTCAGGGCGGCCGTAGAGCAGTCTGAGGGACGCCTTGAAATTGCCCGCGGAGAGCTCAAACGGGCTGAAACTATGGTGGATTTTTGCTCCGTCCGGGCTCCCATAGGCGGCATAGCGGGCTGCAAATTGTCAAATGTCGGCAACGTAACTGACGGAAGCGGCTCCCGTCCGCTGCTCCGCATTCAGAGCATCAACCCAATCTACGTTGATTTTTCCATCTCGGAGAATGAATTGCCGCTGCTCCATTCCCATTTTTCGCCAAAAGGCTACTTGGACTGCAAAATACAGCCTCTCGCCGCCGGCGGCCGCTCGGCTGCCGCAAGGTTGGAGATTATTAACAATCAGGTCACACCGCAATCTGGCAGCGTAAAGTTACGGGCAGTCCTAAACAATTCCGACATGTCCTTTTGGCCCGGAGAAACGGTGCGGGTGCGCATTATTTTGGGGGAAATTGACAGGGCCGTCCTTGCCCCGGAAGTTGCAGTTGGGCAGAATGCTATGGGCAGCTACGTATTTGTCGTAGGCGATGGCAATGTGGCCGACATAAGGCCGGTGCAGACGGGCCAAAGTCATGGGGTCGACGTCGTTTTTCTCGACGGGCTCAGCGGCGGAGACGTTGTTGTGGTTGAGGGCCAATTCCTTCTGGCTCCAAAGACGCGCGTGATCATCGTCGACGAATCTGCCGCACAGCGGCCACCGGCAGCGGGAGCGAAGAGGGAAAGCGCAAAAAGGTCAGGCAGCCATAGATGAAAAATATTTCTGAGCCATTTATTCGCCGGCCAGTAATGACATTTTTACTGGCGGCGTCCGTCGCCGTTGCCGGTTTTTTTTGCTATAAATCGCTGCCGGTCAACGACCTGCCAAGCGTTGAGTATCCCGTAATTCAAGTGCAGGCCGTCTTTCCGGGGATGGACCCCAGCGCCATGGCGGCCAATGTGGCAACGCCGCTGGAAAAAGAATTTCTGAAAATTCAAGGGCTGGACATGGTGACTTCCACAAACATGCAGGGAATCACCTCCATAACGCTGCAGTTCAACAGAAACAGAAGCATCGACGACGCTGCCGGCGATGTGCAATGCTCAATACAGAGGTGCGCCGGCAGCCTTCCGGCTGATATGCCAATGCAGCCGACGTTCGAAAAGTCAGATCCGAATAGCCAGCCAATATTTTTTCTAACCCTCTGCAGCGACACAATGACTGCCGGCCAACTCTATGACTTCGCCACGGAAAATGTTGCCCAACGATTCAATACGGTTGATGGCGTGTCGAAGACGGACGTCTTCGGAATGAAGCGAGCCGTGCGCATATACGTCGATCCGCAAAAGCTATACGCGCGCCGCTTAACCATGGTGGAGGTTGCGCAAAAAATACAGCAGTCGACGGCGTCGCTGGCTTCTGGATCAATTCGCGGCAATGACCGCACATGGGTAGTATGCCCAGATGGACAACTCACCAAGGCGGAAGACTATGGCGGAATCGTCATCGCCGTTCGGGACGGGATAGCGGTCCACCTCCGTGACGTCGCCGATTGCGTAGAAAGCCAGGAATCGGACACGTTTACAGCCTCATTTTGGATTAGAGAACGCGGCAGTTTCAACGCCTCCGTAATGATGGCGGTAACCAGAGCCGCCGGAGCCAATACCATTGCCGTAGCGAAAAGCCTGCGCGCCCTCATTCCGGAAATTCGAAAGGAATTGCCAGATTCCGTATTCATGCGCACCGTCTATGACCGCTCGAAGAGCATAGTTGAATCCATAGGCGACGTTAAGTGGACCGTAGTCCTAGCGTTTGCATTGGTTACGGCGGTGATATTCCTCTTTCTCGGCCGTCTCCGCGAGACGCTGATCCCGGCCGTGGCTCTGCCGCTGTCGTTGCTTATGCTGTTCATCTTTATGCAGTTTCTCAACTACAGCATAGACAACCTGTCCCTCATGGCCATAACTTTGGCGGTAGGATTTCTGGTGGACGACGCCATCGTATTTCTGGAAAACGTTGTGCGCCGCATGGGCAAATTGGGGGAAACCCCCGAAGAAGCGTCGCTGCGCGGAGCCGATGAAATTTCCTCCACAATCGTCTCAATGACGCTGGCGCTGGTGTCTATTTTTATCCCGCTCATGTTTTTAGGGGGCCAGATAGGACGAGTTTTCCACGAATTTTCAGCCGTCATCATGGTGGCAACACTAGCCTCCGGAATAGTTTCGCTTACCGTTACGCCCCTCATGTGCGCAAACATGCTGCGTCCCCACAGCGAAAGTGAAGGCGCCGCAAAGCTTGGAAAGTTTGGCAAACGCCTAGGCGGCTCATTCCTCGACGCCTACGGGAAAGCCCTCAACTTTTGCATGGAGCGCCGCTGGCTGTCAATTTGCTGCTGGTCCATCTGCCTAGTTGGCACTTTTGTGGCATTCCGCCACCTCCCAAAGTCATTTTTGCCGGATGGAGACAGCGGCATGCTTAGGGGCGTTTTCATTGCCCAGGAGGGAACTTCCTTTGGGCGAATGGCTGCACATCAAACACTAGTGGACGAAGCACTTCGATCAAATCCTGCGGTCGATTGCGCCTTTTCCGCTACAGGTTTCTCCATGCTGGCGGGAAATCAGGGCGTAGCCATGTCGTTCCTTCGGCCGGCGAAGGAGCGTGACGAAATTCATAGGGTTGCCAATCAGGTAATGGGCAAACTGTCCATGATTCCCGGCGCAATGGCCTTCATGCAGCCCGTGCCGGCGCTGCGAATCCAAACGGGCACCACGAGCGCGAATCAGGGAAAATACTCCTACACCATCTCCGGAATCGATCGAAGTGCCGTCTACGGCGCTGCGCAAAAACTCATGGGGGCGCTCCGTCCCTACAAAGGCATAGCGTCAATCTCCAGCGACATGTTCCTGAATTCGCCAAACATATCGGTGCAGATGAACCGCGATCAACTGGCGGCCTACGGCGGAACGGTTCTTGACTTGGAGCAGCAGATGAAAGCCGCCTACTCAGACAACTTCGTTTACCTCATAAAAGCTCCGACGCAGCAATACAAAGTGATACTGTCGGTCGCAAAAGAGTGGCGCTCTTCGGTGGACGATTTGGGTCGCATTTACTGCCGCAACGGAGCTGGGGAATTCATCGACCCGCTTACGGCGGCCCACTGGGTTTCCACAACCGGTCCGCTTTCCGTAAACCACACAAACAATTTTCCGTCAGCCACCCTCTTCTTTAATCTTTCGTCGAACGTTGAAATAGGAGATGCGATGGCGCACATCGAAAAAACTGCCGCGCAAATAATCCCGCAAGGGATCAGCGGAAAATTTATGGGGGAAGCGAAAACCTTTGCCGAAACCTTCGCCAGCCTAAAGGTGCTCATATTCGCGTCCATATTCATCACCTACGTCATATTGGGAATTCTCTACGAAAGCTATGCGCACCCCTTGACCGTACTGTCTTCACTGCCGGTGGCCGCTTTCGGAGGATTTTTGACGCTCATCATTTTCCGCCAACCGCTTTCCCTTTACGCCTACATTGGGCTATTCATGCTGCTTGGCATCGTTGAGAAAAACGGCATTATGATTGTCGATTTCGCAATTCAAAGGCAACAGCTTGACGGAATGTCCCCGCGCGACGCAATCCATCTCGCATCTCTGCAGCGCCTTAGACCAATTCTAATGACAACACTGGCAATGGTGATGGGCGTTATGCCCATTTGCCTAGGATTGGGCGCAGACGGATCGTCACGGAGGTCACTTGGCCTGGTTGTCGCCGGCGGAATGCTTTTCGCCCAAGTGCTTACACTTTTCGTAACGCCAATCGTATACCTCTTCGTTGATGACTTTCAGACGAAAGTCCTAGATAAGATTTCCCTTTTCCGCCGCGGCAATGTCGTTGGCCAAAACGCCAGCGACGGCCAATGAATTTCGCCGCAGCGGCGGAATTTTTCTTGCGGAGCAGTTGGGAGTCATGATGTACTTCGCCCTCGCGCCGTCCGGTGCGAATTTCGTGGAGATGTGCAATGTCAGGGCATAGCAAGTGGGCGACAACTAAAAGGCACAAGGCGGCCGTTGACGCAAAGCGCGGAAAGATGTTCAGCATTCTGAGCAAAGAGCTGACCATAGCCGCGAAGGAAGGCGGCGGCGATCCAGAATTCAACCCGCGCCTGCGAACCTGCATCGCAAATGCAAAAACGGCCAACATGCCGGCCGACAATGTGACAAAGGCCATCAAAAAAGGCACCGGAGACATCCCTGGAGTCTGCATAGAGGAAGTCACCTACGAAGGATATGGACCGGGAGGCATCGGCATAATGGTCGAAGCAACGACGGACAACAAAAACAGGACAGTCGCCGAAGTGCGCAGCACATTTTCGAAAAACGGCGGCAACATGGCAAATTCCGGCGCACTGGCATTTATTTTTCAGCGGAAAGGGCAATTTATCGTGGCAAAATCGGCCATGGACGAAAATCAACTCATGGAGATTGCCCTCGGCGGAGGAGCCGAAGACATCGATAGCGGCGATGAAAATTACGAAATTCTCTGCCCCTTTGAGCTATTCTATTCGCTATCGCAACTGTTTGAGCGGGAGAAAATAGTCTGCCAATCGTCGCAAATAGCCTTCGTTCCGCTCAGCGTGATCGAACCTTCAGACGATGACCAGAAGCGAGCAATTGCGCTGTTGGAGAAATTGGAAAATTTGGACGACGTCACAAACGTCTACGCAAATATGTGAACGGAAACTTCTTGTTTGTGGGGCGGAGGGCATTAGGTTTCAATTGTGATGGGACCCATTGCGCGCTATAGGCACTGGAAAGCGAAAAGACGTTTGCGCAAAAGGGTTCGCTCCGTGTTGCGCACTTTGCGGCTCGTCATCAAATTTCGCAGCGACCTGATCGAAACGCACTATCTGGAAGAATTGCGCAACGCAGAACTGCATCTAAGCGGCAAAACATCCAAGCCAACGGTGGAAGCGGTTGAACGCTGCCATTTGCTGCTGGTGCGAGTCGGCGGCAACATTTTTCCGATTCATCGTCAGACGGAAAATGCCGAGTTACTTTTTGCCGCATCCGTGCTGGCAATGGCAATTCGCACATTTTTCCTGCAGCCCTTTTCAATTCCAACAAATTCCATGTGGCCAACCTATTGCGGAATGGTGGCTGAACTTTCCACGGCCATGGATAGGACGCCGCAGTCCAATATCATGCACGGCATAACGCCCTATGACCTCATAAGCCCAATTTCCGGCACGGTGCGCATACCAATTAATGATGCGGCAGACTCCCTCAGGCAAAAGTCAATTTTGCCATACGTGAATTGCAAAAAATGGCGCTTCAAAATCCTGCCAATACGCCTGCGGCGCTATGAATTATTTGTCGACGATGCGCCAGTGCCCATAGAGGTTCCAGTCGAATTCGACATGGAAAGACTTCTCGTAAAGAAGTTTTTCCCGCTTGTCGATTCCGGAAGAATTTCCGACGTGCTATCCGTACATGGCGCAGAATTTCACCGCGGCCGCAAATTTCTTTCCACGGAAAAGCACGTTGACGAATCCACCACGTTTCTCTCTTTCGAACTAATCCACGGGGATGTCGTTCTAGTTAATAAACTTACCACACACTTCTTCGCGCCGCGGCGCGGCGATGCCGTCGTCTTCGCAACGCGTTCAGTTCCGGCGCTTAGGCCAATGGACTGCTACTACATAAAAAGGCTAACGGCGAAGGGCGAAGATAGCATATGTGTTAGGGACAAAAAATTATACGTAAACAATCGGCTGGCGAATTTTTCGCCACCTATGATCTGCAACAACACCGCCACAAAGCCCTACGGCGGATATGTCTCCGGCGGAATTTTGGAGTCCCAAATGCCAATTGTCGTGCGCAAGGGCCATTCCTTTGTCATGGGAGACAATTCTGCACATAGCTACGATAGTCGCTACTTCGGCCCGATCCCCAATGGCGCAATTGTCGGCAAACCAATCCTTCACATTTACCCATTTATGCCGTCCGGCGAAATCAAAAACGAACGGGAGCTTTTGCGAAAAAAATATTTCCTACATCACATCGTCCACCTATGGGACAGAATGGCGCAACTCGACTGAGCTAAATTTGCCATAGGCGCCTAGGAGCGAACAAAAGCAACGGCCGCCGTCGATTAAACGCAAGTTGTCGCCAACGCATTAGACTTCGTTAACTTTGCCTAAAAAAATGCAAAGTTTACTATTACACTTTGACGGAGTCGCTTATGGCCCCAAGCAAGCGGCGGTGAAGGATAGCAAATTGACCCCTTTTGTCCTAGTTGCCGATGACGACCTGGACCTCGCCAATGGAGTGGCAAAATACTTTTGCGACGCGAATTTTGGAGCATGCGCCGTCCGCACGCTCGGCGAAGCCAGCCGCATTCTCGCCGACCATTTCGTTAATTTGCTCGTGCTGAATGTCTCCATTCAGGGACATTCGTCCGTTGAATTTTTAGGGCAGCTGCAGAGAAATGGACAGCATGTGCCCACGATTTTCCTAACGGCAAAAAATTCACAGCCGGAGCGCCTAGGAGCACTTTCGGTCGGCGACGACATCATGCAAAAGCCTTTGGTGCTAAATGAATTGGTCGCACGTGCACGGGCAGTTTTGCGGCGCGCTGCGACGGCGAGAGACTGGCATCTGACGGAAAATGTTACGCTCAACGATTCGCCGTTTCATTTTTGCGGCGCAACGGTGCATCCGCGCGACATGAAGGTGGTATTCCCGTGCGGCGACGCCGTTCCGGTCGGGAAAAAGGAAGTTGGCCTTATGGCTGTCTTTTCCGCAGCAACTGGCGGAAAAATAGTTTCCCGCAAAGACATCATCCACAGCGTATGGGGATTGCACGCCAACATTCGCAGCCGCTCCCTTGACCAATATGTGGTGCGCATTCGCCACCTTTTTAGAAATAACGGATGCGGCGGAATCGATTCGCTGCGAACAATTCACGGCATCGGATTCCTATGCGTTACGGACGAGGAGGATGCCGACAGCGGAAAGCTTAGCCGCTCCGGCAGAGCCGCGGCGCAGGAGACTCAATCTAAGCCGCTTCAGCGCACAAAGCGCTCCTACCTGCCAAACCTAGCGCACGGGAAAAGAAAAGAATCAAGTATCACAGAAGCATCGGCAACTCCGTAAGCGCTTCACGATAAATGTACTGGCCAGCACAGGGCCGGCGGAGAGGGTGGGATTCGAACCCACGGTACCGGTTATGGTACACGGCATTTCCAATGCCGCACGATCGGCCGCTCCGTCACCTCTCCAGGGCTGGAAGAAGACGACCTAACTGGACGTCAGTCAACATTTCTTTGGATGGAAACCGCCAATGGCCCGGCGCAAAATTCCCACCGCCATTCCAGCTATCGCTTGCTTTCTGCGGAGGACTCGCCGGCGGAAATGCGCCCACCGTCCGGATCGCTATCAAGCACGCGCAACGCATATGTGTCTGGCGCAATTATGCGAAAATTGCCAGTAGCCAAGTTGCCGTCGTCAATGGCAGCATCCAACTCCTCCATCTGCTTCAATGTCCGGTCGGGATGATCAACAATGATTTCCGCAGATTCGCGATTTTTGCCCTTATTGACGAGGTTGATGCGCCATTTGCCATCGATTGGCGTCTTTGCCAGCTCATTTTTCGGATCACTACGCCTGAGAACTGCATATGACGGTTCTCCGCGACTGCTTTGGTTGGAGTACTGCTCAAGGGCCTCTTGAACCAGCATTATTTCGCGAAAAAAGCGTTCATCCTGCGTACGCCGGATTGAGCGGCGAATGGCGAGCAGTCCTAGCAGGAGAGCCAGCGCAACAAATCCCGCTGAAACGGCGACAACCAAAGTGCGCGCCGGACGACGATGCCCATCGGTGCTATTGCCCATTGCGACGCATATTAAAACCATGCAGACAGTTAGACAAGTTAAATTTCAAAAAACTCACCGCCGCGTTGATTCACTTCGTCGCCAATGAAGCAAAATACTGTCGAATATGTGAATTCCTACGCCAAGGCACAGCGCGCAATCGGCTACATTAAAGCTTACGCCATCAAAAGGTCGCAGAGGCAAACAAATGAAATCGACGACAAAACCGATGGAGATGCGATCCCATAAGTTTCCAAGAATCCCGCCGCCAATTAGGCCAAAGCAAATGCAATTAGTCGGCCGCCAAAGGGCAAGACGCCGGTAGAAAAAAATTCCCAGCAGCAGAACGGCAGCGGCCGTGGCGCAGAAAAACCACCGGAAGCCTGCCAACATGCCAAAGGCTGCACCGGAATTTTCACAGTAGCGCAGAAGCAAAAAACGACACCAAATCGCGCCGTTGCGACCTAATTCTCTCGCGGCGAACGCTTTAGCGAGTTGATCGACGGAAAGTGAAATGAAAGCTATGGAGCAAGCGACGCAGAGCCCGCGAAATTCTCTAGTCATCTTCATCGTCGTTGCCACCAATGAGCGGCTCACCGTCGCAATCGCCAGCCACAAAGAGCGCCACGTTGCTGCTTCTGGATGGCGCATGGCGCTTTTTAAGCTCTTCCCGCTCCCGCTGCCCTTCAAGGGAAAGTCTGGCGAACGGAATGGCATCCAGCCGTTTGCGATCAATCGGCTTATCCGTTTGCTCGCACACGCCGTAGGTGCCATCGTAGATTCTACCAATTGCGTCGCGCACTTCATCCAGTAGCCCTCGCTCATTTTCGACGAACGTCAGTGCGCGCTCAATGTCTGCGTAATCGGCCGCACCGTCGGCCGTGTGTTGCCCGAGGAGCCGTAGCCGTTCGGTCGAATCGCCATCGCTGCCGCGAAACGTTTCTGCGCGATGGGCCGCTATGCGCGCCTCCAACTCGTCGCGCATGGCAATCAGCACATCGTAGTTTTCAAGCCACTCCTTCCTCACCGAACTTCTGTCGTAGGGAATGGAGGCCCCATTGCTTTTGGGGTCGAAATTCAAAATATCCATTACGGAAACGGCCGAACGCCTCTGCGGACCTGCAACCGGCTCAATTTTCTTCGGCGGAGCTGCGGAAGTGACCTTATTTTTTTTTGCCGCTTCCTTGGCGACGCTGCGGCAGCCAACTGCATCAACATCGCACTCAGCAACATCCACGGAACGCTGGCTGCGCTCCTTTATGACTTCCCGCACATCGGCCAGCGTGAATGTGCCGGCCGAAGTCGGAGTTGGAGGTTGTCGCATTTCCCTTTGTGCCGCCATAGCGTGACCACCTGTTGCCTTAGACTAATTGCGCTCCTGAAAAAATTCAAGCAGCACTTTTTGGCAGCGTCCGCAAATCATTCCAAAATTTTCCATTTTTCCCACTTCTCCGTAGCGCCAGCAGCGTTCGCAGCGAACGCCTTCGGCTCTGCCAACGGCCACCTCCACCGAGTCGCCGCCAACGTCAACGACCGTGACGGCCGAAACGATGAACAGCTCTGCAAGGTGGTTGCCATATAGTTCTATGGCCTGCCGCCAAGGGTAATTTTTGCCAACTTTTAGCAGAACAGACGCCTCCAACGATTTGCCTATTGTTTTTTCTCTGCGCACCTCCTCCAGCTTGCCGCACACTAAAGACCGTAGCGTAAACAATTTCTCGAATTGCTCGGCAGTTTCTTCGCACTGGCGAAAGCGCTCCCTGTCGGGCCACGGCAGAAGGTGGGCAGGAATTTCGGCAAAATCCTCGCCGCACTGCCGATGGGCATAGGCCTCGTCGGCCGTAAAGGTCAGAATCGGCGTCAACATGGCGAGCAGCGCCATGAGAATTTCATCCATTGCCGTCTGCGCCGAACGGCGCCCATGACTTGTCGCGCCAAATGTGTAAAGCCTGTCCTTCAGTAGGTCGTGGTATTGGGCCGAAAGCGTAGCGACGCAAAAGTTTAGCAAAACACGGTAAACCCTATGGAATTCGTAGTTTCCGTAGGCCTCCGAAACCTCATCGATGAGCTCCCCAAGTTTTGCGAGCGCCCAGCGATCGACTGGAAGCAGCTCATCAAAGCGAACGCCATCGGACTCCTTTCGGAAATCATGCAAATTTCCCAGCAGGTATCTCAGCGCATTGCGGATGGTCCCATAGGCGCCGCAAATGTGCTCCATGATTCCGTCCGATATGGCGATGTCGCCGCGAAAATCTTCGGACGAAACCCATAGGCGCACGACATCCGCGCCATAGCGCATCACGTAGCCGTCGGACGATTGGGGTTTGTCGGAACTTTTTGAGATTTTTTTCCTATCCTCTCCGACAATGAAGCCGTGTGTGAGTACGGATTCATAGGGCGCACGACCATTCGCTATGATGCCGCACCAGAGGGAGGATTGAAACCAGCCGCGATGCTGGTCCGTCCCTTCCACGTAGAGATCGGCCGGAAATTCTAGGCCGGCTACGCTCTCCGGGATGGCGCAGGAGCTGCAGCCGGAATCGATCCAAACGTCCAAAGTGTCATTGCCAACGCGTAAGTTTTCCGCACTCCAAGGTGGAGGCAACTTTACGCCATCCAGAAGCCATTTGGCGTCGCGCTCAAACCAGCAATCAGAACCGCATTTGCGCACCTTTTCACCTATGGCGCGAATTACGTTTCCGTCCAGCAATGGCCGTCCGGCTCCGTCGAAAAATACTGGCAATGGGATGCCCCATGAGCGCTGGCGACTTATGCACCAGTCTGGGCGATTTTCCAAAAATCCCCGCATGCGGTTTTCGCCCCAGGATGGAATCCACCGCACCTTAGCTATGGCGTCTAAAGCCTTAGCTCTCAACGGCTCGTCCTCGAGCCGCAGGAACCACTGATCCATCGCCCTGCAAAACAGTGGCGTCTTCGATCGCCAGCAGTGCGGGTAGGAGTGCACGATGCGCTTCTCGCCGAGCAAATTGCCGCGGCGGCGCAACATTGATAGGGCGCCATCGCCCGCGGGGCAGCGCCCATTGCCGTCGAGAACTGCCAATCCGACCAGTTCACTTGGCACTCGCCCGTCGTCCACGTAGCATCCACCATCGTCAATTGGACAGTAAACCTCTAGGCCATGGCGCAATCCAAGCCGGTAATCGTCCATTCCATGCCCAGGAGCGCAGTGAACGCAGCCACTTCCGACGTCGGCGGCAACAAACTCTGCGCCATAGATGGGACTTGCTCGGTCGATGAATGGATGTCGGCAGCTGAGACCAATAAGTTCGCTGCCGCGCACGCGCCCAATGGCCGCTGGCTGCAGCCCACACTCCGTCGCAAACTGCTCCACCCTAGAGGACGCCACAATCACATGGCCGCTATCCGTCGACAGCACATCGTAGTCGAATGATTCGCTAACGGCCAACGCCAAATTCGCCACCAGAGACCACGGCGTCGTCGTCCATATGACCATGGATGCGCCAATTGGCAGCGATAGCTTCTCCAGCGACGGGCCGTCAAATGGAAATTTCACCCAAATGGCAGTCGCCTCGCTGTCTTTGTATTCCATTTCCGCCTCCGCCAACGCAGTGGAGCATGGAATTGACCAATAAATGGGCTTTTTGCTGCGGTAGACGTAGCCGCCATCGACGCAGCGCGCAAAAAAATTCAACACTGCAGCTTCGTAGTGCGGGTCCATGGTGCGGTACGGCCTGTCCCACTCACCAAGCAGCCCAAGGCGCTCAAATTGTTCCCGCTGCTTTGCGCTATAATTTTTCGAAAATTCCGCACAGGCGCGGCGCATTTGCACCCTTCCGACGGCCACCTCGCCCCTGTCCCGCATCTCCCTAGAAACTTTATGCTCTATGGGCAGCCCGTGACAGTCCCAGCCAGGGACATATGGGGTCCCGTAGCCGAGGAGAGTCCTGTGGCGCATTATGATGTCTTTGAGAATCTTGTTGAATGCAGTGCCGATGTGCACGTCGCCATTGGTGAACGGCGGACCGTCGTGGAGAAAAAAACGTTGCCGCCCTGCGCGGGCTCTGCCTATGAGCCCATAGAGATCGATCTTTTTCCACCATTCGCGGCGCAATGGTTCACGAAGAACCAGATCGCCACGCAGCGGAAATTTCGTTTGTGGGAGATTCAGTGTCTTCTTCAGCTCCATTGTTGCTTCCTCGGACAATGTCGCACGCTCTAAGGGGCGCGGAGACGCTGGCAATACTTCTTTACGGCCAAATTGAATTGGTTGCCGTGGAACCAACCTTAGCGAGCGGCCATGGGGCGCTCCCATTTGGCTGGCCAAACCTTGACGCACAGACGAAATTTCTCGGACAGCGAAATGGAGGCGGCACTCTAAACTTCGACAAACCCCACTGCGGCTGGATGACTCCAACGGCCTCAGAGAACGTGCGTCCGGCACGAATTGCAGTGAACGGGAAAAGATGCCGCACGATGGCGGCCGGCGGCGATTTCGATTGGCGCAAAAACAATAGCGACTCTACGGCCAATGCAAAATTGCAACCTTGACACTTCATTGCTTTAGCCTAATAAGAATGAGCAAAATTGCTGCGCCATGGGCCCAAGTCAAACCAGCCATTTGTCTCAGTTTTCGTACGCTTTTTTTGGCGAAAGCTTACGCGCCAGCGCCATTGCTTTGGTGTCACGGACCAATACGCTGCTGAACGGCATTGAAGCAAACCCGGCGCTTATCAAATTCGTTGGCGAAGGCAAGCTCGGCGCTGCGGCGCAGGACATTTTGAACCGCAAAATCTCGCTGCCGGTGAAATGTTTATGCTGGATTTTTGTGGTGCTGTCGTTCGGCATAGCGTATTTGGTGACGAAGAAGCGCACCGATGCGACGATGGCCGTAGGCGGCGCAACATATGCCGCAATCCGACAGCAAACACGAAAAGCCATGAAGAATGACTCCACCTTCATGCATTTCGCGGAACCTAAACTAATGCTACTTGCGGACGAAATTTTTGAACCGTTGCCGGCTGGACAGGGAGTTAAAAGTAATCAAGGAGATCCAAATTGCCCAGAAACAAATGTGCCCAGTAAATTTTTTCAAGAGACCTTGAAGGGGAATGGAGGCTTCAGCCGTTGCGGAAAATTATTTCGGGAATTCGACGAACTTTTACCGGGCTACAGCAAAAGAAATCATCGCCAACCCGCAGACATCATCGGCCACAAATTGTTTGTGCGAACCATAACAAGACATCGACTCAAACTTATGGCAAAGTTCGACTTTCCAATGAAAGCCGGCGCCAACGAGGCAAATTGTGTCACGTTTTTACTTCTCTTCATTGCCGTCTCGTCAGACAGTTTTACCGCACACCTCAATTCTGACTGCGGGCTGGATGAAGAGCGCTCAGACGTGCACGATAAATTCATCGACAATGACGCCGACAACCCAGCGTATTTATTTAGAAAAGTTGAAGTGGATAAGTTTGCCAATGACTTATTTTCCATCGCTGAAATAAAAAAAGACGACGCGCTGCCACTGAAAGATATTCTATACAATTCCAATTGGGACCTATCCGTAGAAGATTGCAGATGTCTAGTGACGGCAAACCTGGACATCGGCGCACAGTACGCTCTGCATCTGAAACAGACCAATGAAACCGGCAAAGAAAAAATAAGTGGCGACACCTCCGTCGGGCAATTTACAGGAATGATCCCCAGCTCAAGATTATGTAATTTTCGCATTTTCGCAAATGGTGCCCAGTGCAATGACGACACTAAGTTGTCCGATGTCGGCGTCGACATCGATGCAGCACGGGCGTTTGTCGACAAGATCAGTGAAATTCGCGACATAGGCTATAGGTTGGCGTCCCCAGGAAATCTTACGGATGACCAAAGGAAAGCATTAGCGAAAATCTACTGGAAAGCCAAGGCGAATCGCGACAGAGAAATTTCTAAAGTGCAAACCATAGCAGTGGCAGCACGAAAGCTTCTTGCCGCAATGTCTTCCAGATGATCCGGCCTGATTTGAGAAATATCTGCAGCGAAATTTCCAATGGCCTCTAGCGATTTACGCGCTAGCCGTGGCAGTTTCCAAAAAAATCATCCCACATAACTTCTCCACAGGATGGCGCTCGCCTTACCGCAGCCGTGGCAACCATCCATATTAACAGGTAAAGCCATAAATTATGTCACCAGCGGCCGCATACTCAGCGCTATCTGCATGCGGCAGTTCGTAATAGTCGCTGAAAGATTGAGTGATGGCAGCACGGCAGGGAAATTGCTATTTTTAATTGCAACCTCTTTTGCGCAAAAGTTCATCGACGTGTTTTTCCGAAATTCTGGACAAAGCCTATGGATTGGCATGCCTGGAAAATTCCACAGATGCCACGCGGAAAGTATATGCTGAAGCCGCCAAGGACGCTGAGGCGGACACCAATATGGCCCTCACTGAAATGCAAGACGCAGCGGCGGCGGCAAGAAAACTCATCGCACGTATGCGGCCATAGGGAATTTGCGTACGCAAAAAAAAAGTGTGAGCTGCGCGCCCAGCCGTGGCAATTCAAAGAAAATCCTCCCATGCTTTTTCTGTACAGGGCGACATTCGCCGCGGCAACCATCCATATTAATAGGTGAAGCCATAAGTTATGTCGCCAGCGGCAGCCTGCTCAGCGCTATCTGCATGCGGCTTTGCAATGGGCGCCGGAAGATTAAATGATGGCAGCACGGCTGGAAAATTACTGTTTTTAATTGCACCCTCCTTTGCACAAAAGTTCATCGACGTGCTCTTCGAAATTCAAGACAAATCCTATGATTCGGCGCGCCTGGAAAACCCAACAAATGCCAAGCGAAGAGTGTGCGACGAAAGCGTCGAAAAAGTTTAGGCGGATTGTTTAGCACAGCAGTGCGCCGCTGAAGTCTTGGGTCTCAACAGCTTACCCTAAATGGCTGTGGACGCGGCACTGCCGCCGTCGGCCGCAACAAAATCGGCGCCATGGGCCATGGCTGTCATATGTGCAGCAAATTCATAGCCGCCATGCGCGGCCATAGGCAAGATGCCTCCACCACCGAAACCCGCCGGCAAATTTCGCGGGAACAGCCGCAGAATCGCGGCCCGCCAGACACTATCACATTGACACGCCTCAATTCTTGCCAATAGTAAAATGTCATGTCATCACCCTCTGCCGCTCCAGGGCTGCCGCTATTCTCATTCGCTTTTTTCCGCAAAGAAGTAGTCGACCAAGCTACCGCCGCCGTAACGGACGCGCACATGCTGCTGAACGGCATCGAAACGAGCCCAGAGCTTATCAAATCCATTGGCGAAGGCAAGCTTGGCGCTGCGGCGCAGGACATTTTGAATCGCAAAATTTCGCTGTCGGTGAAATGTTTATGCTGGATTTTGGTGGTGCTGTCGTTCGGCATAGTGTACTTTGTAACGAAGAAGCGCACCAATGCAGCGATGGCCACAAGCGGCAGTAAGTATGTGGAAATCAAAGCTGAGGCCGCAAAAGCCATGGAGGACGACTCCGCCTTTATGCATTTCGCGAAATCCAAACTACTGCTACTTGCGGACGAAATTTTCGAGAAGTTACCGGCCGGCCAGGGATTTGAAATTGGTCAATTGGATCAAAATTGCCCAAAAATAAATGTGCCCAGTGAATTTTGGCAAATGGTTTTGGAAAAAGATAAGGATGATGGTCGCGATTTTTACAAACAAATCGTTCTGAATATTGATGAGTTTCTGCCTGACTACGACAAACACAATCCGCGCAGCCCAATAGACGTAATCAGCCACGAATTATTTTTGCAAACTCTAGCCGCAAATGGCTTAAAATTACTGACTGACACTGCTGACTTTTTTCAAATGAAAGCCGACACCAAAAAAGAAACGGTGGCCGCGTTTTCACTTCTTCTCATCGCCATCTCGTCAGTCAATTCTGTCGCGCACATCAACTCCACTGGCGATGATTTCATGCGGAACAAAATGCGCCAATTCGTGTACGTTAAATTCGTCGACGATAGTGCCGGTAACCGAGCATGTTTATTTGGAAAAGTTGATATTGACGAGCACGCCAAAAAGTTACTTACTATCGCGCGAGAAAAAGGTAGCGGCACGCGGTCGCTGGAAGAGGTTCTACGGCACATCAAAGGCGGCGAAGCAGCAGAAGTGCCGCTATCTGAGAAAAATTTGCGCCGCTATGTCGCACCAAGAAAACTACGATCTGGCGTATTGTTGGCCGTTGATCAAAAGCAAAAAAATGATGGCATCTCAAGAAGATTGGACAATAACAGCACCGTTGATGAATTCCTAGAAAAGGCAATATGTAAAATTTATCCTCGTTTCGCCTTTTTTGTTGACAGCGTACGGTGCGGGAAAGACGCCAAATTGCTTGATATTGGCGTCGACATCGGTGTCGCACAACAGTTTGTCGACGCGTCCTTTGCAATTCAAGACGCGGCCTATGAATTGGCGCTCCCCCAAAACCATACGGACGCGCAGAGGGATGCATGCGCCGAAGCCTGCGAGGAAGCCAAGGCGGAATTTGACGAAAAACTTTCTAAAGCGCAAGCAGTAGCGGAGGCTGCAAGAAAACTCATCGCAAGTATGTAGAATAGGGAATTTGCGTACGCAAAAAAAAGTGTGGATTGCGACGGCCAATCCACATAGCATCGCCTCCCGTGCGCACGCTTGGAGATGCTGCCGCCGCAGGCAAATGGCGCTATGTTCTAAATGTTGTCACCCATCGACTTGCAATCGATGATCCATGCGAAGAGGATGTTAAATACTTTTCTGCAGCCATTGGAGCACTCAGGGGCTGGAAGGCAAAACCCAAGCTGGCAGAGCAGATGCAAATTTTGCGCTCCTACGCCGTTGGCGTGATGCGCCGCGATCTGGCCCTTCGCCGCCGCTGCGCCATGGACTGGCTGTGCCTATTTCCAGACTCCACAGTCGCCCTGCGCGCATTGGCTGATCTTTCGCGAAAATCGACAGGCTTTGAGCAACTTTTCCTCGCCGCAATGCAGCTGCTGCCAATTGAAAAAATTAGCCGCGACGGCCGCATTCAGCTGTGCCGGACACTGCTAGCAAACGGCAGAGGAGATGAAGCCGCCGCCATTGCCAGAAAAATATTAGAATTGCAGCCGGAAAGCGCCGAAGCGAGACATCTCCTATGGTCTGCGCTGCTGCAGAGCGGAGAAAATGGCAAAAAGTTATTCACCGCCGGCTGTGAATAACATAGCACTGCGACCCAAATGGCGAGGCTGGCCGCGCCAATGGATTTCTGCAATCCGGTCGAAAACTTGACGCAAACGCGGAAGCGGCTCAATGGGCTAAGCTTTTCCGCTTCAAGCATTTACGGAATTTTGGTGCCGCAGCCGATGGGCAGACTGGCCAGACTGAACCGCCCAAACCGGTGGACAGCCCGTCGGCTACGGCAAATTGTGAATAACTTGTGGGCATCAGCCAATTTTCGCCCATTGGCGGCCGGCAAAAGCGTTGACTAAGCTCCTTTCAAATTCTAACAAACGCTGCGAGGTGCCGATGGCTTTTTGGCTTGGGAAATTGTGGAAAAAATTGGCCGGGAGGCACTATAGAAAATTCATTAAAAAATGTGAGCCCATTGTGCGGAAAATAAATGAGCTGGACCAGCTGTACAGCTCACTGGACGATGGAGCCTTGCGCGCCAAAAGCGATGAGTTTCGCAGCCGCATAGGGCGCGGAGAAACTTTGGATAGCATTCTACCGGAAGCATTTGCCGCCGTAAGGAACGGAGCGCGACGCCTCTGCGGAAGCAAATTCACCGCATGCGGCGAAGAGATGGAGTGGAAGATGGTGCACTATGACGTGCAGCTAATTGGCGGCATAGCGCTACATTCCAACAAAATAGCCGAAATGGCAACGGGAGAAGGAAAAACCCTTGTGGCCACGCTGGCCCTCTATCTGAACGCCCTCACCGGGCGCAATTGCCAATTGGTTACGGTCAATGACTATCTAGCGCGACGCGACGCGGAATGGATGGGAAAGCTGCTCACATTTCTAGGTCTTTCCGTGGGCTGCATCCAAAACGACATGGAGCAAGAAAAGCGCAAACTTGCCTACGCCTGCGACATAACCTACGGCACGGCATCGGAATTTGGATTCGACTACCTGAGGGACATGGGGCTCGCCCTGTCGCCAAAGGAGCAGGTTCAGCGCGGACACTACTTCTGCATCGTAGACGAAATTGATTCCGTCCTAATCGACGAAGCGCGCACGCCCCTCATAATTTCCGGTCCAGCTGCGGACGGCAGACGCCTGCCCTACGTGGAGTTGAGAGACCCCATTGAAAAACTCACGCAGCTGCAGCTGCAGCTCTGCAACCGTCTCGTGGCCGAAGCTAAAGAGCTGCTGGAGAAAAACCCCAACGACGGAGATGGTTTTTTGAAGCTGTTTGCCGTGCGGCTAGGAATGCCCAAACATCGCCAGCTGTGCAAGATGCTAGAATCGGGCGCCACGGCAAAGCGCCTTGAGCGCCTCGAAGGCGAAATGGCCAGCGACTTTCGCCGCGATGAGCGCTTCGAGATCAAAGAAACGCTCTACTTTACGGTGGATGAACGCCACAGCAGCGCCGACTTGACGGAACTCGGCCGCACAACACTTTTCCCGGAAAATCCCAATGCCTTTGTTTTGCCAGATTTGGCCAGCATCTGCGACGCCATAGACCGCAGCGGCGAAGGAAGCGCGCAGGAACGGCAGCAAAAAAAGGCGGAACTGGCCGAATCGGCCGCCACGATTGGAGAACGCATTCACTGCGTCGGCCAACTCGTTCGCGCCTATACGCTATTTGAGCGCGACCAACAATACATAGTGCGCGACGGACACGTGCTCATAGTGGACCAAAACACCGGACGCGCCATGGTGGGTCGCCGCTGGAGCGATGGCCTACACCAGGCCGTTGAAGCTAAGGAGGGGCTCGAAGTGCGAATGGAAAACCGCACATTTGCCTCCATAACGGTGCAAAATTATTTCCGCCTCTACGAAAAACTCGCCGGCATGACCGGAACGGCGGAAACGGAAGCGCAGGAATTTCAAGACATCTACGGCCTATCGGTCGTCGCCATACCGACAGACCGTCCATGCCGCCGAAAAGACGGCAACGACATCGTATTTAAGACGCGAAGAGAAAAATATGCCGCCATAGTCGACGACATAGAAAAGACTCACGAAAAAGGTCAGCCTGTTCTAGTTGGAACCACATCGGTGGAAGCTTCCGAACTGTTGGCGCGCATGCTGCAGGGGAAAAAACTGCCCCACGCCGTCCTCAATGCAAAATTTCACGAAACAGAGGCAAAAATCATAGCGAAAGCCGGTGAAGTTGGCGCCATAACCATAGCCACCAACATGGCCGGGCGCGGAACAGACATTCGCCTCGCCGATGGCGTATGCAATCTTGGAGGACTAAGAGTCATCGGAACTGAACGCCACGAGGCGCGCCGCATCGACCGCCAGCTGCGCGGACGTTGCGCCCGCCAGGGCGACCTCGGCGAATCGCAATTCTACATGTCGCTGGATGATGATCTAATGCGGCTCTTCGCCGGCCGCGGGCCAATTGGCGCCCTCCTGGACAGAACTTTTCAGGAAGGTGACGTGCTGACCCATCCACTCATAAACCGCTCCATAGGAAACGCGCAGCGAAAAGTGGAACAGCAGAACTATGCCATGAGGCGGAGACTGCTCCAATACGACGACGTACTAAATGCCCAGCGGGAAGTTGTCTATGCGCTGCGCAACAATGTTCTACAGGAGAAAAGTCCATGGCCAATCGTGGAGGAATTGATTGGCGGAACACTTTCGAGAATTTGCACTTTCGAAGGGAAAGATGGGTGCGAAGCGGAGAGCGCCATAGGACAGCTGCGCGCCACGTTCCCCATTGACATCTGCGCCGACGAACTGGCGCCACTGGAAACGGATGGACGCGTCAAGCTGCTTATGGAGCGCATCAATTCGGCATACGCCGTAAAGAAAAGCCTGGAAACGGAGGAGGCAATCGTACGCCTGGAACGCTTCATCATGCTGCGCGCCATCGACCGCCACTGGCATGGACACCTCAGCGCCATGGATGACTTGAGAAACAGCGTCGCCCTGCGCTCCTATGCCCAAAAAAATCCGCTCTACGAGTATAAGGCGGAAGCGTTTGATCACTTCAAGCGCATGATGGAGGAAATCGAAACGGAAGTGTCGCTGTCACTTTTCAGATCCGCCAGCAGCGTCGAAAAGTTACGGGAAGTGCTTGGAACCATAAAATTCGGCGAAACAAGCGGCGGACATGTGGCGCTAAATGGACACCCCCCAATGGCCAATGCAATGGCGCACTCGGCGGCGGCGGGGAGAAACGACTGCTGCCCCTGCGGCAGCGGGAAAAAATATAAAAAATGCTGCGGCCTCCGTAAATGAACGGCATTAAAGTAATAGGAATCGGCGTAGACATCGTCGACATAGGACGCATACGGAACGCCCACTGCCGCTGGGGAGAGCGCTTTCTGCGGCGCCTGTTCTGCCCAGGAGAGCTTGCGCACTGCCTAAGGCGCACAAACCCCTATCCATCACTTGCCGCCCGATTTGCCGCCAAGGAGGCCATCGCAAAAGCCCTCTCCGTCGGATTCGGCAAGGAGCTCTCATTCCGCTCCATCGAAATCGCCCCGGCCGCAGGGGCACCGACGGTAAATCTCGCAGCTGAAGCGAGAAAACTCCTAGCTGCCATGGGTGGCAGCTCCATTATGGTGTCGCTCTCCCACAGCCGCAGCCACGCCATAGCGCACGTGCTCATAGGTCGATGACGCGAATCAATTAACTGCCGTCCATATAGATCCATACGGCGCCCTCCACGGAGGGAGCCTTTTCCCTCTGCTCATGCGCAAGTGCGAACCTACACTTTGGCGTCCAGCGGTTGATTGCTAACCCCTCCGGCTTTAGCGGCCTTCTCACCGCCGCAACACAATCTACCCGCTAGAATATAGCTTGCAATAGCGCCACCAACGGAACCGCCCAACGCAAGAATTCCCTGCTCAATATCTGCTGGCGTGCCGCCTGCGCGTGCGCTTTTGGCGACATCAATGATGCCGCCAACGAGCGAAAAGAGAAACGAAGTTCCCCTTCCCCAAAAATCGCACACTCGCCGTCCATGATTCACAAGCTTTTCATTAGCAAGCGCAGCCTTGGTGGACCCAGCTTCACGCGCCTCTTCCTCACGCCTATGCAGCTCAGCCCTAAGTGCTTCTGCGGCGTATGCCCCAATAGCTTTTTCCTCAGCCGAATCAGTGCAAAAGCAACGCGCCATCAAAATGAAAACAGTGACACCAGCACTTCCGACCAGATCGAAAACGCAGGACGTAATATCCAACCCATCGCTAGTACTTGCACTTTGCACAATGTTCCATATGCCAGCAGCCGCAGTACAGGCCACACTGGCAAATCCAGTAGCCACATCCCAAATGGCATCCTTCCCGCAATTCTTATCGCAACACGGACAGGCCCCACGGCAATCCCAACA
>JAIRXB010000015.1 GCA_031268535.1 Puniceicoccales bacterium | reverse complement strand
ACGGGAGTCATGGCGGCATAATCGTAGATGCACCTGAATCGCCGGTCAACGCTGACTCTAACTCCGTTTTAGGATCACAAGCACCGGCCGGCGGCATAAACGACTCCATCACGCCAGATTCAGGCGCGCCTCAAGTTATTGCCAATCCAGGTCAAATTGCAACTACGCAGTCTGGCGGAAGCGACTCCAACGCACCAGACCCAGGTGTGTCATCTGCCGCCAGTGGCGACGGCAATCACAATTCAGAACCCGATGCGCTAGCGCAGAATTTGGTAGCACAAGCAGCGGCCGACGGCATTGGCGACTCCAACGCGCCAGGTTCAGGCGTACCTGCGTCCGATGGCGCTGGCAAACCTAAGCCGACCGACGGTGACAGCACCGCTCCGCATGGTGTTGATCCAAATTCGACAGCGATCGGCGGCGAAACAAACCCGCCACCAACTATAACTGCTGAAAATCCTGAAAGCTCCGCAGTCACAGATGAGACAAACACAACATCACCTATCGTTGACGGAAGTCATGAGAACATAGTCGCAGATGCGCATGAATCGCCGGTCGCCGCTGACTCTAACTCCGATTTAGGAGCGCAACCACCGGCCGTCGACGGGAGCGTCTCCATCACGCCAGATCCAAGTGCACACGCGGACGATGCCGACGGCAATCACAATGCAGAACACGATGCGCTAGCGCAGAATTTGGTAGCGCAAGCATTGGCCGGTAGCGTAAACGACTCTAGTACGTCAAGTCTCGCCGGGTCATCTCAAGTTATTGTCAATCCAGGTCAAATTGCAACTCCGCCGTCTGACGGGAACGACTCCAGCGCACCAGACCCAGGTGTGTCATCTGCCGTCAGTGGCGACGGCAGTCACAATCCTGGACCCGATGCGCTAACGCAGAATTTGGGAGCGCAACCACCGACCGGTGGCGCAAATGACTCCAGTACGCCAAACTCAGATGTGTCATCTGCTGCCAGTAGCGCTGACAAACCTAAGTCGCCCGATGGCGACAGCACCGCTCCGCAGGATGCTATTGCCCCAGATCAGGCAGTACTCGTTGCCGAAGCAGACTCACCACTAACTATAGATGATGAAAGTCCTGAAAGCTCCGCCGTCTTCGCCATTGATGCCGCCAAGCAATGCGAAGAAGCTGCTAGGAGAATAGCAGAACTTAACCACGCCGCTGAAAACACTCATCAACTATTAGTTTCCGACAGCCTTACCGGACGGACGAATGGCAACAAAGCTCAACTTGCTGCCCTTAGAGCAGCAGCCAGCGTAATTTCTAAGTCGCTATTAGCTGAAAGCGTAGAAAGCTTTTTTGTAAAAAATCCATGTGGTGCCGTCGTCGTATTAGGCGCACTTACAGTTCTCGATTCAAAGAAAGTGAACGAAAAGAAAGCATGCGCATATATCTTAGAATTTATTTTGCACATTTTGCGCGAACCGTCCGGGGAAGCACTTTCCGCTATTGCTCCATTGCTCCCTGCATGTTTGGTTGCCAAAGACCACATTTCGGCCGACGCAATCTCTGCCTTGTGCTTTGGGGAGCTTCTCAAGAATGGCTCTCTTAGCTTTCTTAATGGTATGCATACCAATGCAAATATCGCCCTGTCGCTTGATCACGAAGGCGGCGCAAAATTCCTAGAAGAACTTGCCCGCACACTTCCTTCGGAACTTTTAAAAGCTTCTTCCACGGAGCGTAAGTCAGCCATCGACAATCTAGCCGTTTTTCTGAGCGCCACCACGCCAAAACATGCTATCATTTTACGTACTCTTATATTTGAAGCGCTTGCGATCGTACTCAAAGCCGGCAACAATGACGATGCCAGTTTGAAGCATCTGAGTCATCTTCTCAATGTTATTACAGAACCACACGACGCATCTTTTCCTATGACCTGCGACCACGCTCCAGCCAAGCCGCCCACAGACCTTGTCGTCGCAAATCAGCCCACTGGATCACTTGCGAGCCTTTTCGGGAAAAGGGAGCGGAACCCGGAATTGCTGGTGAGGCCGTAGCAGCCGCGCAGTACGATTCCTGTCCTGCGCCGCCGAATTTGGCTGGGATGGCCGAGAACAATGCGCCCCGTTTAATGGGAAAGTGGAATTTTCACTTTTGGGCGATTTCTTTCTTGCGTCCCAGACACCGCGCCGCAGCGTCGCTGCAACGGTAGCGCCCCTAGCTCAATTGGACAGAGCACCTGACTACGGATCAGGAGGTTACAGGTTCGACTCCTGTGGGGCGTGCCAGTTCGACGGGGTCGTAGCTCAGTTGGTAGAGCGCCACAATGGCATTGTGGAGGTCAGGGGTTCGAATCCCCTCGGCTCCACCATATTTCGCGACAGCCCGCCATAGACCTTTGGTGGCACTTTACGCCTCGCGGCCAGTCCATCCGACACTCGCCGACTCGATCCTCTGGCCAATTTTATTCGTTGCCATGGACTCCAGCTCATGTCAAAGTTGCTGCGCACCATGGTGAATAGCGTCGTTTTGGATTTCAGCGTGCGGGCGATGATCATGATCATGATACTTTCGCTGCCGTCCATTTTGGTCGCTACGGCAGTTGGACTCATCGTAAGTCTGCTGCAGGCACTGACGCAAATTCAGGAGCAGACGCTCGGCTTCACGATGAAGCTAATTTCCGTTGTCATCGTGCTTTTGGTGACGGCGCGCTGGATGGGCTCGGAGATCATGTCGTTCACAAAATACGTCTTCTCCTACTTTTCAACCATGGTGTAGCGGGTGGCGCCATGCAAACACTCTTCTACGAAATTCGCGCATTCTTTTTTACGGTGATATTTGGCGCCATTCGCATCACGTCCATCTTCGCCATGCTGCCGTTTTTCGGCAAAAGGAACGTGATCGGCATGGGGCGAAATTCATGGATTTTGGGGCTGGCCATTTTTGCCTATCCGATTTTTGCGAAGGAACTCGCCAACCCAGACGTTGGATTTGGCGTAGTCATGCTTCTTGGCGCAAAAGAGCTATTCATAGGCACCATACTGGGCTTTCTTGGCGGCTTCATCTTCTTTGTGGTGGAGGGCGTCGGCAACCTGGTGGACGTGCAGCGGGGGGCGTCGGCGGCGTCTCTCTTTAGCGCCTTCAACGAGAGCCAAACCACCGTCACGGCAGATTTCTTCGTCCAAATAGTGCTGCTCCTATTTTTCATTACGGGCGGATTCCTGCTGACGCTGGACATCATCTACCAAAGCTACGTCGTCTGGCCGGTTTTCTCGTTCATGCCCACCATAAACAGCTCCATCGCAATGTATTTTGTGCGCTTCGTCGGAGATTACATGGACGTCGTATTCGCCCTAGTCGGGCCGATTCTCTTCGCCCTATTCCTGGCGGAATTTGGCCTCGGCATGGTGAATCGTTTCGCTCCGCAAATGAATGTTTTTTTTCTGTCGATGGGCGTTAAGAGCGGGCTATCCATGCTATTCCTAACGCTCTATCTCCACTTCCTGTTGGATTTCTTCCGATCATACTTTTTCGCGAAAAACAGGATGTGCGAATTCTTTCTAGCCTTCTGGAGATGATTGGCCATGGCCGGTGGAAGTTCCGAAGAAAAAACAGAGATGCCGACGCCAAAGCGTCTCCGCGATGCGCGCAAAAAGGGGCAAGTAGCCTATAGCCGCGATTTTACGTCAACGGTGCTTCTCGTTGGCGTGTTCGCCTACATCGGCCTCAACTGGACAAATCTCATTGTGCGACTGAAGGAATTCATCACCTTCCCCATACGCTTTTTCGGCGACCGCTTTCCCCAGGCCGCCAACGCCGTCATCGACGGCTGCATGGGGGAATTGATCGGATTGGTACTGCCACTCATAGGCATCGTAGCGTTCTTTGCCGTTGCTGGCGGGTTCCTCCAGGTGGGCGCCATGTTCTCCATTGAGCCCATTAAGCCGGACATAAAAAAATTGAATCCAATCGAAAAGTTTAAGCAGATTTTCTCCAAAAAGAATTTCATTGAATTCCTAAAATCTTTCCTGAAGGTCACATTTCTTGGCATATTAATTTACAAGCTAATTAAGAGCGAACTTGGAACGCTGATTTTGCTGCCCTACGCCGGAGTCGAAGGACTAATGGCCGCCATCGGTCCAATCATGAAGCGGTTTGCATACCTCGTAATATTTGCCTACGCCGTCGTCGCAGCGGCCGATGTTTTTCTGCAGCGGCGCGATTTCACAAAAAAAATGATGATGTCGAAAAGTGAAATAAAGCGCGAGTATAAGGAGATGGAGGGGTCTCCGGAAATTAAGGGGAGAAGAAGGCAGCTGCACCAGGAATTAATCAACGAGGCTCCGGCGCAGCGTACGCAGAGGGCGAACGCCCTAATCACGAATCCGACGCATTTGGCAATTGCCATACTCTACGACGACATAGTGACTCCGCTGCCGGTCGTGTTGGCCAAGGGGGAAGGACGTCTGGCGGAAGAAATGATGACCATCGCGCGCAATGGCGGCATCCCCATAATGAGAAATGTGCCACTAGCCCACGCACTCATGAATTCTGCGGCGGTTTTGGAATATATTCCGTCTGACCTAATCGAGCCGGTCGCCGAAGTGCTCCGCTGGGTCGCGGATCTGGAGCGAGATGGCGAACAAAATATCGAAATTGACATGGATCGGGAAGAACTGTTTACGCTAGACGGCCATTGACGGTATGGCGGCCAAAAGCGGCTTGACTTTTTGGGGGAAACGCTTTGCCTAAGCGGAAATGAGCGCTGTCCGTGTGGAGCCTAATCTTTTTGATAGGCTCAACGCTCCGTCGCCATGCGTTGGCAATCTCGCTTGGCGCAGAAATGTCGCCACCTATCGAGATAGTCGCACAATAGCAATTCTCGGCAACGAGATTAATTTCCAGCTTAGCGCCATCGACATAATACAAACGGCCGTCCTCACAATCCTTACGCTTGGACTCGTATGGCTGGCGATCGCAATTTACGCACATGTGCGCATGGCAGATGAAAATTCCGCTCTCAGCCTCCTTTCGCTGGCCCTTAATGCTCCGCCTAGCGCGCCAGACCGCGACACAGTCAAACCGGACGACGAATCTGCTGGAAGTGGCCACAGCAGCATAGTGGCAAAAAATGCTGGCGAGGCTGCCAAATCAGAAGCTGTAGCCGGCGAAGACGCCACAGGTGAGACAAGCCGGAGCGAATGCGAGAAAGTTATTCAAAAATCCACGCCAGCAGCCCCATCTGCGCCACCGCCAGCCATCGCCCCAAACGCTAAATCACCTATTCGGACAGTCCCTCCTCCAGCACCTGCGACAGTTCCACCTCCAGCGGCCGCGGCAGTCCCACCCAAAGCAGTTGCGGCCGCCGTTCCTAGGAAGGCGCCACCTGCGGTGGCGCCTTCGGTCGCTACGGTCAGCCCCACAACGGCAACTGTCGCCAAAAAGCCGCCGCCAAAAGCGCTCCCGCCAGCTAAAGCCGCGCCGAAACCGGCGAAACCGCGCAGCAGGCCTCCTGCGGAATATGCGCCTGGACCAGTTGTGCCGGTCGTAGCAATTGAGAAGTCGCAAACTGGCGCAACTGTCACTCGCAAAAGCAAGAGCGTCGCCCCTCCACGCAATGGCAATTCAGGTTTTGAGTCGATTTATGAGTGCGCAAACTACTTTTTTGGAGCACAAACTGAATTCACCGTCGGCGAAGCGCGATATCCTAATGCGGCTACGATGCTCATGGCGGCAATAACTAGCACAGCATTCCCAAACGTAGGTCTGCCGAAAGACCTTTTGATCGAAGGATTACTTAATCCGGCGGAGCTAATGGTGCGCGCTGGCGACACCGCCAGAGGAGGTCGGTTTACCGAAGCGTTCAAAGAGAAAATTATAGGCCCGCTGGGAAGCGCGCTCAAATTGCCAGTCGACATTGCGCTCGAACGCATCACGGAAAATCCAACCCTATGGAATCGATTCATGCAGCGCCTGCGCGATGCGCAAATCATGGCTATGAGTTCCAAAAACTATCGCATAAGCATCAGCGAGACGCTAGCGGCTACAGCTGGCAACGGCGGCAAAGAAAGTGCAATCGCAGCCATTATG
>JAIRXB010000005.1 GCA_031268535.1 Puniceicoccales bacterium | reverse complement strand
CCCTCTTCGGGGCGGCCCTGGCCCACCACTGCCAGTCGTCGTTCTGCCGCTGGCACTTGGGTGAAATAGCCGGCGGGTCAGCGATTGGCGACGGCGCCACTGCGGCCGTCCTCTTCGGCGCCGCTTCGGCCCGCGATTTGGATAACTCCTTCGAAGGCTGGAACTTCAATGGATTTTCCTCCGCCACATTGACGGTGACGGCTGGGTGCTCTGCGGCCGTTTTCGGATCTGCTGGCGGCGCCGGTGCCGAGCGCTCTTTCCGCGACTGGACGTTCTGCAATTTCCTTTCGGACAATGCAATTTGCGCAGTTAGCTGCGGCAGTGGCGAAGGCGGAAAATTTGCGACCGTTTTTGGAGCGTCCCGCGGCGAGTGGGATGATTCGTCATTTGGGAATTGGTCTGCGGAATTCAGTGATGGGCAACTAATTGCCGCAATGGCCGAATGCGGCGAAGATCCGTCTGACGTCCATGTGAGCGGACTTGGCGGCTGGACTAACGAAAATATGCGGTTCTATTTCAATGGGCTAGGCGCCGAGATTTCGACGCCGGCAACGGCTACGGTTGCTGCCGCAAAAATTGAAAAAATCAGCGAGATGGACGGACATCTCGAAGTCGTTCTTGCGGAGAGGCAGTGTGCCGGTGGAGATTTCCCGTGGTGCGGCGGTTTTGATTCGATGAAAACTTCCGACTTCGATTTGGCGAGGGCCCTGTCGTTGGGTGACGGCTTTCAAATTAACGTCGGCCGCCGCAGGGAGATGGAATTCAAAGAGATCTCCTCCGGCGGCGCAAATGGCGCAGCTCTACTGCGCCAAATGGAAACGGAATCTTCAGCCATGGAAGGGGGCATTGCGGCGGACGGTGCGGGTTCGGCGGGCGTGCTAAACTTAATTGGCGCAGTGGCTAGAACGCCGCTGTTGGCTATGGCGGCACGATCTCCGGAAGGCACAACCATGCGCATCGATGGTGGATGGACCGTGAATTGCCTCGGGCCAGTTAAGGACTTGCGCACTATCGACTTGCTTTCTGGTCGACTCGTTTTGGTTAGCCGTACTCCAGATAGCGCAATTGGGGAAGATGTGCGTAACGGTGCTTTCTCTGCGTTGGGCAATGGACTTGCAATTTCCACTGGCGGAAAGATTTACCGCGGAACGGTGGACGGCGGCGCAGGGGTTTTGCATAGGGATGGGGGCATCTCACTTTCCTATAACTCCTACCCAACGGCCGGAGCACTATTGCTGTCCGATGGAGATACCATATGCTATCACATAGGAGAGGAAACGTTTAGCGGCATTGAAGACTTCGGCTCGGCCGATGGCCTATTTGCCTGCAAACCGAAAGGAATTGTGGAGCTGCTCGGCTACGACGGCGGCATGCTCACCTTCGAAAGCGGATGGAGTTTCTCGCTCAGCGGCTGCGATGTGTTGCCGGACAATATGCTGCTGGTGTT
Source organism: Puniceicoccales bacterium (assembly GCA_031268535.1). Lineage (GTDB taxonomy): Bacteria > Verrucomicrobiota > Verrucomicrobiia > Opitutales > JAIRLM01 > JAIRMB01. The sequence continues at coordinate 52,246 of JAIRXB010000005.1, read as the reverse complement.
GGCGAAGGCGCCTGGCGATGCGACCGAATCATTGGTGGATGGATTAACTTTCGAAGACATTGGCTCATTTCCAGTGCGCGACGTCAACTTCGTCGGATTTGGCGAAGGAAATGACTGCGAAGTTGGCCTTCTGAGGGTTTGCGACTACGTTGATGGCGTACCGGATCCATTTTCGCTCTACTGGTTTGAGAACCCATCCACCTGCGGACTGGCGCTGGCAAAGACAATGTACGCGCCGGAGTCGGAGTTGCCAGTGACCAATCCGGAATGGCCGCAATTCCCGGTTGGAGAGGTGGCCGAAGACAAGGTTCGGATTGCGCGGATCATGGGAATGACTCCGGATTTCGATGGGCGAGGAATTTTCTGCAGGGCATTTGCGGACATAGAGAACAGGCGCGTCGACTCCTGCATCCGCTGCGGCTTCTATTCGGCAACGGTTGGTGCCGCTCTTGGGGTTTCAGGGAGGGCGGTCCATGGCCATCAGACTTTTCGCGCAACCGTCTTTGGGGCAACGGCTAGAAGTGTGATGGACTCCCATTTGGATCGCCTTTTCCATGGCGTTCGCCACGACTTGGCGGCCGTTGCCGATTTTCGCTGGAGCGACGAATGTTTCGATGACCTAAAGACATACGCCAAAGGGAAAGTCTCCATTTGCCGCGGGAAAATGAACTGCAGGCGCGAGGATAGCGCTGGCGAAGTCTACCGCTGCGAATTTCGCGATTCGGACTGGCAAATTGAGTTGGAGGTGCGGCAGGGACTGCTGCGGGAAGGCGAGGCGGAGTTGGGCATTTTCGGAGAAATGCGCCATGATCAGCTGGTCCAGTGCGGCTTCCTGGAAAATGGCTATGGGCGATGGAGCAACATTAGCGCAATTCGCCATAGATTTTTGACTACAACTTTGGGTCTTAGCGTTGAAACAATTAGGCCGAGCAGGTTGCAATTGCTCGCAAAGCTTGGATGGCAATGCGGAGTGCTCAGGAAGAACGGCATCGCGTACGAAATGCGTAGCGATGTTGGCGCTGAGGTCTTTTCCCCGCAAGTTTCTTACGGCGATCGCCATGGCGCCATGGCACATTTGGGTGCGTGCTACGGCATCAATGGGAATTGGGACTGCAGCTTTGATTTTAGCGGACTGTTTTCTCGCCGCAGTGCGGCTGCAGGCGCCGCAATCACATTTAGTAGAAAACTCTAGCTCTAGGGCGTCCAGTCGGTTGGCGGAATTGTTGCCGCTGCCATTGCGTGCGTTGGCGCCTTGGATGTCAGGTTCGCCGTTGGCTGATTGGGGGGCATTTAGCGCGCTGGCCGTTTTTGTTGGAAAGTGCGTTTTTGCGAAACTGTTCAATGCGCGCCCTTTAGCCATTAATGGCTAAAGTTGCTGGATGGATTGAAGGCCACAGTTCAAAGCTTGGCAGCCGGTGATGTGGGCTGATGCTTGACGATCACCTCTATCGCCGGCGAGGCGTGAAGGTGTAGTTTTTTTATTTCAATTGACATCGCGTTTTTGTTGGCCACTTGCTCCCAACTATGGGCGATATGTCTTTCAGTAGAGCTTACCCATTGGCGTATGGGATTATGAGGTGCGCGCATATCTGCGAGTGCGGTGAAAAATGTTCGAAGCCGACAGAAAGTCATTGGCTGCACATGTTCACTGAGAAAAGGTTGATCGGTTTTCCCGTTGCGGCGACTATCTCGCTGAGAGGCGGATATGAGGATAGGGTAATAGGTTCCGAAATCAACTGTGATCCGCTGGTGGCAGTGGCTTCGTCAGAATCGGAACATGGTCGCGTGCAATGCGTTTTTAGCACAATGGCATCTGCTGCTTTTAGATTTTTTCTAGAGAATAATGTGCGCTATAGGTGGAAGGATGATGATGGGAATGCACAAAAACTTTTTGCAGCCTTCCGTATTGCGGCACTTTTCCTTGTGAGCCATTGCGAAGAAGTTGACGACCTCTGCCGCAACTACGTTCTGCTCTGCTCGCAGGAATTTCCGGCCATAATGGAGGAAGCCGCACTTGGCACCGCGACCACTCGACTCAGCCTTCCTTATGTTGCGCATCGCCCAACGGAAATCATGGTGTCGGAATCTGTTGGTGATGGGCAGTTGAATTTCAAGATCAGAAAAAACTGTGCCGATATCTTCATATTGATGGGCTCCGCGGCGCGCAGAGGCGTAGGTCCATACAGTGAAAGATTTAAAGAAGTAGCCATAGGTGCGATTGTGAAAACGAATTTGGCTACGGCGGCAAATGCCGAAACCTATCTCTATGGCGTAGGATACTTATTCCACAAATTGGTTATTGCCCTGCATCTGTGTAGTGGAGGCAAGTTGGTCAGCGGTGACGATCACGGCCGTGCCGTTCTAAGCTTAGGGATGCCTAGCTGTTTTTCGCGGCCACTTTCAACGCCTCCCCAGCAAGTTTCGCCATCACAACAACAAGTTTCACCGCCACGCCAACAAATTTCAATGCCACCCCAACAAATTGCCGGTGTGAATTACGAGGTGGTGGATTGTGGCGGTGGCGGGGATTGCTTTTTCCGATCTGTAGCTGCCCAGTCGTGGCAGTTTGGCTTTGACGCCGACAGGCAAATGGAAGTTAGAGTTGCCATAGCCGTTGCCAACATGAAGGCGTTGGCCAGGCGGCTGAGGAGCATGGAGGAAGGCCGCTATGGAACGGATATTGCCGGTGAATCGGACATTGTTGTTGGCAGCAGGATTGTGGTTCTTGATCTAATTGTGCACATGGCCAGAGACATAGAGGAGACGATAGGCGGGCTCCGCTATGTAGATGAAGGTTTACTGATCGATATGTTTGATAGGCTGTTGGAACTGGAAGCGCGCATATTGATTTTGGAACTTGCGATGGACCACATTAATTCTGCATCCGATGGAGTTCCCGCCGCCGCCGCCGCGGTTTTGGCCGCCTACAATTGTCCAGATACGACCTATGCTGACCGTGCTACGTTGATCCGATTTCAAAAGCAGTGTGTGACGAATCCGCATTTGCGCCATTCGCGATTTCTGCTGCACGACGACCACGAAGTGCAGCACCACCTAAATGTAGCTATGATTAGGCTGCTTGCCGCCATTTGTGTCGAGGAGTGTCTTGCTGACTATTCTTCGTCTCAAGCGCACCTAAGCCGTTCCGATGAGGCTTATTTCGAAATTTACGCGAATCTTTGTGAAGCACTTGCAATTGTCCGTGATGGCGGTGAAGACTTTGTTCGAAATATGCGCGTAGCGCAGGTCTGCGGTTGGCTATTGAATGTTGCGGCCACGCAGGCGGCAATTGCTTCAATGCCAGATACGTATAAAAAGATTGAAGTTCGCAATTGCTTCGAGAGAATTGGAAATTACGATGGCGCCGCTGACGAACCGCATTTATGCGACGTGCGGACGCGTAGGCTCGGCGAAATTGTCAGGCGTTTTGGCCTTCCGCCATTGCCGTTTCCCGGCTTAAGCCTTGGCGCGTTCCAATCGCATTTCGACCGCACCGCGTTTGATTCCACCGGTGGGCTGCCGTCAGTATCTGAAAGTTATTCCCATGAAGGTGCGGCGCGCTATGGAGCGCCCTCTTCATTCGGGAGGCTCATTGCGTATCTTCGCAAAGTGACGTTGGTCAGAGGCGAATCTGCTGGGCAACTGGAGATTGATTTCGTGCCGCAACTCGGCGCTCCAGTTCTATCAATTGAAAGGCTTTCGGATGGGAGAAGAAGTGCGGTTGGCATAATGCATAATGAAGGCAAGACCATCCGCGTCGTTTTTGACGACTTCCAGCTGGAGGTTCCTGATTTTAGCAGACGGCCTCTCTTTGGTGGTGGCGCGGGCATATTTGGTCGTACTCCGTACGCAGATGGATTTTTGGCATCCATTATGAATGCGTTGGCGATCGCCAGAAGCAATGGCAGCACAACAGCCGATGGGCTCCTAGTCCGTCTGGCTGAACTGGAGGCTGCCGGCATTCTGTCGTCGCCGGATGGTGCGCTGCGTACGTGGGGCGAAATTGGCGATGTTGTTGAACGTCTTATTGGGGCGGATGGGGATCTCGACGACTTCATCAGAGCCTTTGTTGGCGATCTAACTGACACGGTAATGACTGCTTTGAGAGATATTATCTTGTTCATCGGCAAATGGCCAGGCGTGTTGCTCCACAATGCCAGCGGTGTGCATTGGACTCGTGTCGTTTTAAAGCCGCAGCTAGCGGCGTAGCGATGGCTGCTCGTCTAAACCTTCACGTCCCGTTGGGCTAAAGATGTTTTTCTGCGAAAGGCCGAGATTGCTTGTGACTTGGTGTTGGACGTGTTCGTTTGGCCCCGAGCCGGTTTGCTGCGCAAATATATTTTTTTCGCCGCATTCGGCGGCATACTCTTCGGCCGGCTTGAAGTAGTCAAATGCTGCTTTTGTATAATCGCTGGATACGGAGTGGGTATGCGGACCTCTGTCTAGGCAATTAACTGATAATGTGCACGGAAGGAAATGGCCGGCTGCAACTGAAATATCGCCGCTGCTGTGGAGGCCTTTGAGGCACGTAATTTCCGTTTGGAAAATAGTATCGCTCCCGGCGACATGGCTCATGCGAATGGCTGCAAGTGCTCCTGTTGTTTGGCCAAGTAGCAGGGCGACTGCCTTCGCTCCATTTGCCGAGAGGGTGAGTGTGGATTTCATTTCGGCTATGCTGGTTGTAGTTGTATCTTCCGTAACGTGGAGACAGTTTGTGAGGAAATCGTTCTGACCAACGCGGATGCCGTAAAATGGGCAGAGATTATCGGTGGCCCATTTGCGTATGGCGGTTTTTTCGTCATCACTAATGGTGCCGAAATCTTTTCCGGCAAGTTTGAAGAAATCATCAAAATTTACGCTGCCAGGCCGATTCAAAATGGCAGTAATTTTGGAAAGAGAGTCTTTGTCGGGAAACTCGTCTAGGATTTGTGCGTGGCTGACGCAATCCACAATGGCAGCTTTGGCGGGCTCCTTCAGACCGAGAATGAGTATGCCGAGAGATGAGGTGAGCCTGTGAAAAAGCGACATTTCGCAATTTGCCATTGCCAGTCTGATGGCGGAAAATCTGGAGATTTTATCAAGCTGTTCATACAGCTGTTGGCCGAGTGTCTTTCCGCTGTTGCCGTCGACTTTCGCACCGGCTGTGCTGCCGCCAGCTGCCATTTTCAAAATGTCGGTGGCTGTTTCTATGATTTTTTTACCGATGATGGGTGCCGTAAAATGTGCAGCGGAGTGACCGCTTTGTGATGCTCCCGATCTCACTTCCATGGCAAAGGTTAGCTTTGTTGCGGCGAAAAAACAACAAAAACTTACCGAACGCGCCCTCCAAGTTCAGCCTATTTGCTTGATGGCCAGCGGCATAATGCTTTGGGCTAGGATAACGTTTTTGCGGCTAATTTGCCTGTGGCTGCGGCGATTGCCGCCGCTTTTCGGCGGAAACGGAGGAGCGATTGTCGGAATGGCATTGCGTTTTGCGTTGCGCCAATTCCGCCGGTTGGCACCTATGCCTAGCGAAAATGGAGCGCATAGGCAGTAGGCGCAACTGGAGGATTTTGCGATTGCTGATGCTGCGCAAAAGGGAAAAGCGCGAAGAGCTTGGGCTCGTAGTCGTTGAGGGGCGCCGCGAATGTTTGCGCGCTCTCCGCTGCGGCTTGCCGCTGGTGGAGGCATACGTCGACAAATCACTTTTGGGGAGCGAATTGGAAGGGGAATTGTCTGCGCAGTGCCCAGTTTTTTTGCTGGACGATGGCGTCTTCGAAAAAGTTTCCGTGCGGGAAAACGGAGACGGCGCGATGGCGCTTGCGAAAATTCCACGGCCAGAGCTGCCGAAATCGCTGCGGCCGAATCCGCTGATTCTTCTGTGCGAAGCAATGGAAAAGCCCGGCAATGTCGGTGCTCTTTTGCGCACGGCCGATGCCGTTGGCTGCAGTCTAGTCATCATTGCCGATGCGCTGACTGATCTCTGGAACCCCAATGCAATACGCGCGTCGCAGGGTGCAATTTTTTCGGTGCCGGCTGTTTCCTGCGGCGGCGGTGAGGCCCTTGATTTTTTAAGGGCCAACGGCGTTGCCATTGTTGGGACGTCTCCCGCCGCCGAAAAGAGCCATTGGGACTCCATGCCGGCCGGGCCGGTCGCAATTGCAGTCGGCAACGAGCATGGCGGGTTGAGTGATTTTTGGCTGCGCAATGCGGACGTGCTGCTGCGCGTGCCAATGTTTGGACGCATGTCCGACTCCCTAAATGTTGCTACGGCAGCAGCCATTTGCCTCTACGAGGTGGCGCGCGTCAGGGCGCTTGGCCGGTGACTTTTCCCCTATGTGATTGCGCATCAGGCCGAGAAAATGTCAGCTTCCACCATGGCGCATAGGCCATGGTAAATCGGCAGGTGCAATTCCTGTATGAGGTGCGTTTCGTTTTCCGGCGCGCATATGCATGGATCGCAAAGATTTAGCATTTTCCCGCCATCCGATCCGCCAAGGCCAACAACCTTCAGCTTCATCGCCTTGGCCGTTTCGCAGGCGCGTAGAACATTCGGAGAATTTCCGGACGTTGAAATGGATAAAAGCACGTCATGTTCCTTGCCTAGGGCGAAAACCAGCTGAGCGAAGGCATATTCAGGGTCGCAGTCATTCGAAAATGCCGTCATGAATGCGCTGAAATTTGCAAGCGGCACGGCCGGAAGCGCTCCCTGTAATTTTTCTGCCGCCCACGGCGGAGCTTTGGCGGAAATTTCAAGCGGCCTTTTGCGTCGAAAACTCTTTAGCAGCTCGGCTGATATGTGGTCCCCATCGGCGGCGCTTCCACCATTTCCGCAAATGAGCAACTTCCCTCCCGATCGAAAGCAGTTAACCAAAAGCCTTGCGGCGGCGTCGATAGCGCCGCCGCAAGCGGAAAGTTTCGGCTTTTCGCGGAGAAGTGATTCTAGAATTTCGCTGGCGGTTATCACCGACTCACTTCATTAGCAGCATGTTGCGCGCACGTTTTATGAGCTTCGACACGTGCCGTTGATTTTTCGCCGTGAGGTGCGTATACTGGCGCGACTGGATCTTCCCGGTTTCGGATACGTAGCGCGACAGCTCTTCGACGTCAAGCCAGCTCAGTTTGGCGACATCTTTGGCGTCTTTCTGTGCAGTAAGCTGCCGCTGGGAATTTGACGACTCGTCCATAGACTCAGTGGATGAATTTTGGTGGCCTCGACAAGGAGAAAATGCTGCTTTTGCGCGCAAAACACCTTGACCGTGGGCTATTTCTTTCTAGCTAATCCGCCGGAGCCCGGATGGCGGAATCGGCAGACGCGTCGGACTCAAAATCCGATTCCTTTGCGGGAGTGAGGGTTCGACCCCCTCTCCGGGCACCGCCGAAGATCCTAGCTGCCGGATGCAGCTTCGCAATTCAAGCCCATTGGAATGGCCTTCGCGCGGCCGTCTAAGCCTTCCAGCATGGGGAACTTTGGATTTTTCAATGGAAAGCGTACCGTTGCGCATGTGCCGTTTGGGCTCAGCCCACGAAGGGAGATGGTGGCTCCGTGGGCCCGCAGAATTCTTCGCGCCAGCAGAAGGCCAAGGCCGTTGCCGTCCCGTTTGCCACTCCACTGCGGCCGAAAGAAATTTGCCATTGCCGATGGGTCTATGCCGACGCCGCTGTCGCGCATGTCAACGCGAACGAAGGCACCCTCGTCGACAATTTCAATGGCGATTGTGCCGGCCCCCTCTATGGCCTCCATGGCGTTGCGCAGCAAATTGAAGAAAACTTGTCGCAGCTGCTCGCCGTCACCCGCTATGAGCGGTGGCGGTTCTTGGCAAAATTTAGTCGAAACGGTGATGGAGCGCTGCGCCATTTCAATCCTTTGGACGGCTATGCAATCACGCAGAACATCATTTAAATTTATGGAGCGCAGCACTGTTTTGGCTGGCCTGATGACTCCGAGAAAATTGCTGATCAGGCGATGCATTCTTTCCGCTTCGCTCCGGCAAATGTTCACCGTCTCCATGGCCTTTGCCGTAGGCTTCAGCTGCCGCCCTAGCAATTGCAGGTGAATTTGCATCACATTGAGGCAGTTGCCTAGCTCGTGGGCCATCGTTCCAGCGATGAGTTCCACGGCGGCACATGCGTCGTCGTCGCGCTTCTTGCTGTCGCACTCCTCTTCGCCGGTGCGATCAGAGATCACCAGGGCGTGGAGCTGACCTGCGGCCGACGATATTGGTAAGCAGTTCACGCGCAATAATCTTTGCTCCGGATAGCTGACAGATATTTCGAGAATTTCAGCCGTCGATCCAAGGAGACACTCGCGCAGGTGTATGAAAAATTCCGGACCATGGCGCCGCAGCGGGAGCGGCAATTTTTCGTCGTCCGCAATGCCAATTAGTTCTCTGGCTCGCTGATTCAGGTAATGGATCAACCCTTCGCAGTCGACGACCGCCAGGCCGTCGCTAAGCGCGGCGAGCACGCACCCAAATAGACCGTTACCGAGCGAAGCGCCGCCGTTCACCACTGCCACAAAGCAATAGGATTAGTTTGCCGCAAAACGCAACGGAACTTTATCGCCCTTCCTTTGCTTTGCCCGTCAGGATGGCATTCGGCTGTTGCTCGAGAAATTCGAAAAATAGCGCAATCGTCCTTGCGGCCCAATCCATGCTGCGCAAAAGGCGCGCAGCAGCGAACGAAAAATTTGAATTTGGATCCAGCATGGCGGAAAAATTGCAGGCGCCGGAAGAGACGCTTGCGATGGCTTGCGCCAATTCCGGCAGCGCTGGACGTAGCTGCTCAAGAACGGCTGTCGAAAGGGCCGCTAAATTTTTGCAAAATGTTACCATCGAGCTAATTACCGCTTTGGCGTCTCCGCTGTCGGCCGCAGAGGCGACCGCCGCTGCGAGCTTGGCGGTAGCGGCCGAGAGACTCCCCATGTCGACCGACGAGATGGATCCAGTGATGCGCTCGACGGACATGCCGATGGCGGCGTAATTTATGCGGCTTAGGCCATCGGCGATGGAGGACAGATGGTCGCTGAAGCTCTCCAAATTGCTTGGCCTAGTAGGAATTTCCGGAATTCCGTCGCAGTCGGGCCGAAGGTATTTGCCGGCCGGCGTCGGCGCATACTCCAGGCCGACGAAAAGTTTTCCCGTTACAAAGCTTTCCATTTGTAGCGACCCCACCATGCCGACGATGAGTGGCGAGCGGCAAAAGGCCGATTTGCCATGGGCCGATTCGTCGGAGCTGTCGCCAAAAAGTTTATTGCGGTCGCCGACCGTTAGGCGGAGGCGCTCCCTGCGGCCGGCGCGGAAATAGGCATCTTCGATGGAGATGGTAACAGGCACCAGTACGCGCTCGCGATCTTGGTTGAACTGGGCCATTATGCGCTTCACTTGCCCTATGCGCACGCCGCGCAATTTCACCGGGGCTCCAACCTCTAGGCCATTAACGGATTCGTTGAAATAGAGGACGAAGCTGTGGCTGCGGCCGCCGAAAATTGGATCTTTGGTGAAGAGAAATGTGGCAGCGATGAAAGCCAGGATGCCGCCGATGGTGAAAATTCCAACGGCCGTTGAATCTCTAAGTTTCATGGCCAAATCCCTCTAAGGCAGCTTGGCGAGTCGGCCGATCTCCAAAAAAATCACGCAATGCGCTGTCGGCCGCCGCCGTCACCATCATTTCTTCCAGTTTTGCTATGGGGCGCATTGATTTTGTCTCAACATCCATAAAGGCGACGCGGTCGGAGAGGCGCCCTATGCTGCCCAGTTCGTGGCTGATTAGCACGATTGCGGTGCCGCAGATGGAGCGAATTTGCAGTATTAATTTGTCGATTTGCTTTGCCGTGCATGGGTCTAGCCCCGCTGACGGCTCGTCAAAGATGAGTATCGGTGGATCGAGGGCCATGGCTCTTGCGATGGCCGCCCTTTTGGCCATGCCGCCGGAAATTTCGTGGGGATATGCGTTTTCAAATCCTTCCAGTCCGACAAGGGCCAGTTTAAATTTTGCCAAATTGCGAATTTCCTCTTCGCCGTTCCGGCTGTAATTGCGCAGCGGAAGCAGCACATTTTCCAGCAGAGTCATGGACGTCCACAGAGCGCAATCTTGGAAGAGTACGCCGTAGGTTTTTGCCGCCATCGCTCCTCCCATGCGTAGCATTTCAGCGGGATTCATGCCGCAGACGCGCACGGCCCCAGCCATTGGCCTGTCTAGGCCGACCAGTACGCGCAGCAGAGTGCTTTTGCCGCAGCCGCTTTTGCCGACGATCGCTAAAATCTCTCCGGCAGCGACGGAAAAGGTTACTCCGCTCAGCAGCGGGAGCCCTCCGTGCCCAACGGAGACGCCGTCCACCGAAATGGCTGCGACCGATTCCACATTGCCCATAGTTTTCCTCCCAGGAGTCATATGCGTAGCCGAGCCGCCATTGCGTCGCAGAGAGCGTCGGCGACGATGATGGCCGTGATGGCATTCACTACGGCCCTAGTGGTTGCGCGCCCAACTCCGTCGGCGGTGCGTTCGCAAATCATGCCGCTGCGGCATGCTATTGGGGCGATGATGAGGGCAAAAATTACGCTTTTCCCTATGCCGAAGCAAAATGCGCCGAATTTAACGGATGCAGCTGACTCATGTACGTACTGCAGGCAACCAACGTTGAGCATCGGGATTGCGACGGCCATTCCTCCCCCGGTCGACACCAGAACGGAAATTACGCAGAGCAGTGGAGTCATTGCGGCCATCGCCACAACCCTCGGCACCGCCAAAAAATCCATGGCGGAAATGCCGAAAGTGCTCAGCGCATCAATTTCACCTCTGGTGCGCATGGAGGCGATGGTCGCCGAAAATGCTGCGCCAACGCGGCCGGCGAGCACAACCGCCGTCATGAGTGGCGCCATCTCGCGAACGGTGGCTATGGCCACCAGGTCGGCAACGAAAATTGCTGCGCCGAAGCGTTCCAGTTGAAGAGATCCAATGAATCCAAGGATTGTTCCGATCAGGAAGCTGACCGTCGCCACTATGGGGAGGGATTCGAAACCGGCCTGCCGCAGCAGGCGGCCGAAGCCGGTGCCGCGGACGGACGTTTTTTTTTGGCAAAAGAGTAAAATGCCTTTGACCATGGAGCCGAGGAATTGCACCCTTTCGCCGATGGCGAAGCGTTGCGCATGGCGGGTGGTCGTTTGCGGTTGTGACACTTCGCGGCGCCGTTCCGCATCTGAGCCCTTTGCGGCGAGGCCCATTAGGCCCCTAAGTTCCGTTGGAAATTTTTCCAATTTGGCGAGAAAGCCATTCTCCGCCAGAAGTTTTTGTAGGGCAAATATGAAAGCGACAAAGCGACTGTCCCAGGCTTCCGGGAGTGCGTCCATTTCGATCGACTTGGATGGCGAATGGAACTCCAATTCTTCGGCGCAACTGCGCACGGATGGAAGTTTCGCCGTTTTCCAATTGCCGCTGAATACTACGCGCACTACGCCTTCGCCGTTTGCGGCTATGGACCATGTCGGCGAGTGTGTTGCGCAGCTTGACAAAGCGGTAAGAGTATCGGATGAATTGGCGAAATGCGCAAGAAAATAGGTTGTTGGAATCAGTGAAAAATCCGATAAAAACCGTATTCTTTGATTTGGATGGCACTTTGGTTGACCATTTTGCGGCGATATTGCGCTGCATAAATTGGGCCCGCAATGATCTCGGCGTGGAGCCGCTGTCGCGTGAGTCCTACGGACCATTTGTTGGCGCAACGCTGCGCCAAATGGCGGAGGCGACGCTCGATGGCGGCGCCTCCGTCGATCGATTTTGCGATCTTTATTTGAAGCACATAGACGACACATTTGAGGACGGCCTCGTCGAGCTGCCCGGCGCCCGGTGGATCCTGCGGGAACTTGCCGAAAAGGGGTATGCAATTGCGATTTTCACCAACAAGCGGCGTCCCGTTGCGGAAAAAATTTGCCAAAAATTTGGGTTTTTGAAATACGCATCCGCCGTCGTGGCAACCGAAAGCGATGGAGGAGCTATGCGTAAGCCCCACTGGCAATTTTCCGCGTCTGCGCTGAGGGCAGTTGGTGCGCACGGTTACAATTCGGCGATGGTTGGCGATTCGGAGACTGATTTTCTAGCGGCGCAAAGTGGCAATTTTGCCCACTGCTTTTTGGTGACTACCGGCATGCGCAACGTCGACGAGCTTATGGAGGCCGGCTCAGCGGCGGCGGACATTTTCCCCGATTTGCCCACTTTGGGCGCAATTGCTTTTTCGCTGTGACAGGGCGCCGCGGTTGAGCGAATGGCCTTTTTGCGTCTTCGCCAATCGGCGGTTGGGAAATGTGCGCAAAAAGTTCTTTACAGCGCCGCGCCGCGCCCTATGCCGGGAGAAGGCTATGCTGAAGACGAGGAAATCCATTGCGAAGCGCTTTAAAATTTCCGCTTCCGGCAAGGTTTTGCGTCGCACGGCCGGCTATGGCCATTTCCTTCGCAACAAAAGCGCGAAAAGCCAGCGTCGGTCTGCTGTCGACAAAAAGGTTTCCCCTGGATTTGCTGCCCACGTGCGGAGAGCGATGCCCTTTGCCTAGTGAATTTAGTTGCGGCGGGCGAGACGTTTGGCGGCCTTCTGCGACAGTTAATTGGAGGAATAAACGTGCCAAGGACAACGAACGCAGTTGCTACAAAAAAGAGGAGAAAGCGCATCCTCAAGCAGACGAAGGGCTTTTTTGGAAACAAGTCCAGGCTGTACCGCTACGCCATCGACGCTTTTTGGCGGGCCGGCTGCTTTGCCTATCGGGATAGGCGCAAAAAGAAGTCGGAATTCCGGCAGCTGTGGATTGTGCGCATCAATGCCGCCTGTCGGCCGCTAGGCATTTGCTACAGCAGGCTGATTGATGGTCTGGCGAAGGCCGAAATTCAGATGGACAGAAAAGCGCTGAGTGAGTTAGCCATAGTGGATCCGGCCGCGTTTGCATCCGTCGTCGAGCGGGCGAAGGCGGCATTGCCGTCGGCCGCCTAGAGTGATGGAATTTTCATCGCCAGATCCAAAGGCGCTCGCCGATAGCCTTCGCGCTTTGCCGCCTGCGTTGGCCGCTAGGCTTAGGTCCGCCGTCGATTGCCATTCGCTTGAGGCGGCGAAGGCGGAATTTTTTGGGCCACACGGCGCTATGACGTTGCTGTGCAAATCAATGGCAACCCTCCCAAAAGCGGATAGGCCAGCAGTCGGCCGCACGGTAAATGCCGTGCGTGCGGAAATGGAAAGTGCGCTGGCCGCTGCGACCGAGCGAGTTGGCGAATTGGCGCTCGCCGAAAAGTTGGGAGCGCGTCCCGATCCGACTCTGTCGCCGGCCTTTTGCTCTTCCGGTTTGCGCCATCCACTTTCACTTGTGCGCGATAGGGCAGTTGAGATCTTCCATTCGATGGGATTTTCAGTTGCCGAGGCGACGGAGGTGGAAACGGAGTGGCACTGCTTTGACGCCCTCAATATGCCGCAGTCCCATGCCGCCAGGGACTGCATGGACACGTTCTATCTCGGCGATGGCTGCGACATGCTGAACGTCGAAAAATATGGCGCTGGAGATGGCCGCTATCTCCTCCGTACGCATACGACCTCTGTGCAGGTGAGGGAATTAAGGAATGGCAAATTGCCGTTGCGCGTGATCGCCCCTGGCCGCGTTTTTCGCCGAGATACGGTAGATGCCACGCACAGCGCAAATTTTCACCAGGTGGATGTGGTGGATGTGGGAAGGGGTATTTCCGTTGCGCACCTTCGCAGCACGATCGATTTTTTCCTCCGCAGACTGCTCGGTGCCGCCGTTGAAACGCGCTACAGGCCCAGCTATTTTCCTTTCACCGAGCCGAGCTTCGAGGTGGACGTGCGATCTCCTAATCTTGGCAAATTGAGTGGCACGTGGATAGAAATTCTTGGCTGTGGCCTGATTCATCCAAATGTATTTGCCGCCGTGGCCATCGACTCGGAAGAGTGGTCCGGCCAGGCGTGGGGTATCGGTTTGGAGCGCATAGCCATGCTGCTTTACGGCATAGATGATGTGCGCCATTTTTACCGCAATGACAGACGCTTCCTTCGGCAATTTAACTGATTGCGGCGATGGACTATATGTCCACGTGCCATTTTGCGCAACCCGCTGCGCCTATTGCGCGTTTTATGGGGAACAGCCGAGGCGGCAGGACATCGATGCATATTTGCGCTGCTTGGAGCTGGAGTGGCGAATGCGCGGAATGGGCGGCTCCTTCGAGACGATTTTTTTCGGCGGCGGGACTCCTGGCGCGCTGAGCTGTGCCGACTTTGAAAAAATCAGCAAATTTTTGCCGATCGATGATGTTGCTCTGCGGGAATGGACTGTGGAGCTTTCGCCGGCGACTGTTACGGCGGAAAAATTGCGCCTATTCAACGACCTTGCCGTAACGCGCCTATCCATTGGCGTGCAAAGTTTTAATGACGGCACGCTTGCCGCTATGGGCAGGAGGCAGTTGGCTAAAAAATCTCTGGACGCCTATGCTCTCTGCAGGGAATTTGATTTTTCAATCAATCTTGACCTCATTTTCAATGTTCCTGGTCAGACTATGCAGTCTTGGGAGAAGGATTTGGAGTTGGCGATCGCAATCGGCCCTGACCATCTGTCCACCTATTGTTTGACGGTGGAGGCCGAGGCTCTGCTCTGGAAAAACGAAAAGCCGCAAATGAATTCCGACGATTTGGAATTCTACGAATTAACGTGGAACATCTTGGCGGCGAATGGCTACGAACACTACGAAGTGTCCAATTTTTGCCGTCCAGGCCGCCGATGTCTGCACAACTGCAACGGGTGGGCCATGGGGGAATGGCTTGGGCTTGGTCCGTCGGCCGCGTCTCAGTTCCGCCGACGCCGCTTCCGTAACGTAGCGAATTTAAATCTCTGGATGGACGGCATTTGCAGAAACAGCCCAGTGGAAGAGGATGCGGTTCCGCTGTCGCGGCATCTCCTCGCGGAGGATTCCATCATGTTTGCCATGAGGACTTGCGATGGAATTTCCGTTGCGGCTTTGGCGGCGGCGCAAGAATTTGCCTCCGCCGACCTGGCAAGCCTGTTCGAAGACTTTCGCGACTACGGACTTGTAGTTTTTGCGAATGGGCGCGCTAAGCCGACCGACCGCGGGCTATTGCTGGCCGACGCCATGGCGCTGGAGATTTTGAAGTGCTTCAAATAGAACAGTCGAATGGCGGCGTCTGCAATGAAATGTCGGCGGCGCCGACGGCAAGTTGCGATTGTGCGCCATCAGTTTCCGTTTGTGAAGTTTTTGGAGGCCTAGCCGCCGTTAGCTTTGGTTTTTTGTTGGAATCTGTTCTTTTCTTGCGTTCACCAATGGAGTGTAACGATCGGATCCCACCTATCAGCTCCGAGAAACATGTCCTGCAGCTTAAGCGCCTCTTCCGGACTTTCAACTTCGAAAGCGACGACTGTATGTTTCGTGTTTTCCGTGGTGGCTGCTGAAATGATAGGGCGACATTCTACTCTTTCCCATGTGTGTTGTTCTGTTACCGAAGCTCTATTGCCTGGTTGGTTGCCGATAAGATTTACCGGGCGAGGGATATGTACGATGTACGTGGTGATGTTGGTTGACACGGGGCGACCGTCTATGTGAGATTTGGCTATTCGTCAACAACTTTCGCGGGCGATATTCTTAAAAGCATCTTTCGTCCAACAACTTATAAGGCAGGCTGGGGTTTCGCCATCAAAAGATTGATGATGCCCGGCGAGTGCGTCCGGTTGTTGGAGGCGGCGAGTGAGCGGGGCTGGTGCTGAGAAACTGATAGATGTTCTTCCCGCAATTGGCCAGTTTGATGGCCAGCATGTTGCGCATGTCTTCTTCGCTACTGGGAATGATGGCGACGCAGTATGGCCAGCCTCCGATTTTTTTGATGACCGCTCTCCCTGTGCAGTGCAGAAGAATTCCTATGCCGCTACGTTCGTGCCGCACGACGACCGTTTCGTATGGCCGATTGTCTTCGAGCCGAATGGGACTTTTTAGTTCGATTGCTCCTTGGTTCATGGCCATCCCGATTTGGCTATGGATGCTGTGCGGTTTTGATTAAGGCAAAACGTAGATCGATGCGCACATGTGTGATTTCATTAATTTGGCCATCTCGCTCGTAAATGTTAAGTGCGCAAACACCATGGCCAATTTCTATAAGGCGTACGAAAGTGGCCATATCAGCTTCTGGCGGCAGCGTGATTGCGATCAATGTTGTGCCGAACCAGTATGGCGTAACCGCGTAGGACTTGCTGTCGGAGCCGGGACCATAAAAAACAATTTGGCTAGCGATTGGCTTGTCCAGTCTAAGTCTGCCGGATGAAGATAAAACTCTTAGTAGGGGCCCTGCTTCCATGGTGCGGCAATGGATGAATTATAGATCCATAGTCAAGTGTTTTCTTCGAGAAAGCGCTCAGCGTAAACAGTTTAGGAGCTGGTGCGCCGTTGGCCATAGGATCCACTTGCCGGCCGCCATTGGCGATGGGCCGCGCCGCTGAATACTCGTCACGTCCAATTATTTGTGCTTGTCTGAAAAGAATCTTTGTCTAGATTGCTGGTTGCCGCCGTCAGGTGGTTTTGTGGGCTTATTAAACCCTATGAGGGCATCTACGCGTTTTTTGGTGGCTTCGTTCACCTGTGTGGCATCGGCGTCCTCGCGTGGCGTTTGCGCATCTTTTTGCTGCCCTTTTTGCTGCCGTGATGAGCCCATCCGCCTTGGATTATAAGGCCGAGTCGTAATTCCTGGGTCCGGTTTCGCGTCAGCGTCCGTTTTTTCTGTGGTGCCAGTTTCGCTGGTTGTCGTTAGCGCATCTTGTCGTCGCGATTGGTTTGCGGCCGGCTGAGTCGTAGTAGCACCCCTTCCTATGGCCTGTGCTGCAGTGTCCGCGCTTGATTTGCTTGCTGCCGGTGCCGTTTTTTGTTGATTTTGATCTGGCTTTTTTGCGGCGTCGGTCCCCTTGGAGGTCTTTGGCATACTTTGTTGCCACCACTGTTTGTCTATGGGTGGCTCAGCCTGAGTTCCTCCTCCTATGGCCGGTGCTGCGTCCTCTTTAGGTCTAAGTTGTGCTCCACTTCTTCTCGTGGCGATGGCACCGGAATGATTTATCGTGATGCATTCGCCTTTTTCCTCAACATCGGCTACGGCTACGGAGACTCTGCTGCCCCTCCTTGGTCTGTCGACGGCCTTCGGGCTTAAAGAAATAGCGCTTTGTTCGTTGTCAAATTGACCTCCATATTTGGCATTCAATCCGGTGGCTAAAATAATTGCTTCCAACGCCACTTCTTCTTGAGCAGTTAGCACTGAGGTCAGTAGTGTGTCCGCTTTTTTGCAGTTTCTTGCTTTGAAAATGATGTCGCCAATCTTTTTGGTGGACTGTGCGCTCAGCTTTGCTTTGCGGTAGATTAGCTGTGGGCATGTGTCGATATTGCCGTGTTCTGCGCCATAGGCCATTTCGGCGAGTTCGATCACATTTTCCGTCTTCTGGCGTGCGGCGCCACCGAGGTAACTCGTATTGCGTCTAAGCGAGGCCGTGCGTTCGTTGAATTGGATGCGGCTGAGTATTGCGCCGGTTGCGTCCGCCATAAGTGTGCCGATATCAGTTTTCCGCATAATGCCTGCCAGCATGAAAATATCGCGGATGACTGCGCTAGCTGCGCTGCAGTTTGCGACAACGGCTAAGCAATTGCGCCTCAATTTAGTTGCTTCGCCACCACTGAATGTAATGGCACCTGTGCCTGTCGCGGTGCTGCGTTCCCGGACTGCCGTTTGCAGCGTTTTGGCTAATTCCCTTTCGGCCTTTGGGAGATTTGCGAATACCAAAGGATCGTATCCAGCGAGCTTTGAAAGCGAATTTGATACGGACATGATTTAATGATGTTGGGATTGCGCGGAAACGCAAGCAATAGCGGCAAATTTTGCCGCTAGCAATTTTTAGGCCGGCCCTGGGACGCTTGTCGAAAAACACTTACGCCACAAAATTTTTTGCAGATTACAAGCCGCTTGGTGGGCTAGCCGTTTTTTGTGGAAAGGGCGGCTGCGCCAGGAAGCTCTTTGCCTTCGAGAAATTCCAAACTCGCCCCGCCGCCTGTGCTAATGAAAGTTATGTCTTTGGAGCGGCCGCTTCGGTCTAGGGCGTCTATGGAGTCGCCACCTCCCACTATGGATATGGCTTTTGAATCGCCGATAAATTTTGCGATGGCTAATGTGCCTTCGGCGCATCCTGGAATTTCAAAAATTCCCACTGGTCCGTTCCAGAGGATTGTTTTCGCGTCGGCGATAGCCTTTCCAAAACGGCCAATGGTTTTGGGGCCGATATCTACGCCCTGCCAGCCATCAGCAATTGGTCCATCCATTATTTGCGTCTTGCCGATTTTTTTTGAGGCAACATCAACAAAATTGGAACACAGATGATCGACCGGCAGAAGGAATTCCACGCCTTTTCTCTTGGCTTTGGCAATGGCTGCCGCGGCAGCTTCGGAGCGGTCCTTTTGGACGGGGCTGTTGCCAACGCTTTCGCCATTGGCGAATAGGAGCGTGTAGGCCATGGCTCCTCCGATTAGCATTTTGTCGCAGCGGTCTAGCAGCGCATCTATGACGCCAATTTTGTCGCTCACCTTTGCGCCGCCGAGCAGCACCGCAAACGGCCGTTCAGGATTCGCCGTTCTATTGCCGAGAAATTCCAACTCCTTCTGCATTAAAAAGCCGGCCACTTTGATGGGCAATAGCCGTGGCACGCCAACCGTTGAGGCGTGTGCGCGGTGGGCGGCCCCAAAGGCGTCGTTGACGTAGGCGTCGCCGTAGCTGGCCAGTTTTGCCGAAAAGGCGCTGTCGTTCGCCTCCTCTTCTCCGTAGAAGCGCAGGTTTTCAAGCAGCACAACCGATCCATCGTCCAATTCGTCAACCGTGGAGGCGACGGATGGCCCGATGCAGTCGTCGAGAAAAAGGACCGGGCGGTTTAGGAGTCTGGATAACTCCTGGGCTACCGGCTTTAGGGAGTAATTGAGATTTTTTTTCCCGTTCGGGCGTCCCAGGTGGCTCATCAATATGACTTTTGCCGACTGGCCCAATAGGTAGCTTATGGTTGGGAGAGCTGCCACTATGCGGCTGCAGTTTGCTACCTTGCCGCCATCTAGGGGTACATTGAAATCAACGCGCACCAATACGCGCTTTTCCCGCAAGTCAACGTCGGTCACCGTCTGCAGTTTTTCCATGTCTAAGGCAATTATGCTGCTGTCTATTGGCCGCATCGTCAAGGCCCTAATGGCCGGCCGATGCGCTAAATTTTACGGCCGAATGATTTGGTCCATGGACGGCCATGGCGTCTCTATTGACTTTACTAGCTGGCAGCTGGGGCATAGGCCATGGGCGGTGGAAGAAAAAGGTGGGCCCGTCGGAGGGCGCGACTGCTGGAGGGCATATGGATGCGTGTGGAAGTATTTAAAGGAGCTGCGTCCGATGCGTTGGCTCGCTCTCTGCGCCATAGTTCTAGGAGCCATATCTGGGTTCAGTGGCGGCTTTGCCATACCGGTGCTGCTCAAGCACATTGTGCACCGCATTTTTAACTGCGACGGCGGTGCGTCCCTTGTGGTGCTCACGCTCTACTGCGCATTGCCCGTTGCCGTGATCGGCCTGCGATCCATGTGTGGATTTTTCGCCACGTGCATCATGGCAAAGTTGGGCCAGGAAATCGTTCGCTCCATACGGGAAAAGGTTTTCCGCAAGCTGCAGCACCTGCCATTCAATTTTTTTCGCCGCACCCAGTCTGGGCAGCTAATTTCCATGGCTTTCAATGACAGCAACGTGATCCAATCGTGCATGGTGAGCATCGCTCACGAGATTGTGCAGCGCCCCGTCACATTCGTAAGCGCCATAGGGGCTGTCATTTACCTGTGTCTTCAGCAGAGCGGCGGACGCACTCTTCTGCTGCTCATCGTGCTGGTGGCCGCCAGCGGGATCCCAATAGTTTCCCTCGGGAAAAAAGTTTGGCGGCGAAATCTTGAGGCGCAGGGAAAAATTGCAAACCTTACGGCGCACATGTTGAGCAATTTGCAGTCCGTTCAGGAGGTGCGCGCCTTCTGCAGGGAGCGCCATGAAATGCTCAAATTTCGTCAAGCAAACCGTTCCTACTCGCGCACGTACCTGTCCGCGTGCCGCGCCTACTACATGATAGTGCCTAGCGTTGAAATCTGGGCGGCGGCCGGCATAGGAATGGCCCTATTTTACGGCTACTGCATCCACATTCCTGGCGGCACTTTTCTTGCCATTGCGATGGCTCTTTTTCTTGCCTATGATCACATTAAGCACATTGGCCGCCTCTACGGCAATCTGCAGAGTTGCGTGGCGGCCCTCTATCGAATCGAAGGCCTTTTGGCCGAGCCGGAGGCAAATGCTGTCGACGAATTTTACCAAGTTGCTCTCGGCAAATTATGTGGAGAAATTTCGTTTCGCGATGTGAGCTTTTCCTACGAGCCGGACTTGCCGCTTTTCCAAAACTTTTCGCTGGATCTCACTTCCGGGAAAAGCTACGCGCTCGTCGGGCCAAACGGAGCGGGGAAGACCACAGTTGCAAATTTAATTTTGCGCTTCTACGAGGCCCAGAGTGGCAGCATTTTCTTTGGCGGCAAAGATATCGGCACGATTCCCCTTGAGCAGCTGCGCTCTTCCATAGCGCTCGTGTCGCAGCAGCCGGCTCTACTGCACGACACGGTCGCCGCCAATATTCGCTGGGGCAACCTGCTCGCCACCGACGCCATGGTGTTAGATGCCGCCAGGCGCTCCAGGGCGATTGAGTTCATCGAGCGATTGCCAAATGGAATGGATACCGTAATAGGGGAAGACGGGAATGTCCTGTCGGGCGGTCAGCGGCAGCGCATTGCGTTGGCCAGAGCATTCCTAAAGGACGCATCGGTTTTGATTCTTGATGAGGCGACAAACTCTCTCGACGTACGCAGCGAAAAGGAGATAATTGACGTTCTTCCGGAATTGTTTCGCGGCCGCACGGCCCTCGTCATATCCCATAGGTTCCAATGGCTTCCCCACGTAGACGAAATCATTGTGCTGGACGGCGGTAAAATTGTGCAGCGCGGGACGCACGGCGAGCTTTTGGCGTCCGATGGCCTCTATCGCAATCTCTACGCCATGCGCGGAGACTGCTAGGGCGTCGTCTGCGGCAATACATCTACTGGTGAGTGGTTTGCCGTATCTATTGCGCTTTCGATTGATTCCCATAGCGCTTCGCAGTGCAACATGACAAAATCGTCGAATTGCCATTGGTTCGCCGCTGCGGCAACCTTTGCCGTGGCGGCGCTCTCGCCGCCGACGCTTGGCGGCGGAACTGAGCAGTGTGGTCCCGGATAAAACACCTCCGCCGCGGGGACCGGGTTCCATGTTCTTCTAACTAGATGTAGTTCTGCAAATGGGCGTTTCGCAACGTCTTCGGCGCATTTTTCCCCATCAGCATGTTTCGGGAAGAGAGGCAAAAGCAGCGCAATGGAAAGCGCTGCGGCAGTAGGGGTAAAAAAAAGTGTCAGCCTGCTATTCATTGGATCCGGCGATTGCTATCTGCGCGCAATCAAATCCGCAACGCTTAGCTATTTCCGCTGCCCTAAGAAGTCCCTCCAGTGGAACGCGGCGATCGCAGTGGAGCACCACCGTGCGGCGACGGATGTCTGTTCGCTTTCCGATTGCGGCCGACAATTTTGATTCCAAGCCATTGCCGTCGAGCAGGTAATCTCCAAAGACGAAATTGTCCATTCCACGCACGGCAATGGCCGTCTCGGCCTGGATTTTTTCCGCTATGGCCGGGAATCCGGACGGCAGCTCAATGGGCATCCCGACCGTAAGAAAAAAGCGGCTGCCGAGAAATAGCAAAAACGCCCCCACCATGGCCGGCATGGCCAGTGCCGCTCCGTCTGGAAGACGCGCCGGTGGCGGCACGTTTAGTGGAGCATGTTTTGCGTTTCGCATGGCGCCTTTCCGTTTTTCGCCAAAATCCAGCTGGCGTACAGTTCTTCGGCTCCTGCGTAAATTTCCCGAAGGCAGTTGCGCAGTTTGCCATGGAGAAGGTGATAGCCGAGATTCATGGCGATGGCGTCACCTGTTCCAAAGCATGCCATCCAGAAGGCACTAAGCAGCGATGGAGCAAATTCTCCCATGGACGGGTATGAGTCGAGCTGGATGGATGGCGCAAGGCAGGAGAGAATGGACAGCAGCGTCCCGAGGCAGCCAATGAGTGGCAACAGCTTTGCCGCCAAGGCTATGGCTCCCATGTGCCGCTCCAATGTGCGCTGCTCCAATTCCGCCTGGCGGACATACTCTCCTTCGGCGCAACGCCAATTTTCGCCGTTGAACGACAGAATGCGACGGAGAACGCGCGGCAGCGGGCCCGGAGTCTGGGCGCAGAGCATCGCCGCTTCCCCGGTTCTGCCGTCCGAAAGTAAATTTTTCAGTCCAGCAATTAGCGCATCGGATCGGAGACGGGCCCTGTGAAACAGAAGGCCGCGCTCTAGAATTAGTGTGGCTCCGGTGGCCGAAAGTGCTAGCAGCATAAACGCCGTGAGGCGAATGGAGAGATGCAAAAAAATTTCGCTCCAGTGGCCCACTGGCAATGCAATGGCCAAATGTCCAGCGGATGGCAAACGTAAACGCGCAGCGCCTTGCCGCCGCGATGATTCTTCCGGAGCGTCGTCAATTTCCAATGGCTTTGGCCGTGCGCCAAAGCTGCATGTGGCGCTCGAGTCGCTCTCCGATGCTGTCGAGTGGCAGCTGCGTTGCGCTGTCGCAGAGGGCTTTTGCCGGGTTGGGGTGCGTTTCCAGAAATAGACCGTCGGCTCCGGCTCCGATGGCGGCATGGGCTAGCGTGTCATACCAGGAGCGGTCGCCAGCTGTCGTTTCCCCGCCGAGCCCTGGCATTTGCAGACTGTGGGTTGCGTCGAACACTGTTCTGCAGCCATTTTTGGCCATTATGGGAAATGAGCGCATGTCAACCACCAGATTGCCGTAGCCGAACGATGTTCCCCGTTCTATTTGAATGATTTCCTTTGCGCCGAACTGGCGCAGCTTCCCTACGACGTTGGCCATGTCCCATGGCGATAGAAATTGTCCTTTTTTTACGGAAACGGCGCGGCCAGTGGCTGCCGCCGCTGCCAGCATGTCCGTTTGCCGGCATAGAAATGCCGGCACCTGCAGCACGTCGCACACTTCGGCAAGCGATTCCGCTTGAGCCGGTTCGTGGAAGTCGCTTGTCACTTCGACGGAAAAGGTTTTTTTTATGTGATCCAGGGCCTCCAGCGCTGCCGCTATGCCAATGCCTCTCGCCGATCGGAAAGAGCTGCGATTGGCCTTGTCCACGGACGCCTTAAATATCAGACGCAGGTCTTTATGTTTGCCGCACACTTCAACCAGCGTGCGCGCCACCCTTTCGCCGAGATCGCGACCTTCCAGGAGACATGGCCCGGCGATCAGCAGAAATTTTTCCACGCGCCATGGGTATCGCTTTGGCCGTAAATGGGAAGAATTCTTTCGGATCCGACGGCAGTTTTTAAAAGCACAGAGCAAATGGCGCCACCAAAAGAAAATCGTTGCCATTGGGCAAGCGTGGAAAAAACTGTAAATATGGGGAATGTGAGGCCGGTGGCGCTGATAATCCGCGATGGCTACGGCAAAAACCATTGTCCAGAACTTGACCGGTGGGACGCCACGGCTCACGCGAATACGCCCTTTGCCGATATGCTAAAAAGGAAATGGCCGTCGGCGGAAATAGCTGCGAGCGGCCATGACGTCGGCCTTCCCGATGGCGTCGTAGGGAACAGCGAAGTTGGACACCAAAACATCGGCGCCGGCAGAGTGGTTAATCAGGAAATTGTGCGCATAGACAGGGCCATCGAAAATGGTCAATTGGAGCGCAATGCCGTACTCCGCAATGTCTTAGCGACCGTTTCGAAGAATAATTCCAAATTGCACCTAGTGGGACTCTGTTCCGACGGCGGAGTCCATTCCGCCATGCGCCATGTCGTTGGGCTTTTGCGCATTGCGAAATTGGCGGAGCTGAGGCGGGTCTATGTGCACGCCATAGTGGATGGTCGCGACACTCCTCCTACGTCCGGAATGGCATACGTTGATTTTCTCCGGCGCAATTTTTGCGAAATAGGCCTTGGCGAAATTGCTACCCTAATGGGCAGGTTTTGGGCCATGGATCGCGATTCGCGCTGGGAAAGAGTCGAAAGAGCCTATGGCTGCATGGTTGGCGGAAAAGCGGAGCGGGCGCCGACGGCTGCCCAAGCGCTCGACAGCTACTATAAAAACCCTTCCAGCCCAAATTGTTGCGGCGATGAATTCGTTCCTCCAACGCAAATTGTCGATGGGAATGGCAACTTCAATGGCGCCATCGGTGATGGTGACGGAGTAATTTTCTTTAACTTTCGCGGCGACAGGCCGAGGGAGATTAGCGAGGCCTTTCTGGCGAAAGATTTTTCGCACTTTCACCGCCAAAAGCGTCTGGCCATCTCCTACGTTACGATGTGCGAGTACGGGAGAGGCATTTGCGGGGACGTGCTCTTCCCAAAGGAGAAACCGATGGAAAACATTCTCGGAGAGTATCTTGAGAAAAAGAACCTGGCGCAATTTCGCACCGCAGAAACTGAAAAATACGCCCACGTGACGTTCTTCTTTAACGATTTTCGCGAAGAGCCCTTTGCGGGGGAGGTGCGCAAACTCATTCCAAGTCCGAGGCACGTTGACACCTACGATCTTGCGCCCGCCATGAGTGCCGCCAAGGTGTGCGACGCGTTTACCGACGCCATTGCTTCAGGAGCCTATGACTTTCTCCTTGTGAACTTTGCGAATACTGACATGGTGGGTCACACCGGCAACTTTGAGGCCGCTAGGACGGCCGTTGCCACCGTTGACGCCTGCCTTGGGAAAATCCTCGCGGCGCTTGACGGGGCTGGAGCCGCCGCGCTGATTACGGCCGACCACGGCAATGTGGAGCAGATGTGGGATCCGAAAAGTGGCGGACCGCACACCCAGCACACGGCCAATCCCGTTGAGCTTTTCCTCTATGGAGCCCGCATGGAGAAGTTTCGCCTAAATTCCGGCGGACGTTTGGCCGATATCGCTCCGACAGTGCTGCAGCTCATGGGGATACCGAAGCCGGAGGAGATGGACGGCCGTTCGCTAGTGGCTGCCCCGTAGGGGCGCGTTGGGTTGCAGTTCGCTGCCAGTTGCGCTATCCTTCGCTTTATGGAGCAAGCTGGCGGAAGGGGTCATTTTCTTCTTGAATAGTGGCCCCCATTCTCCGGGAATGTTGCCAATGCCGAGATAGCTCAGCCGGTAGAGCAACGCATTCGTAATGCGTGGGTCGTGAGTTCGAATCTCATTCTCGGCTCCACTGTTCAATCGAACGGGCTTTGCTGTGCTTGGCCCATCTAACCGTAACGGCTTTTTACCATGCCAACTTTTGAAAATTCCGATGGGGACGGTGTGTCCGTTTCCCTCCATGACGAGCGTAGCCGGGACGGCGACGAATGCTGCCGACCATTTGACGAATCTGGCGGCGGCGGAGCGCCATCCTGCGGCAACGGCTGCGAAGAGCCGCAGCATCGCCAGGGTTACCGCGGTGCGCGGGGAAATGGCCAGTGCCGTGTGGGTGGCGAAGACTCCCAGGCGGCGCAGCGGCAGAGACATGGGCGCGGGAAGGTGCAAGTTCTTCCGGAGGACGGATCTTTGCCGCCTGACGACCCATTTGGCGACGGGGGAAGGGCCGACGGTGGAGAACAATTTTCCGGCCGCAGCGGCGGCCAGGGCCGCTTCAATCACGGCCGCTTTCGCGGGCCGCAGCGGCTGCAGCAGAGCAGACAGCCGCAGAGGGGTGGGCCGCAGCAGCAGCGCAGTGGCGCTGCCGCACAAGCGGGCGCACGCGCCCAAGCGCCGGTGCAATTTGCGGCCACGCAGCGGAGAAATCGCTATGGAGGCCTCGGCTATTGGGATCGCATCCAGAGCGATGCAGCGATCGATGCTGCTCTGGGGGAGTTCTTTGGTGAGTCGGCGCCGCTGGACATGGACGAGATTGGCTGTCTAGGCGCAGAGCAGGTGGCCGAACTGGCCGCCTCCATGGAGATGATATTTGACGCCGCCGAGTTGGATCGTCGCCATGTGCTGGACCGCTGTCTCCGCCAGGCATCGGAAAACCGCGTTGCCATAGCCATTTCCGGCACACTGGAGATTTTTTCTGACGGCAATGGATGTCTCGTGGACGGCGCCAACAGATTTCAGTGGACGGAATTGTCGCCCTTTGTGCCGCGCTGTCTGATCAGGCGCTACGCGCTGCGGCGAGGGCAAATGGTGAAGCTGTTGGCCGCATTCCCGCGCAGTGGAGCTCCACACCTCTGCGCCATGAAAATAGAAAGCGTCATGGGTCTCGATCCGGCGGAAGCGAAAAAACTGCCCAATTTCAAAGAGCTTACGCCGTTTTATCCTACGGAACGTATTTTACTGGAAAATGGCGCGGCTGATTCGGCCGCCAATCTATCCATGCGCATCGTTGATCTTGTTACGCCAATCGGTTTGGGGCAAAGGGGTCTAATTGTGGCTCCGCCGCGCACGGGCAAAACGGTTTTGATGCAGGCGTTCGCTAACGCCATAGTGGCCGCCCGCCAGGACGCCGAAGTGTGGATAGTGCTCATAGACGAACGCCCCGAAGAAGTTACGGATTTTCGCCGCATGGCACGGGGGCAGGTCTTCGCCTCAACATTCGACGAAACGCCGGAGCGGCACGTGCAGTTGGCGGAGATGATTATTGAAATGGCTCGAAGGCGCGTCGAATGCGGATGCCACGTTGTCATTTTGTTGGACTCGATAACGCGTTTGGCCCGAGCGTACAATGCGACCATGCCTGCCAGCGGTCGCGTCATGTCCGGCGGCATCGACGCTAACGCCCTTCAGGGGCCAAAGAGCTTTTTTGGTTCCGCTCGCAACATAGAGGGCGGTGGCAGTTTAACAATTTTGGGGACGGCGCTGATTGATACGGGGAGCCGCATGGACGACGTAATTTTCGAGGAATTCAAGGGCACCGGCAACATGGAGCTGCATCTGGATAGGGAACTGTCCGACAAGCGCATATACCCGGCAATTGGCATCGGCCGCAGTGGCACTCGCAAGGAGGAATTGCTCTACCATCCAGACGAGCTGTGCCGCATTCATCTGTTTCGCCGTGCGGTGGCGGGGCTTACCTCTTCCGCCGAGGCAGTCGAAATGCTGCTGCAGCGCGTGAAAAAGACCAGCGGCAACGTTGAGTTTTTGATGACGCTGAACCGCGGCTAATTCGAAAAATGTGCGTTTGGGGCTCTGTTTGATGAGGATAGTTTCGTGGAATGTTAACGGATTGCGTTCCATTGCCGCGAAAACCTATCACTCGATGATTAATTCCCTTCGTCCCGACGTACTATGTCTTCAGGAGACAAAAATTAGCGACGGAACGGTCCTTCCGGATTTGGGCGATTTTAGCTGCCGCCACATCAATTGCGCCGTCCGCCGCGGCTATGGAGGGACAGCCGTTTTTTCGAAAATCGATGTCGCCAACTGCGGCGAGCGATCTGCGCCAATGGATATGCTGCTAAGTCCCTCGGAGGGACGCGTTCAACTGCTTGAGTTTGAACGGTTTTATCTGGTCAATGTCTATGTGCCAAATGCCGGAGCGGAATTGGGGCGCCTGCCGCTGCGGCGCGATCTCTGGGACAGAGCCTTCTGCGACTTTCTCTGCTCGCTGGCGCTGGAGAAGAGCACAATCGCCTGCGGCGACTTTAACGTTGCCCACGAACCCATAGACATAGCTAGGCCCGCCGAAAACCGTGGCCACGCTGGGTTTACGGACGATGAGCGCCGCGGCTTTGGCGCATACGGCAGCCGTGGATTCGTGGATGTCTTCCGCCATCTCCATCCGGACCTATGTGGCGCCTACAGCTGGTGGTCATACCGCGCTGGAGCGAGGCTGCGCAACGTTGGATGGCGCATTGACTATTTTCTCGTCACGGAAGACATTCTGCCGCTCGCGATTAACTGCGAGATTGCCGGTTCCATTGGTGGATCGGATCACGCGCCAGTTGTGCTGGATCTTGATTGCAATTGACCGATCGCGATTTGCCAGCCTAGGCGAGCGGCAACTCGCCGTCGATGCAATCTTCATCCCGTTGCCGCATTGCAAATCCTTCAAGGGGAATTTTGTTGTCAGTCCTGACGACCAGTACCGGTTCCTTTGTGCGAACCCAAACGGACTGATTGCGAAGCATTTTCGCAGGAACTATCTCGCAGACGTCCGTTATTGTTTTCACCGGATCTCTGGCGCCCTTTTTGCTGCGATTAAACTCGTAGGCGGCGCGCACAAGTTGGCCATTAATCTCTAGGGGGCTTTGGTCTTCAGGTATTTGCAGAACCCATCCCGTAAAGAGCTCTTCGGCGAATTTCCAATCCGGGTCCGACACCACAATGACGTATTGCTTTTTGACGGTCGCCATCGCGCCCGCTTCAGGACCGTCCCCCGAAGACGCTTCCAGCTCCAAATCTCCCAAAATCTGGGAAATCGTTTCAAAGTCTAAATCATTGCGCTGAAGAACTTTTCTGACGAGTTCGATCTCAACCTTTGCCACTGTCGGTCAACCATCGGAGCATGCTTTGCGAAAGGCAATAGCTTTTTTGATTTGCTGACTTTCCGTCGAAAAGTTGTTTGTCGCCGTCGCCGCGACATCTTCGCGTGGAATGAGATTTTGGCAGTGGCTCGACGCGCTAACGGCTGCGTTGAAATGTCTATTGCGGCTGCGTGGAATTTACCTATCGGCTGCGCCATGATTTATTGCGTTGCTGGAGAGTTGCAAAAGTGAGGATTTTCCCGTTTGCGCTTCACCTTTAAAAATTCTTCTTGACAGTTTTAGCGCAGTTTGATCTATGGGCATCATGTTACAAGCAGTAGATGATCCCGAAAAAAGCGCCGCGCAACATATAGCTTCCAGCCACGCCGCACAAAGTCGAGTCCCCGATGGGGATCGTGGCGGGAAGGCTTCGCAAACTAGTACGCTTTGTGCTTCCTTCGCAGCTCCCGTTGCGCCGGGGCGGCTAAATCCAGTGCCGCAGGCCGATGGTTCCGGCGACGGGATGCGCGACTACGTCATAGCCTTTGCGGTCGTTGGCGCCATAGCCGTGGCCGCCATTGTTGTGCTGCTTATTGTGAAACTGTTGGTCTATATATTTATTGCCATATGCGTTTTAGCCGTCGTTGGTGCCGCCGCGGTTGGGGCCATCTACCTTTGCCACAACGTTGCTGTGAATTACCGGACGGGTTCATACGGCGACGGAGTGCTATATTAGTTTGCCGCGGTTTTGCGGCTGCCGTGCACCAATCAATGGTCCGCCTCCTAGTTGGCTCGAAAAAGTTTAGGGGGAGGGCCGCCACTGGTCTTGTCGCTTCCGCCATTCGCGCTGGAGGGCAGTTGCTGTCGCTGCACAGCGAACAGCAAGCGGCAGATCGGTTTTTGCTGTCTGTGGCGCACGCTTTTCCTTCGGCCAAAATTGCTACGTGGCGAGGCGGAAGAGGCGGCATAGCCGACCGCGATACTTTTAGTGGATTTGCTTCCGGCTCCATCGATGTGGCTGCCGGGATCGGCCCTGCCGTTTTCTTGCCGGCGCATCGCCTCGTCGCCATTGCCGTGGAGGGGGAGGAGGATCAAAATCACAGCCGCGGCTGGGGGCGCGTGCGCTTCAATTGCCGAGACGTTGCGATCAGGCGCGCCCAGCTGGAGGCGGTCGATTGCCTTCTCATGGCGCCATCTCCATCCGTCGAGATGTGCCACCGCTACGGTTTCGGTGCCATTTTTCTGGAGGAGGATGGCGACGAGTTGGGAGTCAGCCACTTGACCGTTTTGCCAATTAACCTTTCCGCGCTTCCATCTTCGCAGCGCCTCCTATCGCCGCAGCTGTTGGCAATTCTCGGGCGCACTATCGGCGATGGTGGAAGGGCGATTTTATCCCATAGGCACGGCGGAATTTCCCGTTCCCACTGCTCGCGTTGCTCCGAAGTTCTTCTCTGTCCCCAATGCCACTGTCCGCTTTCCTATGTTGGAAAAATAGAAGGACATAGCTGCTTGCGCTGCGGTGTCGAGATGGCGGCAAGCAGCCGCTGCGCCACTTGCGGAGGTCCGCTGAGACGCGTCGGATCCGGCTTGGGAAAGGTGGAGCTGCTGCTGCGCAGATATTTTCCGGAAATGGCAATCATCCATGGTGCGAGTTGGTGCGGCGAAAAACTCAGTGGCGGCTGCATTCTCCTTTCCTCGGATCCATCGCCTCCGCTTGTGGAAGATTTCAAACCGTCCCTATTTGCCGTTTTAGATGGAGATGATCTTTTTTTTCCTAGAAATTTCCGCAGCGAAGAGCGCGCATTTCAATTTTTGTGGCGCATGGCCGACGCCATGGAGCCGGGTTGCGCGTTTCTAATTCAGACAACGAATGTGGGCTGTTCGCCGCTGCGGCACTTCGTCGATGGCGACAGAAAGTCATTCTGCGAGAAGGAAGTGGTGTCACGCGCTCCGCTGGCCTATCCGCCGCACCGACATCTAATTGTGCAGAAATTTCTGGCTGTTGGCGATGAATTTTTTGCCGACTTTACGGACCGATGGGGGGCGCTGCTAACGTCAATCTGTTCGTCGGTCGCCAACAGCGAATGGAAGGGGCCAATTTTTCGCAAAGGCGGCGGGCGGCCGGCGAAGCGCAGCGCTACATTCTGGATTTTCACCGCCGACCCGGAGAAGTTTTTTGTGAGCCTGGAAAAGGGGAGGGCGTCTAATTTTGCTCCTGGAAATGGCATCGAAGAGCGCATTTCCGTCGATCCATTTTAGCGGGCGCCAGAGAAAACTGCCCGGTGCTCAAGATGGGACTCGAACCCATACGCCTTTCGGCACACGCCCCTCAAACGTGTGTGTCTACCGATTCCACCACCTGAGCACTAGCTGAGAGACTCCAGAATTCAATGGCGGGAAGGCAAGGAAAAAGAGCCGACCGCACCATAAAAATAGTGCGTTTTGTGCTCGCCAATTCGCGCGGCCGTTCACTTGAATTGGACACATGGAAGCCGGCAAAGGAGGCGGAAGAGCGAACAGTGGTGAGCTCTTGAAAAATTTTTCAGGTCTTGTTTTTGGCACGGCGTGGGATGCGGACAAGGGAGGGGCAAACGAGGGAGGTGCCTCTTCTGGAAGACGTAGCGATGGATTTGCTCCGCAGGGCGGCGAGCGCGTTTCGGAGGGTCACGCGAATTACAGTCTGAGTTCGGAGAGAAGTGGTGACGGCCGATGGAGTCGTCCGGAAAGCGGCGGCGAATCATCGCGCAGAGGTGGTTGGTCGCGCCCACCAATGGGGCAGCAGGGCGGTGAACGCCGCGGCAGCGGCAGATCGCAGCCGCCGGAGCGCGGCCAGCGCAGTTGGAGCGGTGACGGTGGCGGTCGATTCGGCGGTGGGGCGCCGACCTACGGAGATCGGCAGCAGTTTGGCCGTGGCGGTTCCGGATTTTCGCAGGGCGGCGGACGGCCATTCGGCGGCGGAAGTGGAGGCCGGCCATTCGGAGGAGGAGGTGGCGGACGGCCGTTTGGCGGCGGAAGCGGTGGACGACCATTTGGCGGCGGCGGCGGACGAGGTCCATCCTTTGGCCGATTCGGCGGGCGGCCGCTCGGCGGCGGCGGCGGCGGATTTCGTCCGTCTCCAGCAGGCCGCAGCGGCGGCTGGCAGGGAAATGGTGCTGCAGATTCTTCACGCGAAGACGGATCCGCTGCTCCCGGGCGGCGGCCTGAGCGTGGCCGATTCGGCGGAGAACGCTTTGGCGGCGGTCGTCGGCCGCAGTCGTTCGATCGCGGTGGAGGCGGCCGGCCTCCATACGGCGGCGGCGGAGATGGTCGGCAGCCGCGCCGGGATGCGGTTAGGCAATTTGATGCGCCGCAAACTGCGAACTATGATGTGATATTTTACGCCACAGCCGATGCATTTGCCAGCTTAGCCGACATGATCCGCCGCACGGGGAAAACCTATGACGCCTTTAAGGTGGCGCAGACATTTTTGGCCGATCCGGAACGCTTCCAGCTGTTCCTGCGCAGCAAGCAGCCGGGCGCCGTTCAATTTTACAGCACAATATTCGATGGCGTGCCATTTCTTTCGCGCGAAAGCGCACTTAATCACCTTATGGCTGCCCATTTGGATCGCATTTTTGAAAAAGTCGAAGAGGAGTGTGAAGCGCCCGCTGGAAATTTCCAACAGGTGGCCCGCTGCCCATTTACGAAGGCCATTCTTGGAGCGCCAAACCATCACAGTTACAAGGGATTATTGGACGAACATTACCTTCGTAACGTGCGCAACATGCCGTTCGAAAGCTACTGCGAAAAATTAGAGTTCAGCAGGGATGCGGCTGACATTGGCGCCTGGCTGGAGAAGATGAAAAAGCGCTACAGCTACATCCTTCGCAACCAGAATGGAGAAGCGGGCACGGAAAGCGGCGGCGTGGAGGATGCCTGCGGCGAGGCGCAAGCGCAGTGCGCCTGCGGCGGAGAGGACGCCGAAGCGGGTGCAGTGGATGGTGCTGCGGCGAAGGCCGAGGCCCCTAGGAAATTCAATTCCATCGGTGATGTGCGCATCTATTTGGTGGAGAATGCCGATGAGTTTTTAAGTGTCGCCGATTCAGTGTCTTTGCCGGGTATGCGCATTGGCGAAATCATGGACAGGGAAATACGCGATGCCGTAGACTGTAATTTGGACAGGCAGAGGCAGTTTCCGCTAGAGACGGCCAATGGCATGCGCGGGAATATTAAAAAGCACAACCTGTTCAGCTATAAAATCGGGAAACGGGGCCCATCCTATGTGGCGTCAGTGTCGCGAAAAACGCGCAGCGGGAACACTGCTTTCACTGCTGAGCTGGGAAAAGTTCTAGATATTGTCGGGCAAAATCCGCGCATTAGCCCGTTGGAGCTGTGCATCAAATTCGGACCCGCCGCAGACGTAGAGAAAATGATGAGTGCCTTGCGCTGGCTGATTGTGGAAGGCTATGTCGCAGAATTTGATGATGGCACGCTGCAGGTGCACGGCAGCGGAGACTGTGCCGCGGAGCAGTCCGATGGCGCCGACGTTGGCGCCGCCTCCCGCAATTCAAAAGGCGCGAAGCTGAATCATGTTTGTCAAGGGGAGGAACATTGCAGCTGCGATGAACGCGACCACGCCGGCCATGATGAGGATTGTGAGGGGCTGAAGGATTGCGGAAGCGCGGTCGACGCCGTTGCCAAGCTCCTCTTCGAGGATGTCGGCGGCATAGTTGGCCATGGCGGCGAGTGTTCCGCTGCGTTCTCCGACGGAAATGAGGCCCCTGACCGATGCGGGGACGGTGGCTGCGGTGGCGAAGAGTTCTCCGAGGTGGACGCCCTCTCCGGCGCGCAGTGCGACCGTTTCAAAGTAGCTGCGCAGTGCTGCGTTGGGAACTGCCCTGCAGGAGAGGCGGAGGGAGTCGGAGAACGGGACCCCGTGGCCGAGGACTGAGCCTAGCGTCCTGAAAAACAGGACTAGGTTTTGCCTTAGGGCCAATTTCCCAAGCAGCGGCATGCGCAGAAGAGCCGCTGCGCAGCGCCTTTTGCCGCGCTCAGATTTTGACCATAGCACTAGTGCGGGAGTAGCAACGGCGGCCGCCAATAGCAATGCGCCCTGCCTATTTCTGATGAAATTGCTTATGGCGACGGCAATTTTCGTTGCCGTTGGCATTGGCGCGCCTTCGCCGTAGCCCTCCAAAATGGTTTGGAAGCGCGGAATCACGCGCCCAGTGAGAAAAAGCATCGCCGAAAGTGCGACTGCGAGAACCGTTAGCGGGTAGATGAGCGCCGATATGGCTTTTGTTTTATTGCGTAGGATGCGGCCCCTTGCGCCCGCAATTGATTCGAGCACAGCCGCCAATTCTCCGGACGCTTCGCCGGCGCGAATTAGATTTCGATAGGCTTCGTCGAAAACGTTTGGATACATCTCCATGGTTTCCCATAGGAATCGTCCGGCGCGCACCTCGGCACCTATGGATCGCAGTGTGGCCGCCAACCGCGAATTTTCCGCATTTTGGCCGAGCATTTCGATGGCGTCTAGGAGGTGTATGCCTGCCCGCAGCAGCAGGGCCAATTGCTTCGTGAATGTCACAAGCTGTGCTGCGCCCATAGACTTTTCTTGGCGAAATGAGATGTTTCGGCGCCACAGCGGCAGCTTTTTCCCCGCCAGGAAGTCTACGGAAATGTTCCGTTCGGCAAGGCTGCGCATTGCGGCTTTTTCGTCTTTGGCCTCCAATTCCCCATAGCTGTAGCGGCCTCCGCCGTCGCGGCCGAAGTAGGTGAATTTTTTCAGCGATTCCATGGCATTTGCTGCATAAACTCTTCCAGCGAAATTTCTCCGCCTTCAACGGCCTCCAGCCCAGATTGCGCCAGTGAGTTCATTTCCGACGGAAGTGATTCCAGTCCGCTTCCGCCTTTGTCGCCAAAGTGGAGAAATTCAAAAAATGCCTTCCGCCCGGCGTATCCGCTTCCGCCGCAATGTTTACACCCAATGCCGCGCCGCATGGTTTTCCCGCGCAGCCGTTCGAGTTTTTCCGGTAAATTGCCATCCGCCGTCCATTCTTTGGAGCAGTGGCGGCAGTTGAGTCGCAGCAGCCGCTGACTTAAAATTCCACGCAAACAGCTGAGCAGCAATGATTTTTCCAGTCCCATTTCAACGAGGCGGAGAATCGCTTCCGCCGCCGTCGCCGTATGGAGAGTAGTTAGCACCAGATGTCCAGTGAGCGCCGCCCGCAGAGCTATTTGGGCCGT
The DNA here is from genome assembly GCA_031268535.1 of Puniceicoccales bacterium. Lineage (GTDB taxonomy): Bacteria > Verrucomicrobiota > Verrucomicrobiia > Opitutales > JAIRLM01 > JAIRMB01. The sequence continues at coordinate 17,431 of JAIRXB010000005.1, read as the reverse complement.
TTCTCCATCCCTGATTTCGCCGACAAAAATTTTGTCTGGGTCGTGGCGGAGGAATGCGCGCAGCACCGATGAAAATGTTCGCCCTAGCGGCAAATCAACGGATGCCTGCATGCAGTTTTGCAATTCGTACTCAATTGGATCTTCGATTGTCAGCACCTTGATTTCGTCACGCTGCAATTCCCCTATGGCGGCGTAGAGTGTCGTGGTCTTTCCGCTCCCCGTTGGTCCACTCACTATGAGCATCCCAGAGGGCGCCCCTATGGATGAGCGCAGCTCCGCTCGCACGCCATCGTCCATGGTGAGGTCATCGAGTCCTCGAAATAGGCGGCGGCGGTCTAGGACGCGAAGCACAATGCTTTCCCCCAACTTGGTCGGCAGCACTGAGATGCGAAAATCTATGGGGGCTCCGGCTACGGTGAGGCCGAAGCGGCCGTCCTGCGGCGCAAGTCGTTCCGCAATGTCCAATTTTGCCAAAGTTTTTAGCAGTATGGAAAAGGGCTGCAGCATTTCGGCCGGCAGCCGCACTTTGGTGCGCAGCGTCCCATCTACGCGCATGCGAACGAGGAGTCCATCTCCTAGGCTTTCGAAGTGTATGTCCGATGCGGCCGCGTTTACGGCGCAGAAAAAAATGTCGCAGAGCAGTCTGCCAATTGTTGACTGCTCAATGCCAACTATTTCTTTGCTGCCGCTTGGTGCGCAGCTGTCGCCATCGAGTGTGCCGCTAAATGCCTCCCACTGCTTTTTGAATTTTTCTGCCGCAATGGGAATGAATTCCGCCGAGTGCAACCCGCAAAAAAAGCTGAGCTCGTGGGCAATTTCCAAAAAATCTCGGCCAGCTTCCACGTAAAATTGCCAAACGGAGTCTTTGGTGGGGTTTTTTAGGGGGACTATTTCATGGCGGCGCAGTTGGGCGGCGATGCGCTGTCCTTCGTCGGCTAAATCGGCCACAGCCAAAGCGTTAGAGATTTTGCTGGAATGGCAAGCTCCTTCGCGCCATTCCTTTGCCGTGGGGCAATTCCGATTGCTTGTGGTGAAGCCTTCTTCTCTCGGCGACATTGTGCATGCACTGCAAGTCGTTGCTGCATTGAAGCGTAGCCGCCCAGAGATTTCCGTTAGCTGGGTGGTGCGGGATAGTTTTGCTCCGCTCGTGCGCGCTAGCGGTTTGGTGGATGCCCTAATAAAGTATCGCCGCGGCGGATTTTGTCCGCTCCTTGGCCTGCTCCAGTGCTGCCGCCGCATTGTCGCGAGCGGTTCCTACGGTGTAGTTTGGGACATGCAGGGCCTTTTGCGGAGCGCCCTAATGGGGCGCTGGGCGCGCAGCAAACGACTCATCGGGCGCCGCGACGGCCGTGAATTTTCCAGGCTCTTCTATGGTGAAGTCGTGTCGGAGGCGAAATCGCCACATGCCGTCGACATATTGAGCCAATTTCTGCCAACTCTCTCCGTTGAAGCTGTGGCAATGCGCCCCATCGGCTTCGCTTCCGAACAACTGCCGCCGTGCGGACTTTTCGCCGGCGAGCGCACCATAGTAATTTCTCCGGAAAGCCGTGGGTCCGCAAAGGAGTGGAAGCACTATGGGCTTCTCACGGAAAATCTTTGCCGGCGATTTCCGAACTATATGTTCGCATGGGTTGGTCTCGGCGTTGGCGGACACATTGCGCCGGAAGGTTTTGAGAACTTTTTCGATCTTCGCGGGAAAACATCCATCGGCCAGCTCACTGGACTCATTGGCCGCTGCGACGGCGTAATTGCCAATGACAGCGCCTGCATGCATCTCGCGGCAGCAATGGCTAAGCCCGTACTGGGCATTTTTTTATGCACAGACCCGAGGCGCTGTGGACCATACCCGCTTGATGCGGACGGCCATTTTGTCGCTATGGCTCCATCGTCGATCCAATTTCGGCAGCTGGAAGCCTTTCTGCTGCACGTGCATGGCACTCCAACGAAAAGCTGCGGCATCTAGGCGAAATGCCTTGACAGAATTTCATGGAAAACGTCTCCTCCATCTCCGTTGCTCGGTAGCTCAGCGGTAGAGCGGTCGGCTGTTAACCGATTGGTCGCAGGTTCGAGCCCTGCCCGAGCAGCCGCTGTCGCCGTGGCGATTTTTGGAAGCATAGGCCTTGGCGCTTGCCGGTGGCGCCGCGATTCTGCCGTCGGGAAGGCGGCGCGGCTGTGCGGCGCGGCGCCGCCACCAAGTCCAGCACAGTCTTTGCCTCGTCTGCTAGAACAGGCACGTCAGCGATAGCTCCAGGGACCCGCTGGCGTATTCCTTGGAAAATTTCGCAGAGCCGTGCATGCTCAGTTCGCACTGGTGTCCGACGGTGGTGCGGGCTCCGATGGAGGCTGTGGCCTTTCCTTTTGTGAAGTGGTCGTCGATGTTGCCTATGATGGGGTTGGCGACTCCGTCAACATTGCCTATGGCGGTCGTATGGCGCTGTTTCGGCTTCGTTTCGTATCCTCCGCGGATGAAAAGCCTGGATTTTAGCTCTGGGTTTATTTTCGGCTGCCCGAATTCTATGTTTAGGCCAACGACGCCAATGATGATGTCGTGGCTAACCTCTGACAGTGATGCCCTGTAATCCTTTGCGCCAGTTTCGCTGTATTCTCTCTGGCGCACGTAATTGTAGCGGGCTTCACCCCAAGGTCCAAATTGCACCGAGCCGATGCGTATGATGTTCTGGGCGAGCTGCACAATGCCGCAACCGCCTATGTCGTTGAATTTTGCATCGTACATTGCTCCATTTGAATTGATGCGCGAAGAGGTGTTTTTGCCTTTGCTGTAGCCGCAAAGCAGATTTAGTGCTGTGCGTTTATTGTTTCTGTTGATGTGTTCAAAGTGCGATGACACGGCGCCAAAGTAGCTGTCATGCTTTAAGCTTTTCACGCCAAGATTGATAGATTTGCCGGCGAAGTCCATGCGATTGGATCCGTATCCCAGCATGAACCCATAGCGCACTGAACTGTTGGCGATGTGCGTAATGAACGCTTCACCCATTACGGCGCCGTGCAGTTTCCCATCCAGCCAAAAATCGCTGCCGTCGTCGTAGGGTTCGTAGCGGCTGGTGCCGCCAAACGCCGAGAAGAACATGCCGCTTCCGTAGGATCCAGCCATGTGTCGCTCGGCGCTGTGGAATCCTATCTCGAGCAGTTCCAGTTTGGCGCGGACTAGGTCACCGTGAGGAAAGACTTCTGCATAGGTGACGAATTCTCCTGGAGTTTGGCCGGCAACTTGCGCCTGCAGTGCGCTGTAGTGAGTATACAGGTCGGACAGAGCGCTGTAGACGCTGGCGAAATCACTCAGATTCTGGAAGTCGGTGACATTGCCGAGCATTGCTTTAAATATTGTGACGTCTGATTCAACGGCAGCCAACCTTGCGCTAAGGCCTTCCCCATAGGAGTGAACCGCGTCAAGCTCGTCGTTGGTGGCTATGCACTTAGCTCCGTCAACGACGCCATTTTTCAGGTCGGTTTTCAGTGTGTTCACGGCATCGCCACTGACTAGACTGCCCCTGATTTCGTCCAGATCACTTGCCAGCGCCACGACCTTATCGCCGTCTTCCTCTAGGAGCCCTTGGCGCAGTAAGCTGGTGAGATTGTCAATGGCCGCCGTACTGTTCATTGCGCCAATATCGGCCATGGTGGCCAGGTACTGAGTGTCATTGCCGACGTATATTCGCCCTGACGCTAGCAGGTCCCTCAGTGACGCAATCCCTGCCGCCAGGTCTCCAATGTCGCTGTCCAGGGCCAGCACCTTGCCGCCGCCGGCTTCGACAATCCCACCGTTGAGGTTTTCTATGGTTGCGTAGGCGGTGAGGTCCGATTTGCTGGCCAAATTTCCGAGTGCGTCGGCTGTGACGAAGTCCGCTTGAAGATTGCTCACCGCCGTCAGCAGGTCGTCGGTGGATGCGTAGTTTCCCAGTTCTCCATGCGTTACGAAGTCCTCTGGAATTGCATCGCCGTCTGCTTTGGCTGCTATCGCCGCTGCCAATTGGTCGATGTCACCCTTTAGGGCGAGAATTTGATTATCCGAGTCGGGAAGCTTGCCTTCCCTTAGGAGTCCGATCAACTGGTCAATTTTGCCGTCAGTGGGTCCAATGTCACTCTTCAGTGCGAGAACCTGGTCGCCGTTGCGGCTGAGTTTTCCGTCCCTCAAGTGTTCGACAAGTTTGCCGAGTCTGCTTTCGGTGACCAGCTTGCGATCATTGCGTCCATCTCCGGCAATTTTCCCATCGGCGAGTCTGTTTTGGAGAGTTTGCAATTCGGAGTGCAGCGCAAAAAATTTGTTGGTTCCGTCGAGTGTGCCGCCGCCCAACGCTGTCTTTAGGCTGTCAACGTCACTTTTCTTGGCGAGAACCTGATCGCCGCCACCGCGGAATTTTCCGTTCTTCAAGTTTTCGATCAGTTTGCTGAGTTTGCTTTCGGTAACCAGCTTGCGATCTTCGTTTCCATCTCCGGCAATTTTCCCATTGGCGAGTCTATCTTGGAGGGTTTGCAATTCGGAGTGCAGCGAAGAAATGCCGCCGCCTAGAGTGATGGTGTCAGCGCCAAGAGCTGCATTTAGGCTATCGATGTCACTTTTCGTGGCGAGTATTTGGGTGTCGCCGTCAACTTTACCGTCCTTTAGGCGGCCAATCAATTGAGCCACTTTAGCGTCCGTGGCGCCAAGATCGCTGTGTAGGGCGAGAATTTTATTTCCCGACTTCCTAAGTTTACCATTTTCTAGATTTTCCACTAAAGTCGAAAATCTACTTTCCGTAACCAAGTCCGGAGTCGTGGAGGCACCTCCTTTCACTTTTCCCGCCAGCAACGAATCTTTTAGGGAATCTACGTCTGTTCGCAGCGCCAGCATCTGCCTGCTGTCTCTGTTCAAGCTTAGGTGCCCCTTAGCCAAGGCGTCAATGAGGGTGTCAAATTTTTTCGTTGTGACCAACTCTGCCCCTTGGACGCCGTCCACGTCCCCGGCTTTCAGCCTTTCCTGCAGCGCTTTAATTGCATCTGCGACGTAGGTTTTGTCGGCGACGTCGTCGGCCCATGCCGGCAACTGACCACCGCTCGCCCCACTTAGGGCAAGTGGGGAAGCGCCAGAACCGGAAAGTTCTCCGGATGTTAAAGCTTCCGCTAGAAGATTGGTAAAGTCATCTTTTAGTGCGTCGATGTCACTTTTCGTGGCGAGAAATTGGGTGCCATCACCGCGGAATTTCCCGCTCTTCAATTGTTCAACCAATTTACCGAGTCTGCTTTCGGTGACCAGCTTGCGATCATCGCCGGCAATTTTCCCGTCGGCGAGCTTGTTCTGGAGAGTTTGCAATTTGGAATCCAACGAAGAGATACTGGCATTTAGACCGCCAGCGCCAACGCTAAGAGTCGCGGCTAGATTGTCGATGTCACTTTTCGTGGCGAGCAGTTGGTTGGTGTCGTCGTCAACTTTTCCGACCTTTAGGCGGCCAGTCAATTGTGCCACTTTAGCGTCCGTGGCTCCAAGGTCGCTATGTAGGGCGAGGATTTGGGTGCCATCACCGCGGAATTTTCCGCCCTTCAAGTGATCGACCAATTTACCGAGCCTGCTTTCGGTGACCAGCTTGCGATCATCGCCGGCAATTTTCCCGTCGGCGAGCTTGTTCTGGAGAGTTTGCAATTCGGAGTGCAGCGCAAAAAATTTGTTGGTTCCGTCGAGTGTGCCGCCGCCCAACGCTGCCTTTAGGCTGTCGATGTCACTTTTCGTGGCGAGTATTTGGTCGTTCTCACTGGAAAGTTTGCCGGATGCCAAGGCGCTTTTTAGGCTGTCGAGATCACCTTTGAGGGCAAGGGTTTGACTGCCGCCTTTGTCAATTTTTCCGCCCCTTAGCTGGTTCAGAAGGTTGTCAAATTTTCTTTGGGAAACCAAATTTCCCCGCATGGAGTCCAAGTCGGTTTGGAGGGCCAGCACTTTTGCGCTGCCCGGTTTTGTGCTGAGCTTCCCATTCTCCATTACTCTCAGGATGTCCCTGAATCTTTCCGTAGTTAGCAATTCTCTCCCTTGGATGCCATCCACGTCTCCGACTTTCAGTTTCTCCTGCAGCGCCCTGATGGCTTCGTCCACGTAGGTTTTGTCGATGACGTTCGCCTCCTTCACCAAAAGTGTGGGCCCTGCGTCATTCGGATCGATTTTGCCTTCGCGTAGCGACGAAATGAGAGCTTTGAACTCGCTTTCCGTTGCGAGGTATGGCCCGTTTCCGTCAACGTCATAGCCCCTCCTTAGCAGCACGTCCAGTTCGGATTCCATGTCCCCTATGGCGCCATCGCGATCGTAGTCAATTGCCCATATTATGCTTTCAACGATAGGTTCGATCGTACTTTCGTAGCTATCTCCCATGCCGCTAAGCGGCTTGTCGCTGACAAAAAGAAGATTTTCTATGTAGTCTGCGCTAAGAGTGTTTCCCGCCGAAAGTTGCGGTGCGGCGGCGAAAAGGCCGGTTGCGGACACGGCGAAGACGAGGGCGGCTAATTTTCTACGTGGAGCGCAATCCGTTCCCATAGGTTGAGTTTTGCCGGAAAGGCAATGCTGTGCAAGATATTTTTTTTACATTTGTCCCTGGCGGGGCAAGGTTTTGGCCACAATTTTTTCATGAATTGGCTTGACTTGCCGGTGGCAGCCAAAGTTTGCTGTGGCACTAGCGCTGGCGTGAGCTGCGGAGTTGCTTGGCTGCGACTTCCGGCTAGGTGGAAGGTTTTAGCAGATGGACAGCACATTGGAGAAAAAGGAGCGCAACGGCGCCGATAGGAAAAAATGGTTCCTCTTCGATGCGGCCGACGAGGTGCTGGGACGTATGGCCGTGCGCGTCGCCAATATTCTCCGCGGTCGCCACAGGCCCACCTACACCCCGCACGTCGACACCGGTGATTTTGTCGTTGTGGTCAACGCCGCCAAGGTGCGCCTTAGCGGGAAAAAGGACGGCCGCAAAGAGTACATGTTTTACACTGGCTTTATGGGCAATGAGAAATATCGCACGGCAGCCCAGATGCGCCGCCGCGATCCGCGATTCTTGGTCGAACATGCTGTCCGCGGCATGATGCCTAAAAATCGTCTTGCGGCTGCCGCCATAAAAAAGTTGAAAGTCTACGGCGGTCCGATTCATCCGCATGCCGCCCAAAATCCGGAAAAGCTTTAGGAGAATGTGATGCAATCTAATGTTACAGCTGCGGAATTTATCGCCACAGGCCGCAGGAAAACTGCCGTGGCGCGCGTGCGCATTGCTCGCGGAACCGGAAAGGCGACCGTCAATGGGCGTCCCGTTGGCGACTACTGCAATCAGGAAGAGTTTTCGCGCCAAGCATTTGCTCCCGTTAGGCTCGTCGAAATGGACGGCATGTTGGACATCCGCGTAAGCGTGGAAGGTGGAGGCGTTGTCGGTCAGGCTGGCGCCATTGCCCACGGCATTGCCCGCGCCATCGCCGCCATGCAGCCGGAAATGCGTCCGGGCCTGAAGAAGGGCGGCATGTTGACTAGGGATCAGCGCATGCGGGAGCGCAAAAAATCCGGGCAGCCGGGCGCGCGCAAGCGATTCCAGTTCTCGAAGCGCTAGTGCCGACCGGTAGCATTTTCGCGGCCATTGATTTTTTTTCGATTTTGTCCTTTCAGTTGCCATTGCGTTCACAGCCGCTGGATGTTGGCGCAGGAAAAGTGTTGCTTTTCCGGTTAAATTGTGCAATGGGGGTGCGATGAATACGTCAGGTGTTCCTTTTGGCGGCGGATCTTCTCCTTTGGCTGGCGTTTTGCGGCCGCCTGCGGCGGCTGGGGTTACGGCCAGAGCCGCCGGGTCTGGGTTTAGGGATTTTGCAATCGCTTACCGTTCGCTGGCTCAGGCCCTTGAGCGTGGAGGAGCAGTAAACCCACTTGACCCGTTGGATGCGCATTTGCTCATTGCCGCTGCGGCCGTTGATATGGCGGCCCTGGCATTGCTAGTGCGGGCACTGATTGGCGGCGGCGTTACTGCCGGCGATGCGGAAGAACTTGCCAGAAGAATGATTGAGAATCCGGGTGTAATTCCCGCTGTGATTGACCGCCTAAACACTGATATTAATGCCGCGCTTGCGCTGGCGAAGGCGGCAGCTTCGCTGGGCGTAGTGTTCAGCCAAGAGGTTCTCCTGCTGATCCTGGATGCCGTAGCGGCAATTTTTGATGGTGGCGGCGTAGTCGATGACGACAGACGAGAGGATGCCAAACGGGAGCTGGAACTCATTCGTGCTGCGATTGCCGAGGATGATTCCCGTGAGGACTCTGACGATGTCGCGAGAGCGGAAGACGATGGTGTCGCGGCCGGACGTGCCGCCATCCTGAGTGGCCAAGTGCTTGCGAGTGTTAATGGGCTAGAGCAGGCGCGAACTGCATTGCGCAAGCTGCCGCTAGACCTAGGCGGAAGAGTTGGCGCCGTTGGCAATGTGGCCAATGGCGCCGCCGCCCGTGTCGACGATGGCGGAATCCAAAACGTGGATGCTGCTGTGGCCGCAGTAGGTGTTGCCCGCTCGGCTAGCGGACGAGCGTTTGCGCTGGCTGCTCTCCTTGCCATTTTGTTGGGCCGTGGCGGTGGCCGCGAACTAGTCCAGGCGACAATTCCTGGCGGCGTTGGAGGGGCGGTGCCAACGGATCCGGCGACGGATGCTTCCAGAAAGCCGACTGAATCTAATGTGCGCAGTAACGTTGAGCAAATTCGGAAGATAATTGAGGAGAAAGAAGCTCGCGAAAAAGCCGCCGCCGATGACAAGAAAAAAGGAAAGAGCGATGGCGATGCTGCCAAACGGATGCAAGGTGGTGCGGCGTCCAGGCGTGCCGCTGTTGGTGGGCAAGTGCGAGAACGCGGTGCCGTCTCCCGCGCGACTAGGAGCCGTGGCGGGAAAACGCTTACGAGGTCGACTAGGGGCAGAGGGGGAGTAAAGCGACAGGCGGCCGCCGGCCGCCATTCAGCCGAGGAGGCCGATCGCGACGGACAGAGTTGAGCTGGGATGCGGCTGCACTTTTCGCCATTGCCGTTGCCCGATGTCGAAAAATTGCCATTTCTCCATTGCGGTTTGGGCCATTGTCCTTGACTGCCTTGGCCGCTAGCCCTAGGCCGGTAGCTGTCCGGAGAGATGGCTGAGTGGTCGAAAGCGCCTTCCTGCTAAGAAGGTGACCCGCCAACGCGGGTCCGAGGGTTCGAATCCCTCTCTCTCCGCCATTGGCGCCCAAGTCAGTTGCGACTAGCTTTTTTTTTGCAATGGCCATTGGCGAAAAAGCTTTTGTGGGCCAGAAAAGAGCCGCCAGCCAATAAAAATTCTTAGAGGAGCGAAACGCCTAACTCGTACGAGCCAAACGAGTTAGCGATAGCGCGCAGTGCCTGTGCCGGATTGGCGCTGATCCGCTTAAAACTGAGCGGATCCTGGCTTCGGTGGATTCTCCGGAGAGATGGCTGAGTGGTCGAAAGCGCCTTCCCGCTAAGAAGGTGGCCCGCCAACGAAAGTCCGAGGGCTCGAATCCCTCTCTCCGCCATTGGCGCCTAAGTTTTGGTGTGGGCCAAATGGCGAACGACTAGAATTTTCTCCCGAAAAGAATTCCATTCATGGAGTTGTTATTTATCAGTCGCAGTGCAGTTTAGATGTTTTCTTCGCTGCATTTGTACAGAACTTTTAACCTGGCGTCCCTCTTGGCTAGGTCGACTGAGCAAATGACGGCGACGACTTCGGCGCGGCCGGCGTCGCCAACGAACACATCAATTCCGCCACCGTCCTGGGATTGCGTATTGTTGATGTAGCCGTAATCCATTGGGTAGATGAGATCTGGGAATTGCGGATGGGCCGTTCCTTTGGGTCGGTCAATGGTGATTCCGCATTCGCCGATTAGGCGCTCGAGTGCCTCGAAGAATTCATTGTCGCCGCTTACCATGGAGTGTGCCAAGTCAGCCGCGACTAGCTTTTTTTTTGCAATGGCCATTGGCGAAAAAGCTTTTGTGGGCCGGAAAAGAGCCGCTCGCCAATAAAAATTCTCGGAAGAGCAAAATGCCTAATTCGTACGGGTCAAACGAGTTTAGCGATAGCGCGCCGTGCCTGTGCCGGATTGGCCGGCACCGGATTGGCGCTGAGTCACCTCAAGCTGAGCAAATCATGGCTTTGTGTGGATCCTCCGAAGAGATGGCTGAGTGGTCGAAAGCGTCTTCTCCCTAAGAAGGTGACCCGCCAGCGAAGGTCCGAGGGTTCGAATCCCTCTCTCCGGCGGAAAGGTTTTGCCGCAGAATTGCATTCAAACGTATTTTTCGGTTGCGCACGTTGAGCCAATTAGTTTGCCAGATCAGGCACCATTGCGGTGCTTGCGGTGTCTGTTGACTGCTTCGGCGCATTTGGAAATTTGCATCCATTGTTGTCGTAGAAGATGCGAGTTGTTGCCGCATCATTTAGATTGGCGAGATTGCGCCAGGCAATTTTGATTGAACAAAAGTTTAAAAAAATCTTGACTGGGCAAAACGCGCAACTCACACAGGCCCAATGGATTTAGTAATAGTGCGCCATGGCCATGCGGATCAAATCGGCGTCGGCGAATTTGGCACTGGGCAGCGCTCGCTTCTTGAGAACGGAGTAATGAGGACGGCGTGTGTATTGCGCGGCATTCTCTTTGGCGTTCCGGAAGCTCTTATAATTGCCTTAGCTATCGCTTTTGGCGGAGGGTGCATTTTTGGCGCCGGGCGCATAATTGGCGTTTGGATAAATTCCTATCGTTCGCTTTGGGGTGCAAGTCCGACAGAAGATGAGCCAAATGGGCGCTCGGCGCTCCTTGAGCAGCTAGTTGGAGATGAGCATAATGATGCCGCAGAAACCCGGAATGATGCTGCTGCGTCGTCTGGGCCATATGTCGTTGTGATAGATGGGCCAAATGCAAATGGGCCAGATGTCACTGCGCTAAGGGCTCGTGATGATGGCGCTTTAGTGGATACGCAAGCGGCAGTATGTAGGCGCTTCGATGTAGCTATATTGGAGCCACAGCCAACTGTGCGGAATGTTCCTCAAGCTGTGCCGGCAGCCATTCCGGAACGCATCGCCTTAGGTTGTCCGCCTGTCGTCGGCCCAATGCATCTTCGGTTTTTGCGGCAAGCGCCATTGGCCGTTATGCCTGAAATTGCAGTGCCAAGGTATGGGCGATCGGAGCCGATCGTTATGGGCGAGCGTAATGGCGCCGCAGAAACTGGAAGTGATGTTGCTGTGCTGACTGATCAATCCGCTATTGTGGTGGGCGATCCAGTTAGACGATTTTCCGATGGAGCTGCATTGCCATCACTGACTGCAAATGTTCCTCCAGCTGCGCCGGCAATCATTCCGGTGCGCAGAGTCTTAGGTCATTTGCCTGCCGCCGCCCCAATGGACCTTCAGTTTTCGCCGCAAGCGCCATCAGCATCTATGCCTAAAGCCGTTACAGTTGTGCCTGAAGTTGCCGTTGCGAGTCGGGAGCGATGCGATGGCCATGCCACATCTGGGCCGGCCGCAGTGTGCGATCCAGTTGCCGGTAGGTCTGGGTGGCGGTTGCAAATAGGCGGTGTAGGCCGCGGCGATTCCCGAGTGGATGATGTTTTTCGGCAAAATGATTTTTTTGCCGCATTGGATTATTCCGATGATCCGGTTTCATGCGCGGCAAGGTCATTTGTTGGGCGTGGTGATTTTGTGCGAATATTTCCTGACGGTAGATCCGCGCCAGAGTTGCTGCGAGACGTAGGTAAGTGGCTTGATGTTTGGAGCGGTGAAGTTTTTGGCCGCAATATTTTTATTGCTATTCCCAAAGGCTGGCTAATTCCTTCGACGAATGGCCGCCTCGATGTAATTGTGTCGCTGCTTATCATTGCCAGTACAACTGTCGGCGTTAGGGCGATGGTCATATTTCCTGGCGTAGGTTCTTTTTTCCGGAAAAATTCTGCGAAGGTCACACGAAAAGCAATTGCCAGCGGACTTGCCCATTTGGCCCTATTAGGGCAAAGACCGGTTGATAGAGTCACGCTGCTTGAATGCGACCAGGACTTTGCGCGTCGCGTCGTCGACGGCCTTGATGGCGAGTGCGATTTGGCGATGTCTTGTATCTCTTTGCCATAGGAGCAATAGGAGCTGAGGCGCCGCGCAGTAGTGTTTCGCCGTTTCCCAAAATATTGTTTCGCGGCGCCTCCCTAGAAGCGCCGTAAAAGTCAACCAATAGGTGGCTATTTTTTTGCTACGATGGCCCTGTAGTGTAGATGGACGTGTTGAACGATCAATGTTCCTTTTGGAAGCGACATATCTTCCGTGAAAAATTTGCGGCGCAAATCGCTACCGGTCAAGGCGAAGGTTTTGTCCTCCATGTTAACTAGCAAAATGTCTATGCCCAGCATTGACGAAGCGATCGCTACGTCGCATACATTAAACATTTCTCCTCTTTTGCTGCTAACTAAAATCGTCTGCATTAGCGGCCTAATGAGCCCTGGAGAGTTCGCTGCCAACCCGCTCCCTTCAACATTTGAATGGGTGCAGAGTCGGCGCATTGCATCATTGCCGTAAAGGCTAATGACGGCAGCGTCGCACAGGGTAAAAAGCAGCTCAAGTGCGTCAGTTTTGCTGGCTGGACTGCCCATTAGGTGATTCAGTTTTTGCATGGCAGTGCCAATATCACCGCTAAGCGATTTCACGTCTGATTTGTCCTGTTGGTCATCGTGAAAACCGCAGAGCGCGAGAAGCTCTTCTCTTGACAATTTGCCGATGGCTTCGTCGGCATAGGCTGTGCCGCGCGCGATGTCGTCGTCGTTTTCGTCTTGTGATGGCTTGCTGCCATCTAGTCCAAGATGGCGGCGTATTGCAGTGGCTACACCAAAATGGAAGTTAAATTCACTAGCCAATCGAATGTGATTATCTGTAAAATATCCATAGGACTCGTGCGCCAATGCCTTTGCGTCAGCAATTCCCGCACGTATGTCAGGCGTCAATGGCACGGTGAAATTTCCACCTGCAATTTGGTCAATCAGCGCCAACATGAGAGTTTTGGCCTTGCTGTGACTTGCGTCAAGCCCGTTGACGGCTAGTTTAAAGATGGCAATGGCTTCCGACTTTAGCCGTTCACGAAAAGAATCGCACTGATCGGCCGTTGCGTGATTTGTGCCTTCGGCGCATTGCAACAGAGAAGCCGCCAGGCAGCCGTTTGTGCCGTTTCCAGTGCCGCAGTCTACGACGATCCGGCCGTGCTTAGCCAAAAATTTCGCGACGATATTTTGCCATTGCGCTTCATCTGGAAATTCACTTGAGCATTTCGTCTCTGCGGCTTCTGTCTTTTCTTTTTCGTCCACTTTGGCCAATTCTACTTTGGCAGATGAGTGATTGGCGACGGAATGGAACAGGAAAACCCATCCGAGACAAGCTGTGCCGTGGCGCCCATAGTTAACTGCTAGGCGAATGAGTGCGACGAAGAATATTAATATGGAAATAGCTCCATAGGCAACATCTAGAAGTGCAAAAAATTTTGCATAGGCTTTGCCGTGTACGGCGATGCAAGTCTGAGACAAAATCGTAAACGAAGCAATTGCTGTAATTTGCGCTTGATTGTTGCCATTTCCCGCCCCCGGCCCCGCCGGGCTGCCGTTGCCAATTGCGGAAATAGTCATTGCCTTCCCCTATGGCGCTTGACCGATTTGTCAATGTTTGTTGCGCTTCCGGTCGGACTTGATTGCGCAGAGCAACATTGCCGTTGACCATTTCTCCGTAACGGCAACACTGCGCTGGCACCATGACACTTAGCGAAGAAAAGCTTCTATCTGTCACGCGCAATGTATTGCGCGCAGTGCAGGGGTCATCCGTTGGCATTTCCAATGTGGAAGGCATCCTGCAGGACTTTGACATTCCGAACGACGACATCGAGGCGCGGATTTTCATCCTTTCCCGATTGGCGGAATTGGTGCGTGAGCTCCCCCTTAAGACATTTCGCTCGGCGGATCACCGCTTCGACCTCATCGACATCGTCCAGGAGGTTCTCGACCACTACATTGAGGTGGAGGACATTGTGACCGATGAGGTTTCATGATGGAATGGGCAAAACTTCCGCGCCATCACCGCGAAAAAGCATTGCGGCACAGGTGCGGATGCGTTCATGATTCCATGGGATGAAGAACAAACACATCGAAAAATTTCTTGCCGGCGACGGCGGAGAGCTTCTCCGGCACAGTTGCCGCACCATCGGGAAGGAGCTACTTCACCTCCCGTGCCCGAATTTTGTGGAAAAGGCGTGGCGCGACTCCGATCGCAATCCCCAGGTCCTCAACAATCTGGCGAGAATTTTTGGGGCTGGTCGATTGGCCGGCACTGGATATCTTTCCATTTTACCGGTCGACCAGGGCATAGAGCATACGGCTGGGGCCAGTTTTGCCGCAAATGCACTCTACTTCGATCCGGACAATATCGTGAAATTGGCCATCGATGGAGGCTGCAATGGAGTCGCTTCAACCCTTGGAGTGCTAGGGGCGAGCGCCAGGAAATATTGCCACAAAATACCCTACATAGTTAAGCTGAATCACAATGAGCTGCTGACCTACCCAAACAAGCATGACCAGATATATTTCGGCCAAGTTGAGCAGGCCTGGGACATGGGTGCGGCGGCAATAGGTGCAACAATCTATTTTGGGTCCGACGAATCGATGAGGCAGCTGCAGGAGACCGCCGATGCATTTCAGCACGCCCACGAGCTTGGGATGGCCACCATTCTTTGGTGCTATTTGCGCAATTCGGCGTTCAATAGGGACGGCAAAGACTACCACCTTGCGGCCGACTTGACCGGGCAAGGCAATCACCTAGGCTGCACCATCGAGGCAGATATCATTAAGCAGAAGTCGCCGGAGAATAACGGTGGATTTAGCGCCATCAAGTTCGGCAAATGGGACAGTCGCATGTATGGTCAGCTGTGCAGCGAGCATCCCATTGATTTGACGCGTTACCAGGTGGCAAATTGCTACATGGGGCGCTGCGCCCTAATAAATTCCGGCGGTGCCTCCAGTGGTGGAGAGGGCGATTTCGCGGAGGCCGTGCGAACCGCCATCGTGAACAAGCGCGGAGGTGGAGCCGGATTGATCTCCGGACGAAAGGCTTTCCAGCGTCCAATGGATGAAGGCGTTGAGCTGCTTCACACCATACAGGATGTTTACCTGAATAGGGACATCACGGTCGCCTAGGCGGCTAGTCATTCATCCGCCTGGCCGACAATATTTTTGCTTGGCCGGGCCGTAGCTGACTTAGGCGTCGCTTAGGGTAGCCAGTATTGGAGTTGTGGTTTTCTACTTGGCCGTGGAAACCAATATCGCCGCACGCTATGGCGTTTCGACCAATGCGTGAAGCAGGATCTCAACTTTGGAATGGCCGTTGTTTCCGCATAGTTCCGTGCTGCAAGTTCGGCGTTGGCGCATGTGGTGTGCGCCACAACCGTTTCCCGCTGCAATAGAGCGCCGTCTTTACTTGATGTGCACGTGCATTGCGCATTGCCGGCCGAATCAAAATGCGGGTAAACCGTTGCGAATAGTGCGGCAAATATTTCTGTCTCCATGGCTAACTGTACAGCTACTTCGAGAAGATATGGTTCACATTCCGGATTTGCATCGACAATTAATAGCAGAACTCTCCTCGCTTTTGTGAGTGCCTTTTCGTTTTCGACGAAAGCGGCATGAAGAAAAGAGACTGCATCCAGCAATGAAAGCCTGCCATTTGTGGCACAGTAAATGGCTGCTGCTGCACTTGCAAGGGCAGTTGGCACATTTTCTCCAATTGCTTCATTTGCAAGAACTGCGAGCACGGAAAGTGCGCCTTCTTGCGTGCGTGAAGCTACACTTTCAAGAAGCTTGCGATCCAGTCTTTCTTCCAAAAAGAGTGCGGCCTTCCCTATTCCATGAATGGCGGCAGCAGGAATCATTCCCGATGTTCCAGTCGCCAACGACGCAAAACGGGCAATCTTTGTGACAACTGCAGCAGCGTAAGGTTGCAGGGCTCTTGTAATAGCGTCGATGTCGTTTTGTGCGCTGCGCAGGTTGACTATGCTGTCCGCGACTTTCACGGCAATGTTGTCGGGCAGCAAATTGCGCAGGCCATAGATTGTGGCGATCACCAGCGCTATGTGGGCCGAGAGCTGCGTGGTGCGGGTGAGTAGGTTTTTGGTGATTTCGGAGTTGGTAGCGATAGCTTTGAGTGACCATGCATTATCCCTCGGTGTAAAAATAGGCAAAAAAGGTTGTTCTGATGCTATTGCAAATTCGGCGGCGGCGGCGTAAGCGGCGAGATGCGAGACGAGCGTCATCATCTCTGGATACGGCGACCGATTTGCATGTATGAGTGGTGGAGGGATTCTGCCGATGTCACCAGCGCGGATTGCGTCAAGAATAAGATGAGCTTGCGCCACATTCCCACCGGCTCTCGCCGAAGCGGCTCTTTCTATTTCCTCTAGTTTGACTATTTTTTCGCGTATTGTTTCTGCTGCACTAGCGACGTTGGCGATAACGTCTTCAACATATTTAGCGTCATTTGCCAGTGTGCCATCTGGGCCCGTTAAACTGAGAAATCGGCTTCCACCGCATCTATCCATTGCAAACCTGATTCCAAAGAAATGGCGGAAGGCAATGCAAAACTGTAAAATTAATTGTTTTTCAGTTGCCGCAGCGGCGTGGTGGACATGGGGCGCGGGATCGATTTTTTTTTGCGGCAGCAGCTCCGCTTGTGTGGCGGATTGCCATTGTTCGTTCCGCAGCCGACTTCGCGGAGCTTTTACGATCTCATATGCTCACGCAGAACGAAGCAGTCGGCCAGTTCTTTTTGTGCCATTACGGCAATGCGAGTTAGCTGCAGCAAATTCGTCAATAATCTATCGATGGCAGAAAAACTGGTTCAGTTCCAGCCGACGTTTTGCCTGGCTAAACGTAATTGACTTAGGTCCCGCTTATGGTTGCCATTCTTGGCGTTACGATTTTCCACTCGGTTTGGTTGGCGGACGAATCGGCATCGCTGCCGCTGCACAGGTGTTGCGTGCCGGTTTCCACTTCCAATCGCGTGGCGGTAGCGGTTCGAGCCGGGGTTTAGACTTTGTGCCGTCAGCTGCGCTAGAATTGGAAACTTGGTTGAGCGCTTCAAGTTCGGCGTTGGCGCGTGTGGTGTACACTTCAACCTTTTCCCGCTGCAATAGAGTGTCGTCTTTGCTTGATGCGCATGTGCATTGCGCATTGCCGGCCGAATCAAAATATGGGTGAACCGTTGCGAATAGTGCGGCAAATATTTCTGTCTCTCGTGCCAGTTCTAGCAGTGCGGCAAAAAAAGACGATTTATGTGGTGGGTTGTCGGAGACAATCGACGATATGAGTTCGCTAGCTCCTAGGAGCACCTTTTCGTTTTCGGCGAAAGCGGCGTGGAAAAAATGACTGCATCCAGCAATGAAAATCTGCCATTTGCGGCATGG
>JAIRXB010000004.1 GCA_031268535.1 Puniceicoccales bacterium | reverse complement strand
GGTAGCTATGCTTGGAATGGATAAGCGCTGAAAGCATCTAAGCGCCAAGCCACTCCCGAGATGAGATCTCCCTGGGGCTTCGAGCCCCCTGAAGGGTCCTGGTAGACCACCAGGTAGATAGGCCGGATGTGTAAGCGCAGTAATGCGTTGAGCTAACCGGTACTAATGACCCGTGAGGCTTATTGGTCGTCCATTTGTCGAGTGCAGTCTCGACGCTTCGAGGAAAATATTGCGGCACTAAAACACTTCAAAAGCAGAAAAATTTCGGAGGGTGACCTCCAAAAGAATTTCTGGTGATCATAGGTGAGGGGAAATACACGTTCCCATTCCGAACACGCTCGTCAAGCCCTCATTCGCCGATGGTAGTGCCGCCACGCTGCGGTGTGAGAGTAGGTTGTTGCCAGGATAGGGCCTTCCTTGCGGAAGGCCCTCGGTTTTTTCAAGTCAGGCTTTGTGATGCTGGTTGTTTTTTTGCGCAGACGCCATGGAAAGGGGCGTTGCGGTTGTGATTGCCGAATTTACCAAGGTGTCAATTCGCAGCGCAGCAATTGCTAGATTGCTGAGCTGGTTGTCCAGGCGGCGGTTCGCGGGCTGTTTATTGGTGTCTCCATTCCTCCATGCGGCGGAGTTTTCGCCAAACGCTGAGGCGATTGGCAACTTCCGCCTTGCTTTTTTTGCGGCTGCGGCGCATACTATATGCAAATACAATGGCTTTTACCGATGGGCATAGGAGTCGCTTGCGTGAGCGCTTTGCCCAGAGTGGATTGAGCGGATTTTTGCCGCACGAGGTGGTGGAACTGCTACTTACTTTTTCCATTCCGCGCCGCGACGTTAAACGGCAGGCGCATGAACTACTTGAGCAATTTGGGTCAATTTCGGCCATTTTGGACGCCGACTGCGATGAGCTTGAAAAGATCAACGGCATAGGGCAATTGACTGTGCACTTTCTTGCGCTAATTCGTTCGTTGGCGCACGTCTACATTGAGCAGAAATCGGTTTTTTCGCAGTCTGGCAGCATACCGCGCATTGAGGATTGGGCGCTCTTTTGGTCTTTGCGCATAGGGCACGAAAAAATTGAACACTTTGAAGCAGTTTTTTTGGACAGCAAGCTAAGGCCGCAGCGGCGTTCCGTAGAGCGATTGGCGTCCGGCTCAAATGATGCCGTGGTTCCGCTTCCACGAAAAATTCTTTCCGCCGTTCTCCGCAGCGGCTGTTCGGCGGTCGTAATGTGCCACAATCATCCAGATGGGTCTCCGATTCCGTCCGAACATGATGAGCGATTCACCCACGCCATTGGATTGCAATTAAGGACACTTGGCGTGCGGCTCATTGATCACATTGTGGTCGCCGGCGGCAAGGCGTTTTCCGTATCGGAACTGTGCGAAATTCCATTCAAACTAAATGGTGCATCCGCCATAAATTTTGCATTTTGGCCGTCACAGAACGGTGATGGAAAATAGCGGCTCGCGGATGCCGGATCCAGGACCTGGATTGATTACGGCGCCAGACTGCGTGGATTCATGGGTACTGCCTACCGACATCGCCAATTGTGTCGTGAATGCGAACGAGACCAATCAGCTCGCCGACATCACCAACGACCGGCAGTACGCTCACCTGGGACGGGCCCGACTCCATTAGCGCAATTGCTTCTCCGACGGTTTGCTCAGCTTTGATGAGCCTGGGGTTTGTGCTGTGAATATCTTCGGCCCTAATGGTGCGTAGGTCGCCCGTTCTTTGCATCAGACGTCGGATATCGCCATCGGTGATGATGCCAATTAATTTCTTGTTGCCGTCGACTGTGCAGCAGGCGCCGAATGGGCGCTCCGTCATGGCTACAATTACCGAGCGCACAGTTGCCGACGGTGGCAAGTGAGCGATTTCTCCTAGCGGGTGTAATACATCGGCGACGCGCAGCAGAAGGTTGCGTCCCAATTGGCCTCCCGGGTGAATTGCAGCAAAATCTTCACGGCGAAAATTGCGCGCCTCGATTAGTGCCGATGCAAGTCCATCACCAACGGCAAGAGCGCTGATGGCGCTGCATGTCGGCACAAGATTAAGCGGATCAGCTTCAACGTCAACAAAGGCCTCAAGCACGTAGTGGCACTGTCTCGCCAGCGGTGAATTTATATTGCCGAGGATGGCTATGAGGGCGCAATTCATCCGCTTCAGCGGAGGCACAATGGATAGCAATTCATCGCTGGATCCACTGCGGGAAATTAGCAGGACGGGATCTCCACTTGAAACAATGCCGAGGTCGCCGTGGAGCGCCTCAGCCGGATGCATGAAAATTGCCTGCGTTCCTGTGCTGGTCAGCGTTGCCGCTATTTTCTTTCCTATGTGTCCTGATTTTCCGATGGCGACCACTATTATTTTGCCGCGATGCGCTAAAATTAGCGAAACAACCGCATCAAAATCCATTCCTATGCGTTTGGCCGTTTCCATGAGCGCTTGGGCTTCTAGGTGAATCGCCAATTTTGCACGCCTTTGGGCGGGCGAAGTGTAGTTGCTGCCATCTGCCACAGCGCTCCATCTCTGCTTTTCGTCGCCAAGGTCCAGGAAAAAGATCGCTCACCGCTTTTTTGCGTCGTTTTTCAGGAAAATGTCGGCAACGCTACCAGCCTGCGGTGGCGTTTGAGAACAGGGCAGAAAAGCGTCTTCGCTCCCTCAGCTATCTCCTATGGGCGATTTTCATCTATCTCGCGTCAGGACTTTTCTACCGGCAACTGATTCAGCACGGAAGATTTTCTGAACTAGGTCAGCGGCAGAGCCACCGCTGCGTGTTGAAGCCGGCGCCCCGCGGCAACATTTACGACAGGAATGGCAAGTTGCTTGCCGGCAATAGGCCGCGCTTCATGCTCGTCGTTTACCTCCAGGAACTGCGCGATGAATTTGCCATCGCCTACGGAGAACGCACTCGCCGCCTTCGTGCGAACGGGCAAAAATTTAGCCCGGAAGAGGAGCGTTCGTTCTCGCGCATTGATGTCCTGGAAAGCCATTTGGCGCCAATCAAACACCTTTTGGATTGCGAAGTTAGCTTTGACCGGAAAGCGGTGGATCGCCATTTCCGCCAGACGCCCCTACTGCCGTTTCCAATTGTCTATGATCTTTCCCTGGAGTCGTTTGCAAATTTGGTGGAGCAATTGCCAACGGACGGCATCATTCAGCTGGAAACGCGCTCTTCCCGCTACTATCCGAATGGGGCCGTCGCCGCCCACGTGGTCGGCTATGCATCGCCTTCGCCTTTGCCGACATGCGACAATGTGGCAACGGCGAGGAGTTACAGGACATTTAGCGAAAGGAGCCTTGTGGGCCGCGCCGGAGTGGAAAGCGCGATGGATTCAATTTTGCGCGGCGTGAACGGAGAGGAAATTTTGTTGGTTGATCCTTCTGGTCGAAAGAAGATGGTGCTGCGCTCAAGTGCAGTTGTTGGCGGCAAAGACGTGCACCTCTCCATTGACTTAGGTTTGCAAATTGCAGCAGAAGAAGCGCTTGGAGATGAAATGGGCTGTGCTGTGCTCAGCGACGTTTGGACGGGCGAGGTGCTGGCCATGGCAAATTCACCCTCCTATGACCTCAATGCACTAACTCCAACAATTTCGAACAAAACTTACGATACGCTGACGGCAATTGGAGCTTGGTCAAATCAGGCGATTCAAGGTCTATACCCGCTCGGATCAGTCTTTAAACTTGTTTCCGTCGAAGCGCTACTTCGATTCGGCATAGTGGACGGGGAGACGAAGCATCGCTGCGATGGGATGACTAAGGTTGGCAATCGCACAATTCGTTGCCCGAACCATATGGAGCGCGGCATGTTGCCATTCGTCCTAGCCGTTGCGAAAAGTTGCAACAGTTTCGTCGTCGATAATATTTTCTCCATACCACTGGAAAATTATCTTGGCGAAATTCGCCGTCTTGGCTTTGGCTCCCCGACAGGCATTGAGTTGCCGCACGAAACGCGCCATTCCCTTGTGCCGTCGCCGAGCTGGAAGAAAAATCGCGGATACGGGCGATGGACCAGCGGCGATACGGCAAATTTATCTATTGGCCAGGGGTATCTGCTCGCCACTCCGCTTCAAGTGAATGCCTTTACGGCATCGCTGGCCGCAAGGCGGGAGAGGACGAAGCCAACCATTTTGTGCAGCGATTCTGCCGAGATCATTCTTTCGCTGTCGCCACTCGGACTGTCGGACAGCTCCTATGGGGCACTGCTCAATGGCATGGTTGATTGCGTTGAGCGAGGTTCCGGTCGCCGCTGCAAAATGCGCTCCGTCACCGTTGCCGGCAAAACCGGAACGGCGCAGGTGCGCGATGGCCAGCACAGCAGCCATTTGGCCTGGTTTACGGCATTTGCTCCAGCCGAATGTCCACGCGTTGCCGTCACCGTAATGGTTCGCGAACGCTACGACGGGCGCAGCTATGGCGGCGGAAGTGACGCCGCACCCATTGCTAAAAAAATCTTGGAAAAGTATTTCGAAACGTGCGGCCGGAGCGATAGTTCGGGGAAATAAATGTGTTTTTTGTTGGATTACCAAGGGGCTATGGCGCCGATGCGATTCATTATGAAATCAACAATCAGCCCATTGCGATCGCTCCCGCTGCTGTGTGGCAGGTATTCTTCAGCCATGATTGGCGCCCCGAACGATATGTGTACGGGCGAAAACAATTTTGGAAATTTACTGCTGCAATTCCAGGCTTCGAAGGTGCCAAAAATTTTCGCCGGAATTAGCGGAACTTTGGCCATGGACACTAGCAGTGCAACGCCGCGCTTCCCCCGCTGAATTGTCCCGTCATGGGACCGTGAGCCTTCCGGGAAAAGTAAAATTGAGTGGCCGCGCTCCAAAAGTTTGAGCGAACTTCGTATGGCGGAAAGATCATTGCCGCCATCTCTGTCGATTGCGATGGTGTGCATGCGGGAAAAAAGCCAATGCCAAATCCCTCCGCTGGAAAGCGTTCGCCGAGCGATGGAAAAGGTATTGCGGCCACAGCCAACAACGGCAGCTGGGGGATCTAGGAAGCTGCAATGGTTTGCTGCTATAATGCATGGGCCGGCGGCCGGTACGTTTTCTTCGCCGCATACAGTAAAGTCAAACAGCTCATGGAGCGCTATTTTACATAGCCAGCGGCACAGTGAAAATGGCGCAACCGGTTCGTCGCTGTCGGATTCAATCACTTTTCACCGCCGTTTCTATGCGTTTTGCGATAAGCTCGACGACTTCATCCAGGGAAAGGTTTGTGCCGTCTATGCACCAAACTCCTTTGGCGCGACCTAGCTGTGCACTATCCAGCCTGTCGCGTTCGACTATGTTGTCGTCGACACCTTCGGCCGCTCTTCGCTTTTCTCTTTGCGCCAGATCCGCTTGCAGATGAACCTTCACCGTAGCGTCCGGAAAAACTGTCGATGTCATGTCGCGTCCCTCCAGCACGATCCCGCGGAAACCGGCCGCCATGGCGGCGGCCGGCAGCTGCCGCTGGTAGCGGTGGAGAAAATTTCTGAGCTCAGCGATGGCGGCGTAGTTGCACACGGCGCCATTAATTTCTCCATTGCGAAGACTTTCTTCGCTCGGAATTTTGTTGTCTATGGCCATGTGGGCGCAGCGGCCGCGAAAAATGGTTGATGGGCTAAGGGACATCACTTTTCGCCGTACGGCATTCGCGTCGTCGGGACCTATGGCGCAGTCGATGAGCAGCCGAGCAAGCGTGCGGTAATGCTCGCCCGTAGAAGCAAATGCGTAGCCGAATCGTTCGGCGACGGCTCGCGCCGTTGATGTTTTCCCAGATCCGGCGGCGCCATCTATGGCAACCGTCACAAAGCTTTCTCGCGGCGGAATAGTTCCAGTTCCCATAGGCGACAGGCGCTCGCCAATCAGCTCCATGGCATGTTCTTGGCTAAGTTTTGCGAATGAGTCGTACGTGGCGAAGGCGTCCCAGTCAAGGGCTGCCGATGCCAATGCGGCGAAGGCGATGAAAAAGGTTACGAAGGCCAATGTGCTGCGAACCATGGCGAGGTGATAGGCGTTGCCGGCCGAATTGGAAGCCAAGAAAACGATAGCGGCACGCTGTGCAATTGGCTGAAAAGACTGCGCATTTTTGCTTGCCTAGGCAAGTCGCTGCGGCAGGATCCCCTCCAAGGAGCGGGAAATGGCCCAACCAAAGCGGAAAAATTCCAAGCAAAGAAGTCACAAGCGACGCGGTGCAAAGCGATTTACTGCACCACAGCTTTCGATCGCTAAGGATGGCACCGTCTCCATGGCCCACCACGTCGATCCAAATACTGGCATGTATCGCGGGCGGCAGGTGGTGGATGTTGACTGATTTGACTCAGCCGCAAGCGAGCGACATGGTTGGGGAGCGGCAGCCGGTCCTTGCCGTCGATGTGATGGGATCGGACCTTGGGTCCGGGGAAATATTAGATGGAGTTTGCCTTGCGCTAAAATCACAAGACCAGTGCAGTTTGCGAACTATTTTAGTGGGCGACGGAAAGGTAATTGAGTCGGCACTTTCCCAGCGCAGGTTTCGTTCTGTGCGCTCATCCATAGAAGTGCTTCACGCGGATGATGTAATTGCCATGGACGAAAGTCCAACGAAAGCGCTGCGCCATAAGAAAAATTCATCGATGGCCATGGCCGTGGAATTGGTTCGCGACGGCAAAGCGAACGGTGCGCTTTCCTGCGGGAATACGGGCGCGCTGGTAGCTTTTGGCACAATCCGTTTGCGGACGATTGATGGATTGGAGCGTCCAGCTCTGGCTACTGTAATTCCAGCAATCGACCGCAATTTTATTTTGCTCGACGTTGGAGCCAATCCGGAGCCAACGGCCAGGCAACTGGTTCACGGCGCCATACTTGGCGCCCACTACGGAAACGTTGCGCTGAAAATGCCATCCCCAACCGTTGGGCTGCTATCCATTGGCACAGAAGAAGGAAAAGGGACCGAGTTGGTGCAGGACGCCCACGCAATGCTTAAGCTGCTCAGTGATAACAATGTAATAAATTACGTTGGGTTGATTGAGGGATTCCAACTGTTCCAGGAGCGTGCAGCATCGATTGACGTTGTTCTCTGCGACGGATTTGTCGGTAATGTGCTCATTAAAACGATGGAGTCCATAGCGGCAAGACTTAGCGCTTTTTTGCGGAAAGAGCTGCTTCGCAATCCGCTGCGCGCATTTGGATGCCTCTTCATTGGCGGGGCACTCCGTTCCCTTAGGGAAAAATTGAGTGCCGAGCGCTACGGCGGAGCGCCGCTGCTCGGTTTGAACGGATCCCTATTTAAGGCGCACGGCTCCAGTAACCGAAAACAAATTTGCCATGCGATTTTGATTGCGCAGAGATTTTTGCGGGCGTCGGCTGTTGGCGAACTGCGCCGCAGCGTGGCACTTGCCGACGAAATACTGCGGGGAACCAATGGCGCTGACCAATCTTGAGTTGCCATCGCCGCTGGGGGAGTTTAGGGAGAAATTTTATCGATGGCTAAGCGAATTTTTATTCGTACCATAGGTTCCTATTTGCCCGAGAGGGTATTGACCAATGGTGATCTGGAAAAAATAGTCAGCACGAGCGACGAATGGATTGTTACGCGCACCGGCATACGGGAAAGGCACATTGCCGCCGATGGGCAGACGACATCCGACATGGCCGCTGAGGCGGCGCGGGCGGCGCTGGCCACTGGCGAAATGAATATTGTGGACATCGACGCCATAATTGTGGCGACGGTGGTCCCCGATATGCCGTTCCCGTCTACGGCGTGCTTTCTGCAGCAAAAACTTGGCGCGCGCAATTGTCCATGCATTGGCATAGAGGTTGGCTGTTCCGGCATCATCTACATGGCTGAAATTGCAGCGGGTTTTTTGGAGCGCGGACAGCACAGCGCCATTCTAGCGGTGGCGGCCGACAAGCTTTCCGCCGTAACTGACTGGACCGACCGTTCTACGTGCGTCATATTGGCCGACGGTGCTGCGGCCATGGTGTTTTCTGGCGAAGAAAGTGGTGCCATCGCTGAATTTCTCGGCTCCTACATTTCCGCTGACGGTTCCGGCGCGGAGCATCTCTGCATGCCGGGCGGAGGCTGCAGGAATCCTGCCACCGAAAAAACTGTGACGGATCGTTTGCACTACCTCAAAATGAATGGGCGCGAAGTTTTTAAGCGGGCGGTTCGCGACATGGCTACGGCGGTGCAAAAAGTTCTCGAACGCTTCGCCATCGACTCTTCTTCAATTGCGCATTTTATTCCGCATCAGGCAAATATGCGCATTATAGAAGCGGTAGCGGAATTTTTAAATGTTCCCGTTGAACGATTCGTGACCGTTCTCGACCATACGGGAAACACATCGTCGGCCTCATTGGGCATAGCCATGGACGAGGCTAGCAGGGCTGGCCGTTTCAAAAAAGGCGATTTGGTCATGCCGGTTTCATTTGGCGCCGGCCTAACTTCCGGAGCGGCGCTGCTGCGTTGGCTAAAGTAGCGCCATTGTGAATCGTTCCATTGGAGCTGCAGCTGATGGTTAAAATTCATCCAACGGCCATAGTGGAGGATGGTGCTCAATTGGCCGACGACGATGGCCTTAGCGTAGGAGCATACGCCTATGTGGGCCCATCAGTTAGGCTCGGTCGCGGCTGCATCGTTCACCATCACGGAGTTGTGGAGGGCAACAGCGAACTCGGCGAAGGCAACGAGATTTTCCCTTTTGCCGTTATCGGCGGGAAAACGCAGGATCTAAAGCACGACGGATCAGATGGTAAATTGACCATAGGGGACGGAAATATATTCCGAGAATACGTGACTGTCAACGGTCCGACTGCCGCTTCCAGTGAGACGCGCATCGGCAATCGCAACTATCTTCTTTCCTATGTGCACGTAGCCCATGAATGCCGCATTCACGACGACGTCATCATCAGCAGCAAGGCAGTCGTCGGTGGACACGTAGAAATATGTTCCGGCGCAAACATTGGCGGTGCATCGGCCATCCATCAATTTTGCAGAGTTGGCGTCTGCGCGCTCCTTGGCGGGCTTTCCGCTTTGGTTAAAGATCTTCCTCCCTATATGATTGCCGAAGGGAACAGGGCACGCGTCCGCACCTACAATTCTGTCGGATTGCGGCGGAGGGGTTTTAGTGATGAACGCATCGATATGGTGCGGCAAATTTTTCGACACATTTACGGAGGACGCTACGACCGCAGCGAAGCCATAGACAAGCTGGACAAATGCGAGCAAATACCGCGGGATTTGCGGGAAGAATTTGTGCTCTTCTTCAGGAGCAGCCGTCGCGGCATCGCCTAGGCCATTGCTGAATGGCCGCTAAAGTATTTTTGCCGAAAAGTGACACCACTAGCGCTTTCTCCGCTGGCCATCGCCGCCGCAAACGAAATTCCAGCCGCGACGCTTTGCGTAGCCTGTTCCGGCGGTGCAGATTCCGTTGCGCTCCTTAGGCTGTTGGCTGACGATGGGAATTTCTGCCGCAGACTCGCAGTTCTGCATTTTGACCATGGCGCTAGAGCACTTAGCTCGCAGCGCGATAGAATTTTCGTCGAAAATCTAGCGGTGCAGCTGACCATTCCGTTTTTCTTTAGGCGCAATGTGAATGGCGCCATGGCAAGCGAAGATTCGCTGCGCCGCAGCCGCATGATTTTTTTTAGGGAAATCATGGAGCACCTCGCCACGCCATATCTTTTGACGGCCCACCACAGCGGAGACGCCGTCGAAACGCTACTGATGAGACTCGGCCGCGGGTCCGGCTTGCTTGGCCTAACGGCTCCGCGGGAAGTGCAGCGCTTCCGGGACGGCACCATGCACTTGCGGCCCCTATTGCACAATTCCAAAAAGGCGCTGGAGGAATATCTGTGCTCCATTGGACAGCAGTGGTGCGAAGACGAGAGCAATAGATTGGGGACCTATTACAGGAATCGCATTCGCCATGAATTACTTCCGCTGTGGAGGACCATGGAGTTGGGTCGCGACATCGATCGCGCAATTGGGTCCAGCTTGAATTTACTTCGGGAGGATTGCGATGCGCTCGAGTGTCTTGGGGAACGGCTATGTCAACTTGCGATGGAGGATGGCGGGCTTTTGCTGCAGCCGCTTCGCTCGGAACCTCCAGCTATTGTACGGCGCGCGCTACACATCTACTTCCTTGGCTGCGGACATTGTTTGCGCAAACAATTGGCGAAGAAAGTGCTGTCCGTAATTTTTGCCGGAAGCAAAATTGATGTGCAAATAGCTCGTGATGCGAAATGCGTTTCCGATGGGGCCGTACTCAGGATTTTGTCGGACGATCGCAAGCGATGACCACCAGTAATCTGCTAACATTTTTGCCGGTCTTTTTGTAATTCTAAATTGACTTTTGCCAGTTTTGCAGAGTATGGACAGCAGATGTCGCGCCATAGGGAACTGGAAACGCCGCGCCTACGTCTGCGCCCGCTGGAAATGTCCGACCTCGACCGCATTGTCGAGTTTATGGGCGAGAAAGATGTGACAAAGTTTCTTTTGTATTTTTCATATCCACTCAACAGCGAACAGGTTGCAGCATGGCTGAAAAATGTTTTGGAGGCGAACCCGGAATATTGCGCCTACTGGGCGATTACCGACATAGAGAGTGGACGACTTATTGGCATCACGTCACTTACGCTCGACTGCCACAATCGCAAGGGTGACATCGGCTATTGGCTAGATAAGGGACATTGGGGCAGGGGACTAATGACTGAATCTTGCTGGAGTGTTGTCCATTACGGCTTTGACGATTTAAAGTTGCATCGCGTTGAAATATCGCACATGATTGGCAACATTGGCTCGCAGAAAGTTATAGAAAAACTTGGGTTTCAGCTCGAAGGGGTTACCAGGGAAGCCCACTACAAAGATGGCCGCTTTATGGACGTGAAGATCTACGGCATGCTTGACGTCGACTTTGTGCGCACAAAGAAGCGGCTCGGCGAAATTGACTAGTTCGGGCCCATGATCTACCGCCGGCAGATCTTCCTATCGACGGCCCGATTAACATTTTTGGCGACGTCATCGTTGGTATTTCTTTTCCTGCTCGGCAACGCCGTGCGCGACGCGCTGCAGCTATTCGTTGGCGGGCGCATGGATGTATTTTTCCTTTTGCGCATGCTGCTAACGTTTGTGCCGGCGGCGTTTGCCTATGCGCTGCCAATTGGGACAGTGCTGGCGGTGCTGGCGATCATGGGGCGCATGGCGGCAAACGGAGAAATTTTAGCCCTGGAGACGGCGGGCCTAAGTCGTTTGCGCATGGCAGTTCCGGTAGTGCTCTGGTCATGTTTATGTTGCGCAGTTGCACTGTGGGCGACGCTATTTGTGGCGCCTTCCGCCACCTACGGCTACAAGCGTCAGCTGCAAGAGTTTATATGCCGTGACCCCATAAGATTTTTGCGGCCCCACACATTTGTGCGCGAATTTCCAAATTGCATAATATACGCTGGCGGGCGTAGCGGGCAAGCGCTTACCAATTTGCACATATGGGAGTTGGGAGATGGGCCAATTCCGGAAACCGTATTGCACGCCGCAAACGGGGAATTTTCCATGGGAGATGGTGGCGCTTCGCTGAATATTTTGCTGCGCAACGGTTTTATGGAGCGCCTTGGAGCTGGCAAGGGCGCCAAAATCATGAATTTTGACAAATTTTCCTTCCGCGTGGAGTGCGATAAGATTTTTTCCGATGGAACTGTCTTGGAGAAAAAATTGCGCCACATGACGCTCTTTGAGCTGGTGGCCGCCAGAGGTACATGGTCATCGGGCGCACAGTCAACCGAGATGGGCGGGGATGAGCGGCGGCGAATGGATCGCAACATGGTCAATTTTACCATACAGCAAAATATATCCACGGCCTTTGCCATCGTGCCGCTCTCCATCATCGCTTTCCATATGGCGCTGCGCATGGGCCGCAGGGAAACTTCTATGAACGGAGTGGTTGCCGTTGGCCTGTGTCTCGCCTACTATTCCATTTCGATGGCGATATCTTGGCTGCAGGGTGCCGGCTCCATCCGCGCCGATTGGCTGGTGTGGGCACCAAACGCCATCCTTTTGGCACTTTCGATTGCGCTTTTCCGTCGAAAATTTAACTAGCCGTCGGCTATGGGTGCGGGCAGGCATTTCGCCATTGTGGCAAATGGGCAAGTGGATTTTTCTAGCGGAGAAGAAATTGCAAAATTGATCTCCGGCAAAACGCTAATTGCACTGGACGGCGCGGCAAACTTTCTCCGTTCGATAGCCGTTGCTCCACAGATCTGCATCGGCGACTTCGATTCCATTGATGAAGAGACGGCGGTTTTTTTAAAAAAAAGCGGCTCCATCACCGTTGGCAATTCATGCCAGGACACAACCGACCTGGAGAAAGCCCTACTCTACGTTTCTGAAGCTGCCTGCGAGTCGGCGGTTGTCATTCACGCCTTGGGAGGGCGACAGGACCACGCCATTGGGAATGTCACGTTTTTGAAGAAATATGCGAAAGCAGTGGCAAATCTTTCCATTCTTACGGCGGAAAGCAAAATTTTCTACGTCGAGGATACACTTTTGTCCATCAACGGGGCCCATGGTTTGCCGTGCGGCTTTTTTGGATTTCCTTTGGCGACGGTAACTTCCGTTGGCCTTCGCTACGAAATGCAGAACTATCGCCTTGAGCTTGGATCCAGCGAAAGCGTTGCTAATTCCTTTAGAGGCAGTCAATTGCGCGCCATTGTGCTGGGGCAATGCATCGTAAGCTGCGGCCGTGCGGCCGATGGTCCAGTTGTGACTCCAATTTCGCCAACCAGTTGGTCGCACCTTTTGTGATTGCCTATGGGCCGTTGCCCATAGAGCTATGGACAATCTCAATGGCAAAGCGATTTTGCATAGCCCTAGTGGGCCGCCCCAACGTCGGCAAAAGCCGACTTTTCAACCGCCTTTCGCGCTCGCGGCGCTCCATAGTCCATTGGCGTCCAGGCGTGACGCGAGATGTTGTCTCCGTGGAGCTTCCAAACGGAGCAACGCTAATGGATACTGGAGGTTTGGGGTTGGTCGGTGGGGAAACCCCAAGTGAACTGTGTGGCGCCGTCGAAAATCAAGTTGAGATGGCAATTGCCATGGCGAACTTGATTCTTATGGTGGTCGATGGTCGCACGGGGCAGCTGCCCCATGATTTGGAAATCGCCGATAGGTTGCGAAAAACTGGCAAGCGCATTGTTCTGGCTGTCAATAAAATCGACAGCGAAAAAATGGATGCAGCCGTTGACGAGTGGGCTTCACTTGGATTTGCGGATGGGCCAATTGCAATTTCCGCTGAGCACGGACGTGGCATAGGACGTTTGGAGTCTTGCATTTATGGCGACATACAATCCGACGAGGGAGCAGATGGAGAATGCAATCGCCGACCGCTGTCGCTGGCCATTGTTGGGGCTCCAAACGTTGGGAAGTCGTCTCTGCTCAATGCTATTTTGGGAGAAAATCGCGCCATAGTGAGCGACGAGGCCGGCACGACGCGGGACTCAATTTATGCGGATTTTGCTTTTGGTGAAGGCGATGTTGACCGCGCCATGCGCATTGTGGACACTGCCGGACTTAGGGCCCTGAAGAAAATTTCATCGCCAGTTGAGTATTTTTCGCTGCTTCGCACCAATGGCGCCATCGAATCAGCCGACGTCGTTTTCCTTGCGGTTGACGCCGCCAAGGGACTAACATCTTTTGATAAATCTATCGCCGCAAACATATTGGAAGCGAAAAAATGTTTGGCGGTCATCGTAAATAAATGGGATTTGGCCATGGATGCCATCGGTCGCGATGCGTTACCGCACTACGAAGACATCAACATTTTCCTTCGCAATTTCGCAGCCGCAGTGCGCGGAGGGCTTTTCCAGTGGCCATCCCTGCCAATTTTATTTCTTTCCGCTCGAACTGGCTATGCCATCGAAAAGATTTGCCGCTGTGCCATCGATTTGGAAAAGCGCAGTGGCGGTCAAATTGGCACCGGCCAACTTAATCGCCTAATTGGTGAAGTTTGCGGTGACGGCATGCCGTCCCACGGCGGAGGGAAGCCCTTTAAAATTTTTTACGCACTCCAAACTGGGATGTCTCCGATTACTATTCGGCTCTACTGCAACGACAAACGATTGCTTCACTCTACGCAGCTCGCCCGCCTCCGCAGCCAGATGGTTGAAAAGTTTTGCCTCGGCGGCTGTCCGCTGCACTTTGATTTTGTCTCCAAGGAAAGCAGTGCGGCGAAAAAATATAAAAAATAACCTCTTTCGGCTAAATGAATTAAAGATGCTTGCCAGAGTAATAAATTTGCGCCAGGACGCGGAAGCATTTGAACAGTAGGCGGAGGGGTGATTCTGTCCCGTTCCACTAAGAAAGGTGCACTATGGCTGAACTAACCAAAGAACAAAAGGATATGCTGGAGGAGATTGCCGACAAGGTTGCCTCCGAAGTCGTCAAGGAGGAGGAGCCTAACCAGTTTGAGTCGCAGGACCAACGGCAACAGCGCCGCAAACACGAAATTCAAAAAGTGTTGGAGGACGGAGAAGTCATTGCCATGGAGGGCGTTGAATATTTTCTTTCCCGCGATGAGAATGGCCAGGCAAAGACGATTTTCGACCGCATTAGGGCGGCGCTGCCGAATCTGATGAGCTCTCCGGCGGAGAAGCAGTCCCTGAAGGGCGTGCTGACCCAGGATGACTACTCAATTTTGAACAAGTTGGCGATGCGCACCTATGAGGAAAAGGAATACAAAGCCGCTAGCGCAATGTTTTCCGTCATCGTGCGTCTGTTCATTGAGGAAATACAAATTCAGCCGTTTATCATGCTGGCGCTTTGCGAATGGCAGCTTAACGGCATTGAGGCGGCAACAAAGGTCTATGATCTTTATTTGCAGATGTTTGAAGATCCGTTGCTCTGCTACTATGCCGCCGACTGCTTCATAAAGGCTGGCCGCAAGACTGAAGCGCGCAACGCCGTGGAGCGCGGCATACAGCTTATCGATGCCGGCAAAGTTCTCGAGGGACGGGAGGAGCTCGAGCGCGAAATGAATAAGCTAATGGAGTCCGTCAAATAGGCGACAGCTGAACTTCGGCCATTTGGTCAACCGCCCCATCACGATGGGGCGTAGACGAATCGGCCGATGCTCTCGGGCCGTTTTTCCATAGGGCTTCCGTTTTTTCTTTCTCTTTAAGGTATTTTTGATATCCGTCGAAAAACTTTTTATTTTTCCGCTTCATTGTGGAGGAAAGTTTGCCGTCGAAGTGCGGCCTAGACAACGACATGCACGTATCGAATGTTTCAAAGCAGCACGGTTGCGGCAACCTTTCTATGTGCGATGCGATATTCCAATGTTGGCGTTCAATGAATCGTTTTGCGCGCAGCCAATCCTTTCCGTCAATTTCATCTGCGACTATTTTGAACTGTATGGCAAACACGCTTTCGAGGGCAGATTTTTGATAGTTTGCATTCGCCGTGTTGGTGGCGGCTTTCCCTCTGTCCGTGTAATAAGTGTAGAGCTGCAATGGAAGGACCGCGTAAGTGTTTGCAAATTTGACCGCATACCACAATAGCAAATTGTCTTCCAATTTATGAATATTGTTCTCTTCTGTGAAAGGCAGCATACATTGTGCCATTTTTCGCATATTTTCGCTGCGGAACAGCTTGCTCCAGCAAGCTACTGACACTTTTCCTTTGCAGATAAAATCTGTTAGTTCCGAAACATTTCGCAGTCGATTGCTTTCTGGAAGATGAGTTTCATACCAATTATATTTTCCGACTTTGGCGCCGCACCCTGTGGCGCTGTACAGCACCATGTCCGCTCCCGTTTCCGCTGCCTTTTTGTGGGCCAATTCGGCGGCATCGCTACGCAACTCGTCGTCGGAGTCCAGCCACATTATGTAGTCGCCAGTTGACTGCAAAATTGCCAACATACGGCAATAGAAGGTGCCTCGGCAAGTTTCATTGGAAAGCACTCGGATGCGGGGATCCTTTGCGGCGTAGGATTGCAAAATCGCCAGAGTGCCGTCCGTGGATCCGTCGTTCACGCAGATAATTTCGATTTCCTTGAGCGTTTGATTTAGCGCGCTGTCGAGCGCTGCGCCCACGTATGCCTCCGTATCTTTTGCCGGCATGCAAATGGACACTTTAGGTGCGACATGCTCTTCGCAGATGGCGGCACACTGAAAGGAACCTGCGGCCACGGCGACCGCTAAGTGGCACGCACGACGGAAAAACTTTCCCATGACCAAGTTTGCCACGGCGAAAACCGGCTGTCAAATCGCAAAAGTAAAATGCTTCCGTACATTTGCTTTTCCGAGAATTTGTGTGGCCGCCAACATTTTTTTGCTTGCGCGCCGCTAGCGCGAATGCAACAATAAGTCATGGAACCGACGACGCGGCTGAGAGGCCAACTTTTGGCGCCTTTTTTAGCTTTTGCTTCGCTTTCGATGCCGCTTGTTGCCGCAGAGACGCACATTGGCGGCGATAGCCTCACCGCAATGGAAAGCTACTATTGGAGCTGCGCAGATGCATCGGTGGTGGATGCGGCAAACCGAGCAGTTGTCGGTCCGGCCCGCTCCAACGGACCTTTTGTCTCCTATTTTCGGCTGTCGGGACGCATGGATAGCGAAGCCTTTAGGCCGGCCAAGGGCAGACATGAGCTTTCCGACTATCGCTGCGACTACGACGCTGCCGGCGTGGTC
Organism: Puniceicoccales bacterium; assembly: GCA_031268535.1. GTDB lineage: Bacteria > Verrucomicrobiota > Verrucomicrobiia > Opitutales > JAIRLM01 > JAIRMB01. Next base: position 1,971 of record JAIRXB010000004.1, on the reverse strand, counting down.
GTTGGCGGCGCATTTGAGCACAAATCTCCAACGGGACGACTCCGCGTTGGCATAGCTGCCGGCGAGATCGAGCGGAGATACGACTGGTTTTACAGCGGCTCATCCAATTTGCTTGGTGGAGCAAAAGATTCAATCATTGGCCCAATACTCAAAGGTGCCAACGACAGGGCCATTCTTTGCGGCATCTTTTCCGAGATGGAGTGCATAGATGAGGATCGTTGCCGCTACGGTGTGGCCATGTCCGTTTCCGTGGCCAACGGCAAGCCGAATTGGGCAACGGAGAATCAATCCATTGAATTTAGTTCCATACGTGGCAGTTTGGAGGGAAGTGTGCTGCTGCGCTCTTCCGATTTAAGCTTTGGTCCTTTCGTTCGAGGCTCCTACGACAGTGGCGATTTAAGTTTTCACGCCATAGAGAAGAATATTCCCAAGGAGACTCCAGATTCGAGCGTAAACGAAATGGAATACACGTCACACGGCATTGAACTGCAGGCAGGATTCAAAGGCGAGAAGCACATCACAAAGCACGCTAGCGTTCGATTTCAGATTTCCGCCTACGTTCCCCTGCGCCATTCGGCTAGCGTTGATTTCTATGACACCTCTTCTCCGCATGGCAAAGATACTCCAACGAGCTCCTTTAAGACGGAAGAAAAGCAGCGCAATGGAGTCTCCGGATCGCTAGGTTTCCATGGCCGCGTCGGAAGTATTTGGGAGGTTGCCATCGAAGGTGGGGCAATCGCAAGGAGTGGAACTGATTTTTCGGTGCGCGGTAATGCCTCCGTTGCCTGTGAATTTTAGCAGTTTTCGACCGTTCGTTTACGTTTCCGCCGCAAAATTGCTTGACGCGGCAGCGCCCAGTTGGCCCAATGGGGCATGGTCAGGGAGCACGTCATAATCGAATGCACCGAGGCTCGTGCCGAAGGAAAGCCGCCGTCGCGCTACATGACGACGCGCAATAAAAAACTCCAGCCGAACAAGGTTGAGAAGCGCAAGTACAATAAATTTCTTCGCCGCCATACCTTGCACAGGGAAATTAAAGACTAATTTTTTGCTTTTCTGCCGCATTTGGCCGAACGTTTATTCCGTGGATGCGTTTCAATCTGAGCGGCTTCGGTTTGGCGCAAAAGCCAAAACTCCGCCAACTTGGCCGACGTAGTGTGGCCGGTTGTGGTCATTTAAAACCGTGGTGGAGCTGATCGGGATCGAACCGACGACCTCATCATTGCGAACGATGCGCTCTACCAACTGAGCTACAACCCCACGGCAAGAATTCGTTGTGCCATTTGGGATCGGCCCGTCAAGCCATAGTTTTTGCGCTTGCAATTCCAGGCAAAGATTTCTATAGAATTGGGCCATGAATGAATGCAATCCAGATGCCCGTGGACTATCTGGTTTTGCTGCATTTTTGGCGCCGACGGCAATTTTGAAATCCATAGCGGATGCAGCCACATTGCGTGGGGGTAATGCCGAGAAAACCACAACTGATGTGCTAAATAATTTTGCGACGCTGCGCTTTGCCGTTAGCGTCGGAGCTACGATTTTGCGCATTGTTTTTTTTGTGGCAAGTGCGACGTTGGGCATGTGGCTGTGCATCTACTACGTGCAGAAACTTTCAAATGATAAATGCTTGGGCGGGCAGCTCATCGCCCAATACGCTTCTGGAAACAGTAGTGATCGCGGCGGCGACGCAGGCGCCGATGCGCCGATCGGTGATACTGCGAACGACGAAAGTTCTGATGTTGTTGCGGCAAGTGGAGATGATGAAGCCGTTGTCGACGTTGCCACCGCCGACTTATTGCAACAGAGTTTATCTTCGGAAGCGTCGGCGCACGGTGCTACTGCCGGCCAAAAGGATTTGCTGTCGATTCTGCCACCACTCCAGGCCCAATCGTCACCGGCCGCTGCGCCAATTGCGCCGCCAAGCCAGACAGTTCCTGCTGCCGCACCGTCCCCAATCGCCGCCCAATCGTC
>JAIRXB010000003.1 GCA_031268535.1 Puniceicoccales bacterium | reverse complement strand
CATTGAGCTTTTGCGTAGGCGTGGCCAATGGAAAGAGGGTCGCCGATTGACGGCGCTTCCGAAGACGAAGCCGGAAGAGTAGATTCGTCCTTTCCGATGGAGCGGGATTGCCTTGGTCGGCGCCATTTGGCGTTTAGATCACTGCTCCATCGCCAGGCGGCCGTGATTGCCGTCGACGGTGCCGGTTTGGTGGCCATTGAAAAGCCGTCAGGACTTCTTTCCCATCCGAATGGCGTCGGCGTTGACCGTCGCGCCGTGATTTTTGCTCCCTATGATGGAGTGCGTCGCGCCTACGTGCCGTCCGATGGCTCTCCGCCGATCTGGCTCGTCAATAGGCTCGATTCCGCCACGGGCGGCGTGCTTCTATTGGCTTTAACTGGGTCAGTTGCCCGCGCCGCCATGGAATCATTTCAGCTGCGCCGTGTCCGAAAAACCTACTACGCCGTAGTGCGCTCCTGCGCCAGCTGCTGCCGCTGGCGTTGGCGCGACAGGCTGCAAGTTCGCAGGAGCAAAAACACGCTAAGAGTCTGTAGGGGAGGGGATTTTGACTGTGACGCAATCACCGATGCAGCTGCGATCGAAAGTCGCACGTTTGGTCCGGTGCATCTTGCCCTAATTAGGCTGTGTCCGCTTACGGGCAGGACGCACCAGCTTAGGTTTCAGTGCGCCAGCCGATCCATGCCGATCGTTGGCGATCGCACCTACGGCGATTTTGCGCTCAACCGCTACGTTGGGAAGGTGCTTTCCGTTGGTGGGCTGCAGCTGCTTTCGGCGGAGATAGAATTTTCGTACGCCTTCGGCGGGGCGGAAAGGCAGTTTTTTGCCCGTTCCGGCGATGTTGGCCGCTTTATGGACTGGGGTCGGTTTTCTTCGTCTGCGGCAATTACTTGACTGCCGAAAGAAACAATTTTACACCTTAAGTTGCTATACGTAAACGACATAAAGGCTATAGTGATTTTTTCACTCGACAGCGAAACGGCAATTTACCTACAAGAGAGATGAGAGAGGGGGGTCAGCGGCTGTCCGTTGGCTCGGGACACATATGACTGCTAAAACAAAGGACGCGCCGCGTGTGCCGTATGGGTTTCTTATCGAAAAAAAACGCGACGGCGGGGAATTTTCGGACGAAGAAATTAAGTCGATCGTAGATGCGCTTCTCGATGGGGACATGCCGGACCATCAGCTTGCCGGCCTTCTTCTCGCCATATATTTCCGCGGACTGACGGTGGCGGAGACTGCCACGCTGGCCGAGGAGCTGATGCTTTCCGGCGAGGTGCTCAACCTGTCAGCCATCGCTAAGCCGAAAATTGCCCACTACGCTACGGGTGGCGTTGGCGACAAGGTGCCACTCGTTCTTCCGGCCATCGCCGCCGCTTGCGGCGTGGTCATGCCGTCCATGATCGGCGAAGACGAAAATTTCATAATAGGCACGCTGGATAAGCTGGCGGCCATTCCGGGCTTTAGGGCCGACGAATCACTCAAAGATTTCATCGGGCACCTAACGACGACCGGTGTTGCCTACGCCAATCGACATCAATCGATTGCGCCAATCGATTCCGTTATATTTTCCATGCGCAAAGAGATTGCCGCTGTGCCGTGCCTTCCGCTAATTGCCGCCAGCATCCTCTCCCGCAAGTCGGCGGAGGGGGCAGAGGGTTTTGTGGTGGACGTCAAGTGGGGGAACGGCTCCTTCATAAAGGACATAGAGCAGGCAAAAACTTTGGCGAGGACCATTGCCCGCGCCTGTGACGCCTTCCAGCGGAAGAGTGTCGTGCTTGTAACCGACATAAATCAGCCGCTTGGCGATTCCGTCGGCACGGCATTGGAAATTGAAGAGGCCGTACGTTTTCTGAAAACAGAGGAGGGAGAGGATGACTTCAAACAGCTCGTTTTGCGCATCGGCATGGAGGTTGTTCGGCTGGCTGGCGTGGCCGGATCTACTCTTTCCGCAAAGCAGATGGTGCAGAGAAGTCTTTCAAGCGGTGATGCTCTGCGGGAGTTCAAGAAGATTATTGCGGGCCAGGGAGGGGATGTCTCCTACATAGATAATCCGGAAAAATTCCCTAAGGCGCACTGCGTACGCAAACTTCCTGGACCGAAGCGCGGCTACATACACACAATCAATGCTGCGATGATCGCCAGCGGCGTTAAAATTTTGGCCAGGAGGCCCGATGGGACGTTGGATCCGGCCGTTGGCGTGTCTAAAATTATGAAGGTTGGAGTGCAAATAAAGCAGGGCGAGCCGCTGATGATGATACATTACAACGACGAAAGAAACCTGGAGCCCGCCCTCGAGTATCTGCGCAACGCCTATCGGCTGGCGCCAAAGCGGCCGAACACCGTCGAGCTGATTGCCGAAAGAATCGCGTAAATTGTTTTTTCTATGGGCAAGAAAGCCATAGTCGCCTGTCTGTGCCTATGCTGCAGCCGGGCATTCGGGGACTTGCTTTCCCTTCCGACTGAAAACTGCGCCGTATCCGATCCGCTGCGCTATCTGCAAACGGCTGGAACCGAGAAGGGCAACGGCGGGTTCGGTCTCGCTAGGGAATGCGGCAAAAAATTCCATGGCGGCATAGACGTAAGACCCGTCCGCCGGCGGCCAGACGGCGAGCCGCTCGATGCGGTTCGCGCCGTAGCAGATGGCGTTGTGGTCTACGCAAATGGAGACGCCGGTGCCAGCAGTTACGGCAAATATGTGGTCGTTGAGCATGAAAATTTTTCTTTGCCAATCCTATCGCTCTATGCCCATCTTGCGTCGCTTTCCGCTGTGGCAACCGTTGGCCGGCGGCTAGAGGTCGATGATGTGCTTGGGTCTGTTGGGCGCACGTCTTCGGCCTTCGAAATAGGGAAAGAGCGCGCCCATCTGCACTTTGAACTTGCATTGCGACTGGGCGATGACGGCGATTTTTCGCGGTGGTACGGCAACAAAAAATTTTCATCGCCCAATGGCCATGGCTGCTGGAACGGTTTGAATTTTGTATCTTTTGACCCACTGCCCCCGCTGCGCATGGGTTGTGAATTTTCCGTAGCAGAATACGTGCGCAATCTGCCTACGGCATTTGTGACGCGCATTTTTACTGAATATTTCCCAAATTTTTTGCGGCGCTACGGAGCCCTTTTGGACGGATGGGACGGCGGTCCCATCGGCGGCTTTGACGTTGAATGGACGTGGTTCGGGCTGCCAAAGCGGTGGGTTGCGTTGCAGGGGACCGTTGAGCGGCGGAGGCGTGGAAATGTGGAGGTTTTTCTCATGCAGAACGACTGGCTGTGGCTTCCGCATTCATGCATCAGAGAGACTTTAGCGCGGGGTCGCGGAAACTCGGTGCACATAGGAAAGCGCACCGTAGACGTGCTGGAGAAGATTTTCGGCGCTGCTGTGAAAATCCTTGATTCAACGGCCGATTAGCATAGGTTGGTTCATACGCTATGCGGGACGATTATCTTAAGCAGGCTTTGCAGGTGGTGCAGAACCCGAACATACTAATAAACCTCGTTTCGCGTCGCGTTCGCCAGCTGCGGAAAAAGAACAACAGCTCGATCGAGTCGCTGGAGCATCTCGAACTGGAGGATGTCGTGCTTCGAGAAATTTTCGAAGGAAAATTGACCTACGAGCTTCCAGATGAAGAACCTGACGAAGACGACCTGAGCGAAATAATTTCTTCGCTAGCTTCGGAGTAGTTTGCCATGCGTCCGGGAGTGACTCCCGCAGAAATTTGCAACCGCAAGGCGTCCTACCGCTACGAGATTGTCGAAAGGTTTGAGGCGGGAATTGTGCTCCGCGGCACGGAGGTGAAGTCGGTTCGCGGAGGAGCTGCGCAAATAGGTGAAGCCTTTGTGCGCGTTGGCCGCGACGGAAAACCGATGTTGTTCGGTTCCTGCATAGAGGCCTATGGTCACGGCACTGATGCGAATCATAGACTCGAGCGGACAAGGGAGTTGCTTTTCCATCGCAGCGAAATTTCTCGCCTTCGGGCCGCCGTTGAGCGGAAAGGTTTCACAATTATTCCGCTGCGCCTCTACTTCAAAGGCGGACTTGTAAAGGTTGAAGTTGGATTGTGCCGCGGTAAGCGTACCCACGATAGGCGCGAAAGCCTGAAAAAGAAAACGGTTTTCAGGGAGATGGCGCGGGAGTTGTCAGCTGCGACCGGGAGAAGGCGCTAGGGCACCGCACGGATGATGAGGCGCCGCGGTGTGCAGTTGCGCCGTTTCCAAAAATACGTTTTCGCGGCGCCTGGTCGGTAGTGCGAGAAAATTCACATGGGATGCCATGTCCGCAGCCGCCTTTCTGGCGCCAATAGCCATTCGCCTTCCGATCTGATGTCTTCATTCCCAAGCAATTGGCGCCGCGGTGTGCCGTTGCGCCGTTTCCCGAAATATGTTTTCGCGGCGTCTCCAATTGCCAATTGGCTTGAGGCGCTTCTTTTTTGCTGCAAAATTTATCTTCCGTGCTGGTTTGGGACGTGTATTTTCCAGTTTGGCGAAATGGACGCGAAGTATGGCGCGACAATAATTCGCCTGGCGGAAAGAGGCATTGAAAATTTACGCCGGAAAGCGTAAACTTTCCCACTGCGGATATCCCTTCAAGGTTGCCGCAGCCGTCCCAGAATCCCGGATCTGGGCAACAGCAACCGCCGCGGCATCCGGGACTTGGGCCACAGCAGCCGAGATTTGGTCGTGATGTCTATGGCTCTCCCGGACTAAGGCGGCTATTCGTTACGTCGCACGACTTGGCTGCTGGCGGAGCTGGAGGTTATGGGCCTAGTCGAGTAGTGGTGGCAGTCCCCAAAAAAGTCAGTGCAGCTGTGCCTCCTTTATGGGAGTGTGGTTTTTCAGTGCCATTTGGGCCAAGTCGTGTGGCTGCGCTGTCGGCGCTGTTTGGTTGCGCGTGGAAGACCGATGTGGCGTATGAAGGCCGAAGAAAAAGACTGGAGTGCTACATCAGGCGCGCTGGTGAGACGCTTATTGGTGAAAGCAGATTTTTCTTTGAAAAATATGCACGCCAAATGTTTGCAGTTGGCGATACGGCTTCTTTTGCGGAAGAGGTATGCGATGCAATGGCGATTCTATTGAAGGATGGTGGATTCATGGCGGCCATGCATAAGTGGCCGGCTGCTGCGCCACGCGAGAATCTCCTGTCGGGACAATACAGTCGGTGGCGCTGTAAAATTGAAGCTGAGCTCGAAAGGATTATGGCCAACAACGGCGGAAATATCCACATGATTAACTTGTGGCTCAATGGGCACGCCAATGAACCTTGGAGCCCATATCCATGTCTAGCGCGCTCAATTTTGTTTGCTGAAAGTGGGTTGGTGACGACTTGAAGAAAGTGGTGTCAGCAATTTGCCATCGGCGCTATTGGGTTAAAGGTGGGCCTGATCAAACTGCAACATCAGCAGAGAACGTGCTTAGAATGCTTCGCGCTATGAAAGAACGGAGAATTGCTGGAGATTTTAAAAAATCCCCTTTATTCTATAAAGCTTTTAGCGTCATAGGGCTAAGAATTGCGCTGAAGAATAGCGGCGATGGAGTTTTTACCGATTTGACAGTTATCATATCTCGCTACCTGGTGGTGACCGAAGAAATGCCACAGAGCATGAAGGATGCTGCCGTTGGCGACGTGGTTGGCGACATGGCAAACGGCATCGCCGAATCGACATCGCTCGGCAATTTCAATGTCATAGCCGGCAGAACGGAAGAGGGATTGCGATGGGCGAATGAGAACCGAACAAAAAAAATTGTTACTTACCAATGCAAAATCCCATTTTGCAGCATTTCGGCCGCATATTTTCTTTCATCGCAGCTGGCTGGAACAAATTTTGCCGATCAGCGCGAGCTAATTGCCGACATCAGCGGTCGTCCGATGCAAATTGTGGCAGTTAGCGGAAATTTCTAATGGTCATGTTGAACTGCAAACACCAAAAAACGTTTCCAAATCGTACAGCAATGTTCCGCGGCAGCCTTTGCCGATAAAAGCTACGCCGTTGACATGATTTTTTTTTTGCAGTAAAGACGGCTCCATGGATTTTTTCGACGTCAGTGTTTCTCCAGTAATAGGTGACTGCGGTAAATGCTGACGGCAGTGTGGTGGTGGGAATTGGCGGCATTCCGGCCAAAATTTGGCCGGTGAGGAACCTTTCTTTTTTGTTTGGGAAAACTGTTGTGCGGATTCTAACGGTCAATGTGGAAATTGGCAAATGGGAAGATTTGCTTTCCATCACATTGGGCGGGAAGACCTTTTCCGGCTATAGCGACGATCGGCGTTTGGGTTTAATTGCGCGTCTGTGCGTTAACGGCAAGAAGCCGGACGAGCTTCCCGTTTGGACGCAAAGTTTTTGGATGGGCTCTGCGTCAAACTTCTCTAGACTGACTATTTGGCGCTTTTGGGGAAGTTATTTTTTGTGTGGGCCCGCTTCCTTCGTGCCGGAGCTGCGTTGCAGTTTGCCGGTGAATAGCCTGTGGCGCTCTGGAAGTTTCAGCCAGTCTACATACTAATTTGCGATCGACCGATTTGGCTGAGGCGCCGCGGTGTGGCGTTGCGCCGTTTCCCGAAATACGTTTTCGCGGCGCCTCCAATTGCCAATGGCTTGAGGCGCTTCTTTTTTGCCGTAAAAATCATCCTCCGTGTTGGTTTAGGACATGCATTTCCCAGTTTGGCGGAAATGGCACTAGCCATCAGCCGGCCAACAGGCGCGAAAGCCTGAAAAAGAAAACGGTTTTCAGAGAGATGGCGCGGGAGCTTTCAGCTGCGACCGGGAGAAGGCGCTAGGGCACCGCTTGGCGGGTGAGGCGCCGCGGTGTGCAGTTGCGCCGTTTCCAAGAATACGTTTTCGCGGCGCCTCAACAGCCTTCCGTTGATGGGGAGGTTCTGCAATTTTCGATTGGGCGCCATGGCATTTCAAACTTTTGGCAGCATGGCTGCGTTCGTTGTGTGTTCCGCTAGCAAAAGGTTTGCCGCAACGTTTCGATGATTTTTTTTATGTTTTCGTCCTGCTCCATGGCATTTTCAACAGTTTTGCAGGCGTGAATTACAGTCCCATGATCTCTGCCGCCGAATTCCGTACCTATGAATTGCAGCGAATGGGTTGTGAGTAGGCGGGAAAGGTACATTGCCACTTGCCTCGGAAAAACAATGGTTGCTGGCCGCTTTTTGCCGAGCAGCTCCGCCAGCGTGATTTTGTAGTGTTCCGCGACGCGCCGTTGAATTTGGTCAATGCGCACAACCCGTGACGCCTCCTCGCGAAATATGTCGTAGAGAAGTCGCTGCGCTTCGGCTATGCCGATTTGGTGGCCCGTTAGCGCTATGTAGCCGGCAACGCGCGTTAGAGCGCCCTCGAGGCGCCGCACATTTGTGCTAACTCCTTCCGCCAAAAGTTGCAGAACTTCCTCGTGGAGATAAAGGCGCATGTCGGTTGCCTTTTTGCGCAGGATGGCGATGCGCGTTTCCAGGTCGGGCGCTTGAATGTCCGCCACGAAGCCCCATTGGAAGCGTGACACAAGGCGATTTTCCAACCGAGAAATTTCAGAGGCCGGCCTGTCGCTGCAGAGGCAAATTTGCTTCTGAGACTCAAACAGTTCGTTGAAGGTGTAAAAAAATTCTTCCTGGATGCGCTCTTTGCCGGAAAGAAAATGTACGTCGTCTATGAGCAGCATGTCCACTTTCCTGTAGTTTTCGCGAAACTTTCCCAAAAGGTTCTCCTGCACGGCCTTGATGAATTCGTTGGTGAATTTTTCCGTCGATGTGTAGACGACTTTTAGTCGCTGTCGCCGCTCCAGTGAGGCGTGGGCAACGGCCTGCAGCAGGTGAGTCTTGCCAAGTCCTGTTGCCCCATAGAGGAACAGTGGATTATAGGCCTTGCCGGGGTCTTTGGCCACAGCCAGGCAGGTGGCCTGGGCGAGCTGGTTGCCGTCGCCAACAACAAAGTTATCGAAGGTGTTTTTCGGGTTTGTGAGGTATGTTTCGTCGAAACGGCGAATTGCGTTCAATTTGCGCTGCGCTCCCTTCGAGACGGTCGCCGGAGGCGATGAATTTTCCATTGGTGGCCGATCCTGCGGCGCCTCCAGGACGACGGCCACTTCCCTTCCTGCCGCCGTTGCGATATGCTTTTCCAGTATTCCCTTGTAGTTGTCGGAGACCCACAGTGCCGCAAATTCGTTCGGGGCGAGCAGCGTCAATTCGTGTTCCGATTCTCGCAGCGGTCGCAAATCTTCGAACCATACGCGGTACACGTCCTCCGTGAAAAGTGTGCGCAAGTCAGCCTGCAGCGCTCCCCAGATGGACGCAAGCGTGGCGAACTCTTCCTTTCTGTCCGGCGAGTTATTCACAGTGCAAATTTTCACAAAAACGTACTGGCTGATAGCCGTGGCCCATTCGGCTCGCCACGGACCATTAAAAGTCCAAAAAGGGCATAACAGCGCACAGCTGGCTGGCTTATTGCATTTCGGACTGCGATTTGTTGGTTCATTCGCAACTTTTCCGACAGGAATTCATCGCCATCGGAGGAATATGCAATCATAGTTTATTCCCATTTTGTTCACAGCGGGATGTGAATAACTTTTTGCGACTTCGGTGGCCCCCTATTGGCCTTTCCGAAGGGGGAATTTTCCAAAATAATCTCTCCGGGCAATAATTTTTTGGTCCCCATTCAAAAGGGAAGGACGTCCGCGGCTAGCTGCCGTTGAAGTTTTCTGCGGCTGCAGGCTGGCCCAAAAAACTTCCCCAGCCAAAACCGTGACATGGGGCCCAAACGGCGCATGCCATTTCGTTGCCCCATGCGGCAATCATCGTGCCGCCGCGGCCAGACTAAATGTGCTTGGCGTCGTCGTCGTCTTTTTTCGAGTAGCCGCTGTCCTGGCGCGCATGGTTGACTTCATTTTTCTTGCAAAATTTCTCATAGAGTTCGTCGCAGCTCATGCCAAGTGCTTGCGCCGTCGAGATTAGGAAGTGCAAGATGTCTACCACCTCAACTTTTGCATTTTGCAGATCGAAGTGCTGATAGTTCGCCCACCATTTCCACGGTAGCGAATCCGTTAATTCTGCGAGCTCCTGCTGCATGGCGCGAACATAGTTTAGGACCCAAAACATGCGCTTTTGGTCGTCGAGAGCATCCATGTCGATGGCGAGCCTTTGGGAAAATTTTTTTTGTAACTCAAAAATATGAGCCAACTTGCAGCCGTTGCGCCCATTTGATCCATCATCCATGTGTTTGCACCATGCTTTTTTTCTCGACAGAGGCAATGGTTTTTTATTCAAATGCTAGCGTAGAGAGGTGGGCCGATGCGACGTGGGGAGGATTTTAGCCACGTGCCGCTTGGTTCCACTTTGCCCGCGCAGTATGCGGCGCTAAATGTGTGAAAGGCTGTTTTAGTGAGCGTTTTACCTGGTTTTGCCGTTGGCCGTGGAAATTCCATTTTGGAGAAGTTGTAATGCCTGAATTTAGAGACATGGAAAAAGACGTAGAATCGGAGAGCGCCGGCGCAGCGTCCGGAAATCAACCGAAGCGCCCGCGCAGAAGGCGCAATCCGATCGCCAGCAATAGCGTGCGACAAGAGCGAAAAAATTTAATTGGGCCGTGTCCCGTTTCTAGCGGTTCCTGCGATGGCCCCGCCGATGACGGTTGTTCGCCGTCGGCGAAGTGCAATGAGAGTCCCGCAAAATACTCAACTGCTGTGGTTGGCGGGGAAAGATCTCCGGCGTCTCCATCCTGCAAGGGAGACAGGCAATTTCGCCGTAAGCCGGGCGGGCGTCGGTCAAACGGATGGCGTGGAGGGGATTGCGAGAGCCATCGTTCCGGGAATTGCTCCGAAAGTTTTGATGGTGGCGGGCAAAAAAAACCAAAGACCATCTTGGCAAGAATACTTGGCGCCGTGTGGCCATTTGGGAAAAAGAAAAATGAGATCGGACAGCGTAGCGGCCATTCGGGCCAATCTCGCGGTTCCGGCTTTTCGTGCCGGTCTCGGCAGCGTGGCGGCGGCAGATAGTTGCCAATGGCTATTGGGCAGGCGAACGGATTGGTGGCGTTTGGCGGATGCTGCCGCCGACCCTTTTGATCGGTGTTTTTCATTGACAGAATTCGAGTCCGTTTCACCATCTGTTCCAGCTTCTGGGGGATGTCGAACTCGCCAGCACGCATTCTTCTCCTGACATCAAAAAATTGGGGGCAACGGTTTTTTACGAAGGCACGGCTTGTTGGCCGTTACGGATGTGAAAATAGGAGTTCCCACCTGTACATAAAACAGGCACAGAAATGCAAATTGGAGGAACGCTCTTCCCGGAAGTACTATGGGCGGTCGCAGATTGCTTTCCCCATATAGCCGTTCATTGGCTTTAGGCGTCTCGCAAATTCTTTTCCCATGTCCTGCGGGTTCAGCTTCTTCGATTCCGCAAGGAACACCACAAGAAAGTCGTTGCCCTTTAGTGGGGTCGCGGCGCAGTGTCGGAAGTGTTCTCGGAATACTCTGCGCAGTTTGTTGCGGCGCACGGCATTGCCGACCTTCCGTGACGCTACGAGGGCGATGCGCGGCAGCGCGCCGCTGTCGCGGTTGAGTTTTTGCACTAGCAGATAGCCGTCAGCGCGACAGCGCTGACTGGATGCGCGGAAAAGTTCAAAATCCGGGCGATCACTGATGCGCTGGCTGCGAAGAAGGCGGAACATCGCGCATTCCTAGACCGCCGTAAGCCTTTTCCGGCCCACGCGCCGCCTATTCGACAGTACGGCTCGGCCGCCCGCCGTGCTCATGCGCTTGCGGAATCCGCATTTTCTTACCCTTACAATTTTTGACGGATTGTAGCTCGGCTTCATCGGTAGCATTTTCCATAGGAGAAACGGCTGTGCCTTAGCAAGATTTTTTCATCTGCCGCGTCCGACAGTTTTTCCGGCGTCAAAGGTGCCTCCCTATGAGATCTTCCAGCCTAGGTTTTTGGCAGTGGGCCGTTCTAAGGCAGTTGGCTAGGAGTCCAAAGAGCGTGAAAATTAGCACAAGGTTTGATCCGCCATAGCTGATGAGCGGCAGCGCCATTCCCTTTGTGGGGAAAAGGCCCATTACTACGGCCAAATTGATTGCGGTCTGCGCAGCGACGAAAAGGATGGCGCCATTCGACAGTAGAAATAGATATGGATCGGCGATGCGGTAGATTTCCGACCACGCGACGGCAAAAATGGCGGCGTAGATGAAAATCACCGCCAGAGCAAATGGGTAGCCAAGTTCTTCGGCGAAAACCGGAAAAATGAAGTCGGTGTGGGCTTCGGGCAGGTAGGATAGCTGCTGCCGCCCGTTTCCGATGCCAAGTCCGCGCAGGCCGCCCGATTGGAATCCGACAAGCCCCTGCCATAGCTGGTACGAGCCGGTCAGCTTGGTTGATTCTATGTCGAGAAATGACAGTATGCGGTCAAGGCGAAGCGGGTTGAGCGCAATGAAAATGGCAACTACGACCGCTGCAGCGGCTGTGCAGATGAAGAGGTGGCGCAGCGGGACGCCGCCAAGGAACATGACGGCGAACCCAACGAGCATGAATAGCACTGTGCTGCCGTAGTCCGGTTCGGCGATTAGCAGTGCGGAGAAGGTTCCTATGGCGATAAGCGGTTTGAAAAATCCGGCGCGGAAGTCCCATTCCATGCCGGAACGGTCGGCCAATCGATCCGCCAGGCGGATGAGAAGTGCAATTTTCGCAAACTCAGACACCTGAAAATGGAAAAATTTAAAATTAATCCACCGTCGCGAACCGTTGACGGAAAGACCTATGGCCGGAATGAGCACGGCAATCAAAAGTGCAGCTGCGCCGATTGCTATGGCAAGGGAATGGCGGCGGAGAAATTCCAGTGGAAGCGCCATGGCGATGGCGCAGAAGACGATGGCCACCACGAGCCACAGGCATTGGCGCAGGAGGTAATTTTGCCCAACGAATGATAGGCTTGCGCTGGAAAGGGCTAGCAGGCCTAGCGTCGTAAGCAGCGCTACGCCAATGGGGATGGCGAAGAGCCGTCGGCTGGACCCAAAGCAATTGCGGTATTCCCGTAGAATTTTCCACATGAATTTCGATCTCTAATTGCAATTGTTTGGCATGAAATTTCTACTGTAGAGTTCGCCCGATTTGCCTTTGAAGAGTAAATCTTTTCCGCTGACGCCAACGAATTGCACCGATTCGCCGCCTTTCCCAATCCACTGGCCCTGGTGAACGGTTTTGCCGCCTATGAGCGCGACAGTTTCATAGGTCCCGACGCGCACGCCGCCAATGGAAAAACTAGAGACAAACTCATTTGGGTTTTGGCAAATCTGAGACTGAATGGCGTTTTCTTCCGCATCCGCATTCGGATGCTCGCTTTTAACCCTGGCGATTGTCCATCCAATCCACAGCGTCGCGGCCGCGGCGACCATTGCAATGGCTACGGCGCGCATTGGATGGCGCACGAGGATGGAAAGAGTTCCCCGCGTTTGCGGATGGCCGTCTTTGCTTTTTTGCATGGCGTCGTCGATTAGGGCCATTACAGTCTCCTCAAATCGCGAATTGCGCGGCGGGCATCGGCGAACGAAACATCCACAGCTGATCTGGCGTAGGCGGAGAGCATTGCCCTGTCGCATAGGCCGTTTAGCAGGCGCGGGATCCCTCTGGCGGCGAAGTAAATGGCGGCGGTGGCCGCCATGGAGAATTTCACCGATCCTCCGCTGCCGGCGTAGGCGAGGCGGTAGTTGACATATTTGGCCGTCTCAATGAAGCCGAGGGGGCGCAAGTTGTAGTAGACCGGCACCCGCTGCCGCAGTTGGCGCAGTTCCCTTTTCCGCAGAAGGTTTCGCAGCTCCGGTTGCCCGACTAAAATTATCTGCAGCGCCCTATGGTCCTGCGTTTCAAGGTTCGATAGCAGCCGCAGCTGCTCAAGCATTGCCACGCTAAGATTTTGCGCCTCATCGATAACCAGCACGATATCTTTGTTTGCCTGCTCATATTTTCGCAGAGCGTCGGCCACCTCGTCGAGAAGCTCGTGCGTAGATGTGGCTGCCGTGTCGATGGAGAGATCGTGCAAAATTTGCCCGTAGAGCTCAATGTGATTGATCGTTGGGTTTTTCACTATAATTTTGCGGTAGCGGCGGGATGGCAATTCGCGCAGCAGAGCCCTCAGTAGAGTGGTTTTCCCGCAGCCCACTTCGCCAGTAAGAACCACAAAGCCTTTCCTGTGTCCGATGCCGTAGCGCAAGTGGGCAAGTGCTTCTCCGTGCCGTTGGCTGAGGTAGAGGAAGTCCGGATCCGGCGCTATGCCAAACGGGGACCGCTCAAGCCCGAAGTACTTGAGGTACATGGGGCCAGTAAACTTTTGAGTCGCACTTTGACAACAGGCAAAAATTGGCACGTTTATTCCTGTGGGCGCCAATGGAGCATCTGGTCGGCAGAACATTTCGCCATCGCGCCGGCACTCCATTCCAAGCGGCTCCAAGGGCGTTCGACGACGTTGAGTTCGAAGGTTTTAGCAAGTTTTTTCCAGCCGCGAAAGTTTTGCTTGCGTCCCGTCGCGTTCAATTGGAAAATGAGCTGTGGATACGGTACATCCTATGTCAGAACAATTTAATCCCGCTATCAACGGCGTAGCGGGCCGCAGAGGTGCGCACAGCGCCGCCCATGAGTCTCCGCCGGTCGGGACCAGGCGTGGAAATCTGTCTGCCTGCGGCAAATTGGCCGATGCGGCGAAGCAGGCAAATTTACCGCCGCGCATATTTGGGCAGAGAAGGGAAGAAATTGCGCCGCCTGCTGCGCAAGATCCCACAAGAGTTGGCGCTGGCGGCAATGGGGCGAATGCCGGAACGTACACGCTGGCTGACGGCGTAAATGTGCTTATCCCAACGCAATGGAAAACTCATGCCGATCGGCGGGCCGTTAGCAGAACTGGCACCTACCCAAACGGTGAGGCGCTCGAGAAGGTCGTGGCCACCTTGAATGGCGCCAGGGCTGCCGGCGAAGCCGGTGATGGATTTGTATTTCTCGACATCGGCGCCGGCGTTGGACTAAATAGCATTTTTTTTGCTAAAAATGGTGCTGTGCGGGTGATTGCCGTAGAGGACACCAAAGGTGTGGCCGATGCGCTCCAGCAAAATATTGACAAAAATGGTCTTGGCGGGAAGATCGCCATCAACTTGGCTGTGATCGACCATCCGTTCGGTTTCCCTCGGCGTCCGCGCAATGGCGATGAAGAACCGGATGCCAGTGCCAACACCATTGATGGACAAGATTTTAGCGTGGAGCACATTGACGTCATTCGATTCGGAAATGGCTATGCAACCGATAGCGTAATCGACGGTGCGAAGGCGACAATTAATCGCCACAATCCGGCCGTCATCATTGTGGAGGACAGCAGCCACGGAGGGCGTCCTTTTTCTGCGAACGAGCAGTTGGTTGGCCTCGGCTACGTCGAAACATATCGCGGTGGGACCGCCATAGTTTACGAAAAAAGCCCTGCGCCGGATTCGGCTGCTGCCGTTCAGGCTGAAGCGCTCTAGGGGGAAGTCATTTTCTAATGCGGCCAAATTTTTTCTGGCCGCACTTGCGTGACTTTTTTGCGCACCTAGTGTGTGGCGGTGGGCCGTTGGGACACATTTTCTGCGGCGCGCCTGCGGCGCCGCTTTGGGCTGGCCCTGGTGGTTGCGCTGCTCGTTGCCGCCACCGTGGCAATTAACGTATTTTCCGAACGCCACCATTTCCGTTTTTGTGCCGCCGATTTCGGACGGCGCCTGGACGAATGCGTTCCATTGGCAAAATCCATCGGCAGCCCGTTGCAAATCTATGTCATAGAAGAGGAAAGGAATGGAGAAGGCTCCGACCGCAAGTGGCGCCAACCGCTTGGGAATTTTCTCGAAAGCGCTAAGGTGCGTTTTGCCGAAGACGACGTAGCATTAGCTTACGACTTCGTCTCGATGGATTTGGAGCGGGGAAAAATTGCCGAATGGTTTGCCGGCTGCAGTCCGCCGCTGCAGCCGCACGGCGGCATATTCCTCCGCGGCGGCAACAGTGTGCGCGCCGTGCCGTCCGCACGAACGCTTTCAGATTTCGAATTGGCCGATGCCCTAGCCGACGCCCTTGGCTCCATCGGCTCCGCTTTCGGCGGCACCGTCTACTTTCTGCGGGGCCACGGGGAGCGCTCTCCCCATCGCCTGCGCGGAGATGGAGGTCTATGGCGCTTGCGGCAGTGGGTTTTGCGGCATGGATGGCAGATTTCCCAGCTGTGCGGCGAGGAAATCGATGGCATGGATGGGTCAAATTCAATTTTGGCCGTAGTTGATCCGCGTTCGCCGTTTAGCTGTGAGGAATTGGCGTCTCTGCTCGCTTTCCTGGAAGAGAAACGCGGCCGCATCCTAATCGTTATTACTGAACATAGCCATCCGTCCATTTTAGAGTTCCTTTGCGCGTTGAACGTCATCGTGGATCAGCGGCCGCTTGTGCGCGCCGATGGCTGGAGTGGCACCGTGCGATTTGGCGATTTTTCTTCGGCAGTGTCATATCTAGCTCCGCTCGTAGACTTGGAGCAGCCGGTGCACTTTTCTTCCGCTTGCCCAATGCGAGAAGGCGCAGGAAATTTTGCCGCAGGACACGTTCGCGTTGAGCGGCTCATTGCGGCGTCTTCGCAGGCGCATTCTGCGACATGTGCTGTGGCCGTTTCCGCAGAAGGCGGCTCCGTATCTGACGCGCCAGTTGCCATCGCGCCCTGGAAGATGGTCGTGGTTGGCGGCGATTTTATCTCAAATCAATATTTCTCTTTGTGCGCCAACACATTGTTCTTTCAGCAAATTCTGCAGTATCTTTCCGATGGCCCCGCCGAGCGCCAGCGTCCGCCGGAGTCGCCATTCCAAATCGCGCTGGAGCCCAGAGAAATGATTTCATTGGCGGTGGCCTGCGGCGCCGTGCCGGCCATATTTTCTCTACTTTTATATCTGCCGCACATGGTTCCTAGGCGGAGAAGGTCGCACTGAACTTTCACTGCGCTTTTGCATAAATTCCACCGCCCAGCAGTCTATTGCCGTCGTAGAATGCCATCGTTTGCCCCTCCGCAAGGGCCCGCTGCTCCTCTTCGAAGCGGACTAGGGCTGTGCCGTCGCCGCGGAACGTAACCGTAGCCGCCGTTGGCGGATCTCTGAAACGCGTTTCGGCCAGTAAATTTACCTTTCCGACCATCGGTTTCGACAGAAAATTTACGTTTTCCAGCTCGACCAAGCTGCGCCGCAATCCACTATTTTTGTCGGATTCGAAGGCGACGACGATGCGGTTATTGGCGCAGTCCTTTTCCACAACTACGTATTTTTCGAAATCGGCGTTCGACGGAATTGCCAGGCCGCGCCTTTGTCCGACGGTGTATCTGAAAATTCCACCATGGCGGCCAATCACCTTGCCGTCCGTGGATACAATGTCGCCGGGACGATCGCCGATGTGGCCGCTAAGAAAATCCTGCAGGGAAATTTTCCCGCCGAGGAAGCAGATGTCTTGGCTGTCCTTGCGCTTTGCGTTCGGAAGGCCTATTTCCTTTGCGATTTCTCTGACGCACTTTTTGCTGAGCCCGCCAACCGGAAAGATGATGAATGGCAAAACTGCCGCATCAACGGCCGCCATAAAATAGGATTGGTCCTTTGTCGGATCGGCGCCGCGCTCCAGGGAGAATTCGCCTCCTTTGAGCTTCCTAATTTGGCAATAGTGCCCGGTAGCTAGGAAGTTGCATCCGCCCGCCATCGCCCGCCTTAGCAGTTCTCCGAACTTCACATGGCGGTTGCAGAGCATGTCTGGGTTTGGAGTTCTCCCTGCGCCATAGCCATCAACTAGCGCGCTAACGACGTGGCGGCGGTAGTGCTCTATCATGCTTTCGACGCGGAAAGGTATGGAAAGATGGTCCGAGACTGCCTTGGCGCTTTCTAGGTCATCGCGCCATGGGCAATGGCCCAGTTTGTCCTCGCTGTGCCAAGTGCGCATGTGCACCGCTTCCGCGGCTGGGAAGCTCTTTTTAGCCAGAAAAGCTGCAACGGCACTGTCGACGCCTCCAGAAATTGCAACGCACAGACGGAGTTTTTCCGCTCCAAGATGAAGTGGATATTTTTGTCGGGCAGTGGCCAAGATCCGACGGAAAGCTCACCGGCAAAAAACGCAAATAAAATGCTTGTTTTTTAACTATGAGCATTACATTCGATGGCGTACATTGTCGGGAATGGCGGCCGTTTCCCGGGCGGCCATCGTCCCCTATGGATTTGGAGGCATTATGGCGCAGGAGGTAGAGGGGCAGCGGCAGTTTTCCGCGCTGCGGAGGATATTTTTTCCAATACACAACTACGAGCTGAAGAAAGTGGTGCCCATGGCATTTATATTTTTCTTCATTCTAACCATTTACTCGCTCCTTCGCAACGCCAAGGACACACTTGTGGTGACTGCCCCGAATTCCGGAGCGGAGGTGCTATCATTTTTGAAGCTTTTTTGCGTAACGCCAGCTGCCGTGATTTTTCTCGTGGTCTATGCGAAAGCCAGCAATGTGCTTGTCAGCGAGAAACTGTTCTACGCCACCATTTTGCCGTTCATTTTGTTTTTTGGCATTTTCGGCTTTGTCATATACCCGCACCTAAGTTATTTCCACCCTTCCGTGGAGTCCGTGGCGGCGTGGCAGGAGGCCATGCCGCGGTACCGCTGGCTCATAGCGATTTGCGGCAACTGGACCTATGCGCTCTTTTATGTGCTGGCGGAGCTTTGGGGTAGTGCCATTATATCTCTGTCATTCTGGCAATTCGCCAATCAAATCACCCGCGTTAGCGAGGCAAAGCGGCACTACGCCTTTTTCGGCCTAATGGCGCAAACTGCGCTTCTCCTGTCGGGGACCATAGGTGAGTCGGCGGCAAAGGCCAGCAGCGCCTCCGGCGACGCCTGGGGTAGTTCGCTGCGGCTGCTCATGGCCATGGTTGTCATTTTCGGCGTCATGATAATGGCTATCTACCGCTGGATGCAGAAAAATGTCCTCACCGACAAGCGGTTTTACGATCCTGGAGCCGTAAAGGGTGGCTCCAAAAAGAAGCTGACAATGTCAATGGGGCAGAGCTTTAAGGCGATTTTCACCTCGCCCTATCTCGGGCTCATAGCGCTCCTCATAGTCTGTTACGGGGTGAGCATAAACTTTGTCGAAGGGGTGTGGAAAAGTCAGGTGAAGCTGCGCTACCAGAATCCGAGTGCCTACAATCTCTTCATGAGTCGCCTTACCATTGTGAATGGATTTGTGTCGATGGCCATGATGTTTGTTGGCGGCAACATCTTACGCCTTTTCCGTTGGTTTACGGCGGCCGTTATCACGCCGTCAATTTTGCTGCTGCTCGGAGGGGCGTTTTTCGCTTTCGTGCTGCTGAAGAGTTCCATCGAGGGGTTTCTTTTTTCCGTCGGCGTTTCCTCTCTGGCGCTGGCGGTTCTTTTCGGCGCTGCCGTGAACATCATAGTGAAGTCGACGAAGTACGCGCTTTTTGACCTCACAAAGGAAATGGCCTATATACCGCTCGATGACGAGATGAAGGTGAAGGGCAAAGCGGTCGTCGACGTTTTGGGCGGGCGGCTTGGGAAGTCCGGCGGCGCCGGTTTCCAGACCGTGCTGTTTCTGCTCATGCCTGGCGCTAGCTATTTCAACATAGCACCCATAGTGGCCGTAGCGTTCCTCGTGATTTGCGCCATCTGGATTTTGGCGGTAAAGTTTCTCGGCGTCCGCATCGATGCCAGTGCGCAAGAGAGAAAGGACGCGGAGGCTGCCGCGAAAGCTTCCGGCTCCGTTGCCGCCTAGCGTAGCGCTTCCTTTGCCATTGCCCTAGTGCTGTTCATCCGGAGGAGCGGTGGCGCCGAAGCGGCGCTGCCTTTGGCCGTAGGTTGCAATGGCGCGCAGGAATTCTTTTTCGTCGAAATCTGGCCACAGGCAGTCCGTAAAATACAGCTCGGCGTATGCGCTCTGCAGCAGCAAGAAATTGCTTAGGCGCATTTCGCCCGACGTGCGGATTAGCAGGTCAACGTCAGCCATGTCCGGGCAGTCTAGCCGTTTAGCCATTTGATTCCAGTCGGCTGCGGCGGAGACGGAAATCCCGCCATAGCACTTGGCCGCTGCTCTGACTGCCTCGTCGCGGCCGCTGTAATTAATTGCAAGGAATAGCTGTAAGCCGGATCGATCGGCCGTTTGCTCCTCCAGGGAGCGTAGCGTTTCCACCATGGTTTTCGGCAGACCGTCCGCTTTGCCGAGCCATCGCAGTCGCACGTTTTCCCGCAGGAGGCGGCGAAAATTTCTACGCAGCATCAGGTCGAAAAGTCGCATGAGCCCCGAAACTTCATCGGCTGGCCGCGACCAATTTTCCGTTGAAAAGCAGAATATGGAAAGTGATGAGATGCCTGCCCTTTTTGCCCATTGCACTGCTCTGGCCACAACCTTTGCGCCGGCGCGGTGCCCGATCATTCGCGGCAATCCGCGGCGCAAAGCCCAACGGCCGTTGCCGTCCGGTATTATGGCTACGTGGGAAGGGGGTTTTGCGTTTCCCGTTGCATTCACAAGATTTTCACCCTTAAACTTGCGCAGCCGTGTGCGCCTTACATATTGATGCCGTGAACAAACTTTTTGAACGGCCGGATTTTGGGAAACTTATCATCCGCGCCGTCCTTGGTCTCATTTTCGTGTGGTTCGGCGTGCGTATGCTGAGCGGAAATCGTTCGGCCATGGTTATTTTAGACAGACCATTCGCAATTTTTTCAATCACTTTGCACCAGCGTGTCTGGATAGTTTCCGTGGCAATTATTTATTTGATTTTTGGCGTACTCTATATGGCGGGCTGTTTCTATAAGAGCAGCTGCACGGCGCTGGCGATCGTCGAGTGCATTCTAATTCGCCAATCCGTCTTTGCCGACGCGAGCCAGGTCGACCTTATGCTTCTCCACATTGTCCTTGCAGCAGTGTGCTTCGGTTCGGTTTTTATCAGCCCGGGAAGATTTTCCGCCCATTAACTCGTTCCAGCGGCGAAGAATCAGTGAAAAAAGTTGCTGCGAAGATTGGCCGCAGCGTTCCTCCAGGACGCCGTTTGATTCTGCGAATCCGATTGGTGGCGTCCACCCGATCGCAATGAAATTTGTCCGCCTATCCATTTGCAGCAGCGCCATGGACAGCTGCGATCCAAATCCGCCGCAAATCACGTGATCTTCTAGGGACACGATCAGGCGGCAGCGCGATGACCGCCCAAGAAGTTGATGGTCTACGGGTTTGGCGAACCGCCCATCAACAACTTCTGCGGAAATGCCGCTGCATTCGAGCATGGCGGCAATTTTCATCGCCTGCCATAGGCGTCTCTGGCCAAGTGCCCAAAGCGAAATTTCGTCGCCATGGCGCAGCACTCTTCCGCGGCCCAATTCTATTTTTTGCGG
This sequence comes from Puniceicoccales bacterium, assembly GCA_031268535.1. Taxonomy (GTDB): domain Bacteria; phylum Verrucomicrobiota; class Verrucomicrobiia; order Opitutales; family JAIRLM01; genus JAIRMB01. The sequence goes on along the minus strand of JAIRXB010000003.1, from coordinate 11,589 downwards.
CTTTCCATCGTCCACGGGAAGTACTCCTGCGCAGCCGCGACCGTAGCGAATAATTGTAGGTCCAGTTGCACCGAGGGCGTATCGAAGCAAATCGCGGAACTCTTCCAGTGAGGATGGCTGTGCGATTGAGCAGTTTGGAAAACTGGAAAAAAGTGCGATGTCGAAGAGTCCGTGATGGGTGTCGCCGTCGCGGCAGGCGAGGCCGGCACGGTCAAGGCAGAGAACAACTGGCAAATTTTGCAGGCATATGTCGTGGAAGAAATTATCTACGGCGCGCTGGGCAAAGGTGGAATAGATTGCGCAAATGGGCCGCATTCCACCTTTCGCTAATCCGGCAGAGAATGTTAGGGCATGACCTTCTGCCATTGCGGCATCGAAAAACCGATGGGGAAATTTTTCAGCGAATCTGCAGAGGCCAGTTCCGCGTCCCATTGCGGCCGTAACTGCCACAATTGAATCGTCCTTTTCGGCAAATTGGCACAGATAGTGGCCGAGCGCATCTCCGTAGGCGCACCACATTTCATGCGCTTCACTTCCATCCCACTGGCTGTAATGCTCCGATGCGACGCTGTGGAATTTTTCGGGGTGCAGTTCAGCCAGTCGATGGCCGCGTCCTTTCTGCGTTTTTGCGTGTACGAGAACTGATTTCGTGCTTCTTTTTGCGCAAGTCAGTGCGGCGATGAGCTCATCAAAATTGTGCCCGTCAATGGTGCCGATGAAATCCATCCCGTAGGTGTCCCTAAAGGCGCAGCAGCCGTTTTTGATTCCGTCCATGCTGGATAGGTGTTTGGCCCATGCGCCTACCGTTCCGTCGATGGCATATCCGTTATCGTTCAACAGCACTATGACTTTTTTTGCTGCGGCGTGCTGGAGGGCTTCCTGTGTTAGGCCGCAGGTGAGTGATCCGTCTCCAAGGACAACCACTATGTGTTCGTTTCCGCCCAGCATGTTGCGCGCGTCCGCTAGGCCAAGCGCAGCCGATAGCGCAGCGCCGCCGTGTCCAGCTGTGAAAACGTCATGTGCGCTTTCCGAAATGTCGCAGTATCCGCAGTAGCCTCCGGAGGATCTGATTGAGCCGAAGCGCTCACCGTCCCTATCGGTGAGTAATTTGTGCGCGTAGCACTGGTGTGAAACGTCAAAAACTAGGCGGTCTTTTGGGAAGTCAAAAATGCGATGCAGCGCTATGGTGAGTTCGACGGCACCAAGGTTCGCCGACAAATGGCCGCCGTTTCTTTCTACGGCCGAGATTATCTTCTGGCGCAGCCGTTTCGCCAGTTCTGTCAGTTCGCTAACTGCGCAGCGCCGCAAATCGCACACAAATTTATTTCCTTTGGGTGCGGAGCCTGAAGATTGCTGCATCGCCATTGCAAGTCTAAATGGATTTGGCGGCCGAATGGCGCCGATGAATATTTCATTCTGCCGCAGCGAAGTGTTTTCTATTTTAGGAAAAAGTTTTGCCAAAAACGCGAAATCAAGCCATAATGACAGTGCTATGGGCGTTGGGTTTCCTCAATTCACTAATCGTGCTGCCGTACCATCCCATACGGCATATCTTCCCGAAGACGACATCAGAAGAACTGGGAAAAAACCCGACGCAGCGGATGTCGATGAAAAAGGCTATAAACTCGCAGGTGACAAGCAGCGATATCTGATAGGCGGCAATGCGCCGGATGCGGATAGCATTAAAAAAATTGCTAGCAATATTGGCATTGGCAAAGAGTGCGAAGAATTTGGCGCGGACGCCAGCACCATTATGGAGGCATTCTATTTGCTTGGCCACTTTGATGACAACGACCACATGGATGTCAGCGCAGACGCTGACGCTGGATACATTAATAGCGCAGCCGCTAAAGTCTCAGTTCCGAAACTTGACGGTAGTGGAGAAACTGAGGAGCTTAATGCCAGGAGCATAAGGAGGGGCATAGGGGGGTTGCTGAACAAGGCTAAGGATGGGGCTCTCGACGCCGATGAAAAAAAGAAATTGTCCGATTACATGCGCGATGCCGCTAGAATTTTACAGGCCGGAATAGCGAGCAGGGGTCTCAGCAAACCTCTAATTGAGGCCTCGTGGGTTGGCGGTCTAGGTTCGGCATTCAATAAAGACGACGCAGCTAAGAGCATTGGAGACATACGTGGACATGCTAAAGACGGCGAAGGCAAGGTGGCAACTCGTCTTTCCGGCGCAGCCTACCGATTTAGCGTCATAGCTCATGAACTCAGCAAGAAAGAAGGTGCGGGCGATGGTGGCGCACGTAAAGCTTCGCTCAGAAAGTTACGCGTGGAATTAGCTGCGAGCATGTATGAGAAAAAGTTTCCGGGGGTGAAATTTTCCATCATCCTCAAGGATGATGCCATTGCTGCCGCTAAGAATGCATTTTCCGATAAAGTCAGACCCCCACGCACAGTGCATCACTACTATATGCCGGCGAAAGATGTTTATGCCGGAGAAGAGCTGCTACCCTATCGCAAACCTGAAGGCGAGGATGTGTCTGACGATGTTAGATTTAAAACGAGATTTGCAGTGTATTCGCTGAACGCTAAACGTGACGATCTTGAGCGCGATCCCGCAAAAAAGACGCTTTCTTTCTACGACTTTGCCGCCGAAATGGCAAAGCTCAATGTGGACAAGCCCGCAGCCGAGGTGATTGTTTAGCAGCTTCCATCGGCTATCCGCTGTCCCCGTTGCCGGCTGCAATGGCTAGTGATTGCGTCGACTGCGTCTGCCGGAGTCGACGTTGCCGAAGCGATGGCGATGCGTTTTGTGCCGCAGAAAAAATCTTGCCCTATATCGCATATTTTTTCGCATATGGCAGTTTTTAGGGACGCCCGATGACCTATGGCGGCAAGTGTTTGTGCGTTACTGGAATGTTGACTGCCGACAACAATGACTGCAGTGTCAGGTTCTCGCCTGGAGATTGCTTTGGCCAACTCTTCGCAGCGCAATTTCACTTCGCCGCACTGTCCGTTAGCTGACTGAGCCATTGGGAAACGTAATTTTGCTGCGGCGACAAATTTGGAAAATTCATGGCCGTCAGCCGTTGTCTGGCAGAGGATAGCTATGTCTTTTGGGCCGATTGCATCGGTCGATGGCAAATCGACTTCGCCTTCGCAAACGGAAATGTTTTTAGCGTCGCAGGCTGCCAACGCCACAATTTCCGGGTGTGTTTTTTTGCCGAACAGAAGCACATGTTTCCCGTTCCCAAGTAGTTTTGCTATGAGGTTTTCGTTGCGCCTAACTGCTGGGCATGTGCAATCGACAACATTGCAGCCCATCTTGCTGAGCTCTTTTCGCCTGGCCGGTGTGGCGCCGTGGCTGCGAATTAGGATGCAGTCTTTTGCGCCAAATCTGCTCCGATCGCCATCCAAGATGGTAATTCCTTCCGCCTGAAGCCGTTCCACAAGCAGATTTCCGTGGGCGATGGGCCCATCCGTGAATACGTTCCATCCGCTTCCCGCCAAACTCTTAGCTAAGTTAACGGCTCGCCTGACGCCAAAGCACAATCCACAGCGCCAGCAGCGCTCAACGTTCATCGCCGTAAATTTTTCGTCTCGCACTCTGAAGGGCAAGGTCATTCGCCAGTTGTCGGTTTATCCGGGAAATAATTCCCACCAAAAGGTGTTGCGAAAAATGATCCGCCTAGGACAATGGATGGCGTGCTAAAATTTGGACGCAAAGCATTTCTTTCCGGTTTACTGACGCTTCTTCCACTCGGCATAACCGTCTTTGTCATTGCCTTCCTTATGGAGCACGTTGGGCGGCCCGTCAGCAAGGTGATGTTTAAGGGCTTACAGCTCAGCGCTCCAGAATCATTCGTGGCCGATTGCGCCGCCATATTCTTTTCCATAGTTGCGGTTACGGCCGTTGGGGCCATCTCCCGCTACGTCGTTGGCCGATGGTTCATAGGCGCTACGGAAAGGGTTATCGGCCGCGTTCCATTCATAAGCATGGTCTATGGCACGTCTAGGCAGATTGTGGGCACGTTCGCCGATGGCAATAGGGCTGTGTTCCAAAAAGCTGTCATGCTGCGTCTTGCCGAATCGCAGATTTCCGTGATTGGCTTCCTGTCTGCCGACGTTTGCGGCGAATTGTCCTCTGATGGCCGTGAGACGGTGGCCGTTTTTGTACCCACAACGCCGAATCCAACGTCTGGCTTTTTGCTCATCGTGCCAAAGGACAGCTGCATCGCGCTGGACATGTCTATAGGTGACGCCATGAAAATGATCATATCCGGCGGGGCGCTCGTCCCAAAAGATTGCGAAAGAAATGGCGCGGAGGAGAAGTGATTTCTGTCAAATTGGTGGGCCGTTGCTTTTGGCGATGGCCTACCTGTCTCTGTTTGCGCTTTGCGGCTGCGGCCGGCTGCAGTCCCGTGGGGAACGCTGGGAAAAATTTTTCCATCGCGGCCAGGATTATGTGAGGGAGGGCAAAGAGGATGCGGCTCTGCGCTGCTTCCTTGCGGCGGCTCAGCACAATTCGAAATGTTCCGCCGAAGCACATCTGGAGTGCGGCGAGCTATTCCTAAATCGCCGCAAGGACCCGCTGAGTGCAATCTATCATTACCGCGAATATCTGAAGAAGTCTCCGCCGGCCAATAGGCAGGTGGCCCTCGTGCGCCAGCGCGTTGCCACTGCGGAGAAGGCGTACCTGGAGCAAATACCGATTTTGAGGCAGCTCGTGCGGGAAAGTCACGGAGATATGTTGCGGACACTCAAGATGATGCAGGATGAAAATGGCCAATTGAAAAGGAAAGTGGCCGTGCTCCATGGGAAAATAGACGAAATGCGTACGGCGAGCTCCTCGGCCGCTAAATTGGCGGAAGTTGCTGGCGCGTCGATGGCTAGCGGCGGAGGCGCATGTTCTCCGCGCACCTACGCCGTTAGCGGCGGCGACACGCTGTCGTCGATCAGTTTGAAGGTCTATGGGACTGCGGCGCGCTGGCGGGAAATCTTTGAGGCCAATAGGGATCAGCTCAAATCGCCGGCGCAGCTTAGGGTTGGTGCGCTGCTTATGGTGCCCTAAATGAAATCATTCCCCGCGCGCTATTTCAGCTTGTTCAGCTCATATCCGTCGTCACGGCTGTCGCATACGCACCACCCGCGCGCCGCGAGTTCGTCGCGCAGTTCGTCCGATCTGGCGAAATTCTTTTCGCGGCGCGCCCTTTGCCGCTCTTCCGCTATGGAGCGTATGTCGTCATCCGCTATCGTTTCTGGACTCTTGCGCTTGACCATGGGGATGCCCAGTGCGAATTCCATTCGCATCCATTCGGCCAATAGTTTCTTGGCGTCTGCCGTGCCGTACGACTCTGCAGAATATCGCTGCATGTGCGTAAACAGTAAACCGAGTGCTCGCGGGGTATTCAAATCGTCCAGAAGAGCTTCCCACGCCGAAGCGAGCACGTCAAAGCTGTCGCCCATCGCCGTTTGGTCGCCGCCGCCGTTGGCGCGTTCCGCTAGGGCGGAGCCATAGGCGCCGATGCGGTCAAGCGATTTTTGTGCGGATGGCAATGAATCGTCGCTGAAGCTCAGCGGCTGCCGATAGTGGCCTGCGATGAGTGCGTGCCGCAGCGCAGACGACTTAAATCCCATTTGGCGGATGTCGTTGAGTGTGTATAGATTGCCAAGGCTCTTCGACATTTTTTCGCCGCCGATCTGCAGGTGTGCCACGTGCACCCACATTTTTGCCATTGGTTCGCCGGTTGCCGCTTCCGTTTGCGCTATTTCATTTTCGTGGTGCGGGAAGCAGAGATCAACACCTCCGGTGTGCATGGCAAAATTTGTGCCTAGGTAGCGCAGCGACATGGCGCTGCACTCTATGTGCCACCCCGGTCGGCCTTTGCCCCATGGGCTTTCGTAGAATACTTCGCCGTCGCTAGCCTTGTGGGCTTTCCATAGGACAAAATCTCCTGAATTCTCTTTTTCTCCGCTGTCGCCGTCGCCGACGCGCAATTCCCTTTCCGACAGGCGTGAAAGGCGCCCATAGGACGGCCACGCCCCTATGCGAAAATAGACCGATCCGTTTTTTTCGTAGGCCATGGATTTGCCGACGAGCGTTTCAATCATGGCAATTTGTTCCGGCAGGTGATCCGTTGCTTTCGGCTCAACGTTCGGAATGAGCATGTTCAAATCGTCGCAGTCCCGGTGGAAAATTTCAGTCCAACGGCTGGTGAATTCTTCCAGCGATTGCCCACTCGCCATGGATCCGGCGATAGTTTTGTCGTCGATGTCAGTTATGTTTCGCACGACGAACGGATTGTAGCCGGCGAGTTTAAGGACGCGCCAAAGAACATCAATGGCGATAAAAGTGCGAAAATTTCCTATGTGCGCGTAATTATAAACGGTAGGTCCGCAGCAGTAGATGCCAAATCTACCAACCGAACGGGCTACGTCAATGACGGAGCGCTCCATGCTGTCGAAGATGCGCAGATTCGAACTCACAACCCGCTAGTATGGCAAAAAGCCGGCGCGGCAAGCACATAAGTTAGAATTGGTGCCGCGCCGGCCGGCGGACCGATAGTCATCGGCCTCGCGACTTCGCTGAACTGCGAGTGGCAGGCGGCTGAAATTTGGTGCGAAATTATGATCCCAATATGGCGCTTCTGGCTGTTTCTAGCACATCTGTAGCAACTTCCGCTATCGCGTCCGGAGTATTATGTTTTGCGTCGAATGCTCTTTCCTTTTGGCGAAAAATATAATCGTCGCTTCCCGGTTTGCGCCAATCTCTAATGGCGGCGGCATAGCATCTAGCTGCAGCGTCTCCAACTTTCTCCTCCGTGAAGTCGCTTTCCATTAGGGTGCGGTAAATTGTATCAATCATGGCGCGCATTCCTTGTAGAAGCATACGGTTGGCGTCGTCGCTGGCCAAGGAATTTGCGGCCGTGTCAGTGCTTACTGCTGAAAGCTGTTCATCTTTGGGATTTTCTGGCTGGATCAAAAAACCAGCTAACCCAGCAGTGGCACAATTTTCTTCGTCATCCGAGTCGTCATCCGAGTCGTTACTGTCCTTTTTGCCACCCGAGCCAAGGCCGTTGATAAACGTGCAAAAGTTTGAATCAAATATTTTAAATATACTATTGAAGGAACCATTAAGAGCGACATGTCCTTGATTATTAGCCGATCTAATGGAGTTAATAATCCATTTTGCGGCGCCTGCGAAAATTTTTCTTGCCGTATTGAAATTGTCACTAAGCGCACTGCCAAGATTGCCGTTCCCGGCAATGGCATTGTCGATAAGTTGCATCCAGTCGCTCCGTTGCGCAGCTTCTCCGCAAAACGCCAGGTGGAGCGGGCAGGCAGGATTCCTTACATCACCACCTGCGCCTTCAGCTGCCGCAACCGCCGTCAGGCCAATGGTGTGTGTACAGTATCGTCTGGAAAAATCGTCAAGGCTTTGTGTGAGCGCTTCCTCCAAAACGCTCCGATTAGTGTTGGCAAGATCAAGATTTGCTATGTTTTTCGCAGCGGCCAAGGCATCATTTAATAGCGAGAAAATTGCGTCGACAAAGTTGTATGCCTTGTCGTAACTACAAATGGAGTCGACGGTGAATTGTGCTTTGCTGCCGGCTTGAATTTGAAGGCCGCACGGCCCAAGCAGTTCGCTAAGCTGTTCTAGCGTCCATTTGGCACCGTTGTCGGCAATTAGTTTAGGACGTAATTCGCCCAGTTTGGCATCGAGATTTTTGACGATGGCGGTAAGTTGACCATTGTTTCCAGTCGTTTCAAACAAAGCAAGCGCATGACGCGCGATAGTCGTGGCGATGCCTATTTCGTCTTTGCAACCATCTGGCAGTATCGACACTAGAGAGCTAGCTTCTCCCAAACGAAACGCTACGCAACGTAAAGAATGTACGGTATAATCTTTATCAATATCAACATCATTGATGCTAGGTGTATTAAATTGACCTTTGAAAACACTGCCTAGCGTGTCTTCTTCGTCTAATGTGATTGCCGTCGGCCCATGGAGCCGCTTTATTGTCTCACATCTAATGGTCGACGCTTGGCGCTTGCTAATTGCTCCGGAAGGATTGCTTCCGCCAAAATGGCAAACCAACTGTCGACGGACAGCGGCTGCGCAGCGGGAATAGGCTTCTGCGGTTACGCCACCGTCGCCTTTGGGGTTTTCAGTAAATGAGCTTCTAGATAAGCCGTCGCGGATGTCCTCGAGCAACGCTTTCGCGGCTTCAAGGAAGCCAGTCAGTTCGATTCTGTCCGGATCTTCACTTTTGTATGTGACCCAATCACCCTCGTCGACGTCATCCGAAAAGTCACTGCCGTAAACATTTTCCATAATGCCGCAAAAGCCACTGTAGTCACACTTAGAGATATCGCTAAGGAATTCTTGAATATCTCTTACGTCTACCTCAATATGCGCTGAAAGCGATTGTGGATCGCTGCTCGTTTTAAGAGCATTAGTGACTGCATTTTCGACAAAACTGCCAACATCTTTGATGGAGGGGAGCATATCTTTCATTTTTCCGGAAAGTGCCGCTTGGAGCGGCTGCGCTTTGTTGCCACAGCCAGGGCCTTCACAGAGCCACATGCCTTCTCCGCTAAAAAAGCCATGCAGAGGATGTTCTGGCGTCTCAATGGATGTATTAGACGCATGGCCAGAGTTGTCCTTGGTAGTCAACATTTTTTTCACGGTATGATAGTGCACATATTCATCCATCAAGTCTAAACCTTCTTTCTCGAGCAATGGATTTTTAATTTCGCCGGGCTCGCCTTCTTCGGCCGCTTGGGCTTGCCAATTTTTCAGCCTGTGCGATGCCTGCGCGCCAACCGCTGACGCAAATTTGACGACCTCATCCACCGTGGCGCCGCCGGAGACGGTAAAAATTGTCGGTTGCGGGCTTGGCGCGCCTGTCGCCTGCGGCAACAGCCGGAGTGCCCTAAATATGGGCGCTACGACTGAATTGATTTGCGTAGGGCTATTAGCGCCGGTTGCTTTACCACTCGCAAAAACCGACGCCACAGCCGGCGCCACATTCGCGGCTTCCACTGCGGCGATCAATTCTCCTCTGCTAGCCTTTTCAATTGAAGCGCGCAGAGAGTCGCCAGCTCCGCCATCGCCAAACAGCTTTTCGGCAAAATATTTTGTGGCGCAACCGTTGACGATTTGCTCGTCGATATATGGTTTCCATTTGCCGGATGAATCTGTGTCCAGTGCGGCTTTTGCGTCGGCAACCAGGGCCTGAAAGAAGTCGCCGTTTTCTTTGTGTTTGGCTTTCACCGCGGCGAAACCAATGGCGTAGAATAGGCCGAGTGTTATTATGCTAATGATTATGCAGAGCACGGTGATTAGAACGGACGCGCGAGCTCCATTTGCGTAGCAGGCAAGAGCATCTCCAAAAACTCCTTCCGTCGCCATGTGAATCGCTGCATCATTCACCAATGAACTAGCTGCAAAAGCTGCAGACGTTTGACTGACGGCCGCACCGACTGCGTCCAGCCCAAAGGACTGCGCTGCACATTTTCTAAGGAAGAAACGCTCCAAATTTCCCGGCTGAGTAATTTGTGAGTCCTGCATAAACAATATGCGTAGACAAAGGCTTGGAAAAAGCAAGACATTAGTGGCTCAAAACGCGAAGCGACCATAGCCACTGCTTTGAGGCCAGCTTGCGGTAATTCGGCCGACGAACTGACGCTCTCGGCCGCTACGGCCATTTACTATTCCTTTTCCCGCTTATTGCGCAGAAAATTGGTAAATTTCGACATTTTTTCCTTCCGGCGACGCCTCTCGCACGGCTTTTCGTAGTAGCGCTTCGTTTTTGCGTCCTGGAGGACTCCTTCCCTGTCGAGGCGCTTTTTCAATCGACGGAGCGCCTTATCGAGATTTTCTCCCTTGCGCACCTTAACTTCTATGATCGGCATAGATTCTGTTCACCCCCAATCGGCTCCCGCCAAATGCTAGGATTCGCTTGCCGATGTCAATGTCTTAGTGCCATTTTTTTGCCATTTCCGGTGGCCGATCAATTTCACCGCCGACTTGGGAAAAATTGCTTCCACCTTGACATCTTGCGCCGCAAAAATCCAATCTCCAATGGACGGTGAAGCAATGAAATTTTCAGCGAACAAGGAAGTGCTATGCAATTCCCTACATGCCGTTTCCGGAGGTGTGGGTGTTGGCCAATCTATGGCAATTTTGGCGAATGTGCTGCTGCGCGTTGCCGACGGAGTGCTGGAGCTGGCCACCACGAACATTGATTTTGCGATGGGCTGCACAGCGCAATGTGCCGTTAGTGCAGACGGCAGTGCAACCCTTCCCGCCAAAAAATTGGCCACCCTGTGCCGCGCCATCGAGTCCAGCACGATTGATTTCGAGCTGCTTCCCGCAGGGAATTTGGTCCGCATTTCCGGTGGCGGCTCATTGTTTCGCATGGCATCTCTGCCGGCAGCTGATTTCCCAAGTCTTCCGGATGTGCAGTGGGCAGGTGGCGCAAAGTTGTCCGCCGATGGGCTCGGCAAATGCATTGGGCTCGTGGACTATGCCCAATCGCGGGACGAGCACAGGCCCGTTCTAAACGGCATTTTCTTTCAATTTTCCGACGACTCCCTTTCTCTGGTGGCGACGGACGGTCGCCGACTGGCAAAGTGCACAACGGCATGTGTTGGCGGCGATTATTTTTTTGTTTTGCCAGCCAGGAGCTGTGCCGAGTTGTCTAAACTCCTTTGCGGCGGCGAGGAGCTGTGCGCATGTTTCGCCAATGGGCAGGCATCCTTCGCCATAGCATACGGCGGCGGCGGCGTCCGAAGGTCGTGGCTTGTAAGCAAGGTGATGGAGGGGAAGTATCCCGACTATGGGCAGGTCATTCCGTCGGCTCCGGAGCACCGTCTGCTGCTTCAAAGGGAAGCATTTTTGTCGGCGCTGCAGCGTGGCGCCATCATGGGAAGCGGATCCGCTGCGGCCGTGCGCATGAAATTTTCGGAAAATCTCGTTGAAATATCGGCGTCTAGCGGAGAATTCGGCGATTCCTATGAGCGCGTCGCCGCCATTTCTCCTGGCCAAAAGCCAGTGGAAATTTCCTTTAACCCTCGCTATCTGATGGAGCCACTCAGAGCCATTGGCGAAGCGGAGGTGGCATTTGAATTGCGTAACAGTCTTGGCGCGGGCGTAATACGGACATCGGACAATTTTCTTTGCGTAGTGATGCCGCTGCGCACCGGCTAGGTGGCCATGTCAGCTGGCTGTTGAAAACCAAGTGGTCCGTTGGCTTTTTGCGACGGGCGATTTTTCCGCGGGTGTGGCCTGGAAGATCACGGTTGTCAATTGCCGTTCTGGCGGAAATAATTTTTACGAGGGGTCTTTAAAGCTAACGGACGGAGACGCGGCGCCAATGGAGATTGCTGTAGTGCGACATCGGAAATGGTCCGTGCCGCATGTGTGGATTCTGCAACGACGCAGTAAGTCGCGGAGCGTCCAGGCGCCGTTTGGGACAGCTACTCCAAAGGCTGCAGGCCAAAAATGAAAAAAAAAGAAGCGGAGCTCATAGGCGAATAGCTCCGCAGGGATCTGAAAACGCCGGAAGTTTTCAAATTCGACGGAAAAAAAGATGAAAAACGGTGCTCGTAGATGCACCGCTCTGCCGCCATCGC
>JAIRXB010000002.1 GCA_031268535.1 Puniceicoccales bacterium | reverse complement strand
GGTAGCTATGCTTGGAATGGATAAGCGCTGAAAGCATCTAAGCGCCAAGCCACTCCCGAGATGAGATCTCCCTGGGGCTTCGAGCCCCCTGAAGGGTCCTGGTAGACCACCAGGTAGATGAGCCGGAGCTATTGCGGCAAGTTCTACCCTAGATACGCATGACGCGCACGCTGCTTTTTGGCCGCTCGTTGTCCATAACTTCACTAACGGAAAAATGGGTGCGGCGACGGCGCGCCTCAGCCGTCGTACGGTGAAGTAAATTTTTGACCTTTTCCCGCAGCTTTTTCGACGCCTCCATAAAATTTCCCAGCAAGTTTACAAGCAGCTGAGGCGTAAGAAACTCAATCGGAAATGCAATGTGCAACACCACCGTCGACGCCGATCCATCGACGCTAATTGTCGCCGCGTTGGTTTGCAGACCGAAAAGATTCATTTCGAGCAGTGACAGCAGGAATGGCCCGTTATCTATCTCGGAACAAAGCTTTTTTATCACTGTATACAGATAAATCATTGCGCCTTTTTGCGGCAATTCGATGAGGCATTCATGGCCAGTTGCCTTATCGACGATCACTGCGCGCCTGGACTCCACATCGAAATTTAGCGGCAACCCAAGAATTTCTCCCGCTTCAGCAATTAGCCGCTCCCCATCCAAAGGCATGGCCGATGCTGCTGCCGTTCCGGCAAAATAGCAATTACATTTTTTAAGTCATAGTTGCGCCGCTGCCACTTAGCTCCTCTTCGCCGCAACACCCATTGCCATGGGCAAAATTTTCCGCCTCGGCACCATTCGTCAGCCAAAACCGCTCGGACCCGTCCTGAAGAGTGAATTTAACGGACAAGTTTTTGCTGCGGAGAAAATTAAGCAAATGCAGCTCGCCGCGGCGCATGGCTGCGCTTTCCACTTCTGTGCCGTCGCGCAGTCCCGCCAAATGGAGCCAGCCGTGCACCAAATACAGCATGAGCTCGTCGGAAATGTCGGCGAACTCTTCCAGCGCATTGCGAATGGCGCACTCAACGGAAATGCAAATTTCCCCGGCAAAATTTTCAGTCCCGTCTCCCGGAAAGGTTATGACGTCCGTATCGCTTCCGTCGCCGAGAAAGTCCCCATGCAATGCGCGAATCGTATCGCCGTCCACGAACGCAACTGACAGTTCTCCATCGGAAATGGCGTATGAGCCCTCTCCGTCCAGCGCCGCCATGGCGGCCATCAGATCCTGCTCAGAAAACTGCAGCTGCGCAACCATGCAGCAAACCGATATTTCCCTCACGGCAATGGCTTCTTGTGGCCGCCCGCCTTTGTCGCAAGGTAATTATTGGTAAATTTTCGCAAACTTATCACTCACCTTTCGCCACAGTCTAGCGGCAAAAAGGCGTTGCCATTGGTAGTTTTCCGTAAAGATTGGCCCCAACCTAGGGCGATGCCAATGGAACTGGAAGAGATCGAAAGACTGGCGGAAATGATGGGGCGCTGCGGCATAGAATCCTTAGAGCTTGAACGCGGAGATTGGCGACTGCGCCTCGGCAAAAGCTGCAGCGGAAATCAGCCAGTGCGTAGTGGCAACGAGAATTACGGCGAGCCCAAACAGGAAAATTTTGTCGTCTCCAGCCCACAGAAAGCGCACGATGACAACTCTTGCCGAATCGTACATTCGCCAATGATCGGATCCTTCTATAGGGCTCCGGCGCCCGGCCGTCCAGCCTTCGTCGAAGTTGGCAGCACAGTTTCCGCCGACAGCACCGTATGCATAATTGAGGCCATGAAGGTGCTGAATGAAATTACGGCCGACATTGGCGGGATCATAGTTGAGGTGCTAGTGGAAGACGGTCAGGCCGTAGAATTTGGGCAACCTCTATTTCGCGTTGCCGTGAAGGAGTGACGACTGGAGCTGGAACCGTGTTCGAAAAAATAATCATCGCCAATCGCGGAGAAATTGCCGTACGCATCATACGCGCCTGCAGGGAACTTTCCATAAAAACACTGGCCGTCTATTCGGAAGCGGATGTCGAATCTCTTCACGTACACCTTGCAGACGAAGCCATTTGCATAGGACGCGCCGCAGCCTCCGAGAGCTATTTGAGATCTGACCGCATTTTGGCGGCGGCAGAAATAGGCAACGCTGACGCAATCCATCCCGGCTATGGCTTCCTGTCGGAAAACGCCAATTTCGCAGAGCAGTGCAGATTTTGCAACCTGATCTTCGTTGGCCCAAGCGCAAAAACCATGAAGCTCATGGGGGACAAAGCGGCAGCGAAGGAAGTGGCCATGAGTGCATGCGTACCAACTGTCGCAGGAAGTGATGGAAAAATCTTTGATGAAATGGCAGGGCTCCGTCGAGCTCAGGAGGTCGGTTTTCCAATATTGATCAAGGCGGCGCTCGGTGGCGGAGGAAAGGGTATGCGACTCGTCCACAGCGCCACATCGTTTGCAAAGGAATTTAGCTTGGCACAACTGGAAGCCAAAAAAAATTTTGGCGATGGCTCCATTTACTTTGAAAAATACATTGAAGAGCCTCACCACATCGAATTCCAAATACTGGCCGATCGCTACGGTAACGTTATCCACCTCGGCGAAAGGGACTGCTCAATCCAGCGCCGCTACCAAAAGCTGATAGAAGAAGTGCCGTCGCCGTTCGTTAGCGTCGAGTTGCGGCAAAAGATGGGTGCGGCGGCAGTGCGCATCGCAAGGGCATGCGAGTACGAAGGCGCTGGCACCGTGGAGTTCTTGGTCGACGGTCGCGGAGAATTTTACTTCATGGAGATGAACGCCCGCATCCAGGTCGAGCATGGGGTCACAGAGGAAGTAACCGGCGTCGATCTCGTCAAGTGGCAATTGCTCATAGCCGCCGGCGAAAGGCTGACAATCCGCCAAGAGGACGTCAAAATTAGCGGCCACGCCATAGAATGCCGCATAAACGCAGAAGATCCGCGGCGAAATTTCGCCCCTCAGCCAGGAACGATTAAAAACATTTATCTTCCTGGAGGACCTGGAGTTCGCGTCGACTCCCACGTATACGGCAGCTATACAATCCCATGCCACTACGACAGCCTAATTGGGAAAATAGTAGCGCACGCGAACGATAGGAAGTTGGCCATCATCCGCATGGAAACCGCCCTTGCGGGGTGCTTCATCGACGGCGTGGCTTCTACGGTGCCATTCCAACGGGCCATCATTCTCGATCCAGTTTTTCAAAGCGGCAGCTACAGCACGAAGTTTGTGGCGGACTTCATTGGCCGCATGCCCGCTGATCTGTGCGAAAAAAAATGGGAAACGAAAGATTAGTGGTGAAATTTTTGGCGACATGCGCTAGGAAATTGCGATGGGTGTGGAAGGGGACGACATAGACGGCGAGGTCCGCATCAACCACACGGTGATCGCCAATATTATCCGATTGAGCGTTCTGGAGGTTGATGGAGTTGCTAACATAGTCGGAAGTTTTTTTGGCGGCGTAGCTGAGCTTTTCTTTAAAAAAGACACCGAACGTGGCATTACGGTCCGCGAAGACGAATGCGGCCGCTACATTATCGGCGTACGCGTTGCCGTGTATTTTGGGGTTCCGTTGACAGAAGTTGCCGCAAAAATTCAAAAGAACGTGTCCAGCCAAGTTTACTATATGACGCAAAAGGACGTTGCGCGCGTGGACGTCACCATCGACGGCGTAAAAGTGCACAGCGCGGCCAAACAACTTTCCGTTGTCGCTAAGGAGAATGGAAACTGTGGTTGAAGATAATTTTTTTTCCGTGGCGCTCGATATCGGCGCAAGTCATTGGCGGCTAATTGGTTGCTCGGTCGCAGTTGCCGCGATTGCATTGGCACTTCTCGTCCGTCGCCGCCGTCGCAAATTGTCACGGCTCTGCATAGATAGCGGAGAATTTGGAACGGTATCGGTCGCCCAGACGGCAATTTGCGAGGTGGCTGTGGCAATTTGCAGCTGTTCCGTACCGGATGGCCGCGCGAAAATAAGCATTCGGTCGCACGGCGGTCGCCTGCATTTGCGCATTAAGCTTCGCATTCCAATGGGGCGCAACATCTGCGCACTAGCAAAAAAAATTCAGAGCGCCGTTGCCTCCTGCCTAAAAACGCAATTTGGCATAGATAATTTCTACGCCATCGACGTCATAGTTGGCGGAATCAAAGGCCCCTACGCATCCTGCAGCGATGAATGCGAAGTCGAAGAACAGGCTTCGGCGACTCAGTGCAGCTGCTCCGCTGCAAATTGTTGCGGAAAGAGCTCGGCGAATGCGGACGCGCACCACTGCGATGGCGACTACTGAAAAACGCCGCCGCTTTTGGCGTAATTAATCGCTATCGGCCGTGCACACTGCGCCGTCGGACGCGCGCATATGGGCGGACCAAATTTTTTTATGGCGTCGTGCGATTTTCCTACGGACGCTGCCGCCCGTCTCCTCTGGGAACGCCGCTATGTATTCGTCCACTATGGGCTTCCAATATTTTTGTGGTGATCATCACATCTTCCAAATGAACTATTGGGTTGGCTTCGGCAAACGGCAACAATTCATTTCCCACGTCTTGCAATAGTGCGCCATCAAAAAATTTGCTCCGTCTCCCTGTCGAAATTTTTCCGCTGGTGGAAAGCTTTTGCCGAGCGATGGGAAAGGTGTTGCTGCCGAAGCTAACAGCGGAGCTAGAGGATCTAGGAAGGTGCAATATTTTGCTGCCGATAATGCATTGGCGGCGAACCGGCACGTTCTCTTCTCCGCATACGTAAAAGTAGCCCATGGAGCGCTATCTCACATAGCAAACGTCACAGGAAAATTGCGCAACCGGTCGTTTCGTCGCTGTCGGATTTAATCGCTTTCCACCGCCATTTCTATGCGTCTGGCGATAGGGTCGATGACTTCATTCAGAGAAAAGTTTATGCTATCTGTGCTCCAAACTCCTTTGGCGCGACCTAGCTGTGCACTATTCAGCCTGTCGCGTTCAGCTATGTTACGGCCGACACTTTTGTCGGCTTTTCGCTTTTCTCTTTGCGCCAGATTCACTTATAAACGAACATTCACCGTGGCGTCCCGTAAAACGGCGGACGGCATGTCGCATCCATCCAGCACAATTCGGCGGAAACCGGCCACCATGGCAGTTGACTGTAGCTGCCGCCGTCAGCAAAACTTACAGGAATTTTCTCTCAATCCCAAATGTAGCCTACGCTGTCCATAGTAAAGGCCCCTACGCATCTTGCAGCGATGAATGCGAAGTCAAAGAACAGGCTTCGGCGACTCAGTGCAGCTGCTCCGCTGCAAATTGTTGCGGAAAGAGCTCGGCGAATGCGGACGCGCACCACTGCGATGGCTACCGCTGAAAAACGCCGCCACTCTTGGCGGAATTAATCGCCATCGGCCGTGCGCATTGCGCCGTTGGACGCGCGCATATGGGCGGACCAAATTTTTTTATGGCGTCGTGCGATTTCCCTACGGACGCTGCCGCGCATCTATCTCCTCTGGGAATGCCGCTATGTAATCGTCCACTATGGGCTTCCAATATTTTCCGGGAAGCGTCTGCAGGAGCTGGAACGGATAGCTGATCCATTCAGACATGATGGAAAGTGCATTCGTTGCACTGTCACCGCCTGGACAGTCGTCCAGTATCTTTTTGGCAACCAACGTGTTATCGCGGAAGATCTTCGTTACGGTTCCGATGCGATCTGATGCAATTTTTGCTCTCGTTCCGATTTGATCATCGTGGCGATAGCCTAGAACATGCAGCACGCTGAACGGCGGTACGCGGCGGCAAACGTACCAATTGATCATCGCATCTTCCCAATGGACTATGTGGTTGGCTTCGGCAAACGGCAGCAATTCGTTTCCAACATCCCGCAATAGTGCGCCATCGAAAAACTTGTCCCATTTCGCAGGCGAGATTTTCCTACTAAAAAAACTTGCCTGCAACTTTTCTCCATCCAAAAGGCCGCTTCCGCTGTCCGGCAGCAGCGTCTTTGCCCATGAGCGCTCCACGTCGAATGTTACGACCTTTGCCCCAGTTAGTTCTGCCCGTTCGTAGGCAGCTTTGGCTATGTCTGGAAATATGTAGTCGTCGCAGTCAATGATGATGACGTATTTACCTCGCGAATGGAGCACGGCGCG
Source organism: Puniceicoccales bacterium (assembly GCA_031268535.1). GTDB lineage: Bacteria > Verrucomicrobiota > Verrucomicrobiia > Opitutales > JAIRLM01 > JAIRMB01. The sequence continues at coordinate 1,564 of JAIRXB010000002.1, read as the reverse complement.
CAATTCTGCGTAGAGCGTCCCCATGTTTTTGCCGTTCTCCAGGACGACTAGGCGTTGATCTTTGGCGGCGTAGGATTTCAGGATCGCCAATGAGCCATCGGTCGAGCCGTCATCCACGCAAACAACTTCGATGTCATTCAGCGTCTGCGACAAAGCGCTGTCTATGGATCGCGCCATATACTTCTCTCCATTGTAGATGGGAATGCAAATGGATACCTTTGGCAGCTCAGCTGCCAAGCCGACGGTACGCACAAAGAAGCCAAAAAACAGAGCCAAGAAGGACGAAAAGCGCAAAAGACACATAGTATGCTTAGTTTGCTTAGGAATTTTAGCGAAGTCAACGCGATAATGCGCTACAGCATAAACAAGATTTGCTCGGCCATTTCCACGGAATTTTCCCCATCGGGCCCGTGAAAAATTTTCGCCCCACCTGCAAGTTTTCTCATCGCACTCGCCTGCTGCATCCCGGTGACAAGTCGCTGCGCTACAGTTGCGACAGATCCAAGGTCTGACAAATCAGTGGAATCCAAATCGCTACTGCACTCCAAAAGTCGACACAGAGCGCAGTAAATTGAGGCTTCGGCCATGTCCGCCGCACAGCATTTGCGCTTTAAAATTTTTTCCGCCAACTTTCGCGCCGATCGCAGTCGCGCCTCTGGATTGCGCCATGCCATGGCAAAAACCTAGCGGCCATCTTCCCACGGCCGATAAAAAATTCTATAGCGCAGCTGTCGGCCGTTCGAAGTGCATCGCTCAACCTGCCCTGCTCCCACAAGGTCGCCGACCGCGTCGGCGATGGTTCTCTGGCAAACGTAAAATCCGCAGCCGCGCAAAAGGTAAAGCATTTGTCCTCCGGAAAGGGCTAGCGGCGATAGATTGTGCAGCTGCCGCAAAATTGCTAAATGCAATTTCCCGCAAACAAATTGCGTACGGCCACATGACTTAAGGTCAATCCGTTGCCACTGGGCAGCCCCAACCAATCCACCTCCGCCATGGCATTCGCCATTTCGCAATCTGCGCATAGTTCCGTTGCATTGCGATTGGCCATGAGCCGTCGGCGGCGAGAAAATGGCACCGGCGGAGCGCCAAGCCGACGCCAACGAATTTCCTTGTCCGTATGTTTCGATTTTCGTCCCCATTGCGCCATCCAATGCCAGGTCGAAATAAGTTTACCAAAAAGTGCCAAAAAATTACTTTTTTCGCATATTCGGCTGGTTTCGTTGGATTTGTCTGTTGCGCTTGGCGGCACAATCTTTGGCTTTTGATGCCGCTTGTGGCCGCAGATACGAACATTGGCGTAAATGACCTCACCGCAACGGGCAGCGACTAGGAGCTGCGTAGACGCGCGCCACGCTTAAAATTTCAGACGCAAACCGACACTTGCGTATGGTCGGGACGACTGGACTCGAACCAGCGACTTCTTGCTCCCAAAGCAAGCGCTCTAGCCAGACTGAGCTACGTCCCGAATTGCCGTGGCTGCCCGACAAGGATTCGAACCTTGACAAACAGATCCAGAATCTGCGGTGCTACCGTTACACCATCGGGCAACGAATGGATCAATGGG
>JAIRXB010000016.1 GCA_031268535.1 Puniceicoccales bacterium | reverse complement strand
ACGGCACGATGCATAACAGAATCTACGAACTTGTAGCGAACCTCCGCAAGCCATCGGCTTCCGGCCAATGGCTGCGGCGCCAAATGCTACGGCGCAAAAACTTTATGCGCCTGCCCGTTCAGCGCTATATATTAAAGCAAATACTCCCTGGCTATGTTTGGCCGCAGCCATTCTGAGGGCATCAGCGTCACTTGGTACATTGGCGACCAGCATAGCGGAGACGAAAACGAGAGGTGCCACACTCGTTACGCGATTAAGTACTTCTGCTTGCACCGCACTTCCAACTTCCCCGCGAAGCTCTCCATTTTTCGTTATGCCGACCTCTTCAGTAAATACCGCAAGCCAAGTAGCAAGTTCACCTACGCCGTTTGCACTATGGTACGTTACTTCGAACCCAACCATTTTAGCGGGGAATCTTTCCCCAAGCGGCACAAGTTCAACTCGTTGACCAATTGTTACGTCACAATGCAACACATCCATTGCTGATATTGCAATCGGCTGCCGTAAGTGTTTTGTCAAGTGAATTTTATGCGACCGCAAGACCTCAGTAATTGCGCAAACGGCATGGGCCTAGGCCGACGCATCATACTGCGGCGAAATGTTTCATTTCCTGGAGACGCAATGGTGGCATTCTCATCTGCGAGAGCAATTTCCCTGCACTGCCATTTCTTGCCGCCAAATGAAAGGTAACGGCGCATGCGCCTTTTTGCACTATGTCGGCCACAGCCAACGCGGCAGCGTACCAGTAAATGCAATCTCTCTTTGGCGGCGCCACAGAACGCCGCTTACGGCGCAAGTCGATCCCCTGCGGCGACATGGGCGAAATGCGCAGAGTTGTCCGTTGAGATTCTCACCGCAAACGCGGCGCCTTCCACTTTAGGCCAAGCCAAAAGGCATGCGCCGCCGGTCAAAAGTTATGGCGAGAATCGCAAGAAAACTCAAAAGATTGCGGAAGCCGAATCATTTGGAAATTCACAAGCCAAAGTAGCAACATTTCCAAAATCAACTGCCTCCCCACCTTCGCCATGTGGCCGTTCTTTTGGCGCCAATAAAGTTGGCGGCAGCGTAGCTTATCGCATTGAGTTCCAACGGAATCGGATTTTATGCGCATAGCCGTAAAAATTGCCCATCCCGTCGGACGCGACTTGCTGGCCCAGGCAGCCACTCGCCAGTGCCGTGGAACCTGGAGGCGCGGGACGGAATTGAACCGACGTATGGAAGTTTTGCAGACTTCTGCCTTACCACTTGGCTACCGCGCCACGGCACAGTGGCTGAGCATTTTCGCGAAATTCGCAAGCAGTTTTTGACCAAATCGCCACCGGAATTCGCCAACCTCAGCGCGTATTGGCGGAAAGGCTGCTAAAATTTACGTAGGGCAAGAGCACTTTCGGCACGGCCACGGATCCATCTTCGCGCAAATTGTTTTCCAGCAGTGCCGCCAAAACGCGAGGAACAGCCAGCCCTGAGCCATTTAGGGTGTGAACGGTTTCCAGCTTGCCGCTGCCGCTACGCCTAAGGCGCATATTGGCCCGTCGCGCTTGGAAATCAGTAAAGTTGCTGCAGCTGGAAACCTCTAGCCATCGCCCCTGGCCGCCGGCCCACACCTCGAGGTCATACTGCTTAGAGTGAGGGAACCCCATGTCGCCGGTGCAGATGGCGACTACGCGGTAGGGAATTTCCAATTTGCGCAGAATATTTTCGGCATCCCCGCGCAACAGCTCCAGCTCCTCAAAGGAGCGCTCCGGAGAGGTCCATTTGACCAGCTCCACCTTGTCGAACTGATGCAGGCGATTCAGCCCGCGCACATCCCGTCCCCAGCTGCCAGCCTCGCGGCGGAAGCACGGCGTGTGGGCGCACCGCAAAACCGGCAGCGACCCCTCATCGAAAATTTCATCGCGGAAGTAATTGGTCAGTGGCACCTCGGCCGTCGGAATGGCGTAGAGCCCATCGACAGTCATTTCGTACATCATGCCCTCCTTGTCGGGCAACTGTCCAGTGGCCGTTGCGCTGGCGCCGTTCACAAAAATTGGCGGCAGCATCTCCACGTATCCGCTCTCGGCGGCGCAATCCAAAAAAAACCTAACCAGTCCCCGCACAAGCCTGGCCATCGGCCCCACGTAAAATGGGAAACCGGCTCCTGCCACCTTGGAGCCGCGCTGGAAATCTAGAACGTCACCGATCCATGGAATGTCAAAGTGCGCCACGGCGTATGGGGAAACTGATTTTGGATCACCCCAACTATCCACAGCCACATTATCGCCCTCTCCACGTCCGACCGGCACGCTGCCGTGGGGCACATTGGGCAACGAAAGATAGGAGCGATCCCAGGCCGCTTCCGTTTCCCTCAGCGACCTTTCCAGCTCCTTGACTCTCACAGAGTCCGCCCGCAGCTTTGCCGTACGCTCCGCAAATTCCGCCGTTTGGCGCCCAATTGTCGCCAATTCATCGCTGGCGGATCGAAGCGCGGCGCGCGCATTCTCGAATGCGGCAGTTTTTGTGCGCCGCTCGCCATCTAGGCGGAAAAATTCATCCAGATCGACGGCAAATTTTTTTTTCCCGAGAGCCGCCCTAATTTCGTCGCCACACTCGCGCAAATATTTAAGTTCCAGCACAGCGTTCGCACACTGCCCGACGGCACCCCAATGGGCAAGGCAATTTGTGCCGCCATGGGTGCAGCTAAAATTCCAGCCGCGTATGCGCCAAAGCTGCGCCCGTCATGTGCGCTTCACGCCGTAAGTGCCAAAAATTGCAGTTTCAAGCCAGCTCCTAGCGGGGGCTCCGATTTTTGGCGAATTGCACTTTGGATTAAACCAATTGTACATCATGTTTCGCATTATTCTCCGCGTAATCCACTGCAGCGGCCCAAGACTCGGCGCATATGCATGGAAGGGAGCGTCGGCCCTCTCAGCCTTGGAAATAGCATGTGCGACACTGTCAGCCAATTCCGACTCTCTAAGCTCTTCCATTGCAATCAGTATGCGAACTGGGGCCGGCATCGGATCGCCGCCATACCACTTGTCTTGAGGCGTTTTATTTATTTCGCACGCCAGCTGCAGCAGTGATAGATGCATTCCGCCTTGGTAAATTGAAAGGACAATTCCCTTTGATGGTCCGTCCCACAGCAAAAAATCGTCGATAAGAGACTCGAAATTGACCGAATTGTCGGCGAACATCCCGATGATTTCTGCGGGAGTCATGTTCTGCAGAACCTGCAGGCGCAGCGCCGGCGCAAGCCCCTTTAAAAACGAAAAGGCAATGCAGTTAACTTCTTTCGCGAAACCTCTATATGCGCTACTGCCGCACCTAAAGATTGAAGCGCAATAGCTAGCCAACTGCCCGCCACTGCCGGAAGAATAGGTTCCGTTGGCTAATGTTGCCATATTGGCGCCCACGGCAATTTGCGCCGAAATTAATTCGCCGCTATCCATAGGACCACTCGGGACGGCCATTCCGGCAGAGGCGTTGACCTGCATCTCTGTCGCCGCAATTTCAGAGCCAGGCGGTAGCGCCACAGACAAAAGCGTTCGAGTTAGGGGAACGGCACCTTCGCGGTGAAATATTTTGCTGAAGGCGCCGCCGCAGATGGCACACAGCCCCATGGCAAAAGCCGCCAGACGACCTGGCCCAATGGCGCCACACTCCAATGCCTTGGCGGCCAATTTTCTTGTCCACGGCTCCACAAGGACTTGCAAATCGTTTCCGTCGTCCCGCGAAATCGTCACCGTTTCACCGTCGGCGACACCGGCAATCTTGCGGATATTTTCGGTGGACTCCCCGCTTTCGGAGACGCCAACGGCGCGCAACTCCATCTCCGCAGATTCAGCGGGCCCGTTGCCGCCATTCAATTTCCTAAGCACCATATCGATGAAGGCGCCGATCGCATCCATGAGTTCGCTGACCTTTTCCGCAATTGATACGGATAGTCCGCAGGAGGACGGCCGCTGCGCTGCGGCGAACGGCTCCATTGGCCGATAGGAGCCGCCTGCTCCAGTAAGTTGTTGACCAATTCGCTGTGACATAGCTGCGGCACCAAGTAGTTCCCAAATCAAGCGGCAATTCACTCAAGTCACTCTACGGAAGCCGTTTATTCGCCAAAAACTTCCGCAACTAGCCGCTCCTTCACGTGGCCATCTTGAATTTTTTCGAGAAATGCGGCTACGGCATCTTCCGTAACTGCTGCTCCATTAGCCAGATGCAGCAGCAGGCGTTTAGCGATTGGGGAATTCTTCCCGCAGATGGAAATTATTTGCGTAAGCACTGCGTCAGCAGCTGAGTTTTTGGCAACTCCTGCCCCAAGCGCCAAATCGAACAGAGAGCAATTGTTTTCGTCAACGGCGCGGAATATAATGTTATTTTGGTCATGCCCCCACTCCGCAGCCATGGAAACCAACTCATGAAACGGTATGCTGCTATGGCAAAAAATGGAGACAATTTGCTCGCCACTAAGTCTATCCAAAAATGCCGCGCGCATTGCTGGAGTGAGAAAGTTCAGCATGTGAAAGATTGTGGCGGACCCGCCATCGGAGCCAAAAAAATTTTGCGCCACGTCGGCGAACACCCTAAATGCGCCATCGAGCGCTTGGCTTTTTTGTCCGCCATCGTCCCCACTAAGTTTATCAAAGGTGCACTGAACAATTGATGCCTGAGCGCGCCCGGCGGCGCTCCACAGCGCACGGGCATCGCTGTCACTCACTGCTACAGGTTTACTTTGGTCGCATATATTTGCTTCACTGCCAGCAGCGAAACCGGCATAGGCACTTTCGAGTGCGTTAGCGACGCGCCAACCGCAATCAAGATCTTGATTCGCACTTTGCGGACGAAGTTTGCGCAAAAGGGACTCAAAAAACGCACAGACACTCAAAATGGCCGCCCGAAAGCGCCCCTGGCCGATCCATCCGCAATCGGCGGCGCCTTGCGCTAACTGTCGTGAGGTTTCCGAGCCAGTAACGGTTACGTGGAAATCGCCAAGATTCACATGTCCAAATTCGCCATTAGCCAATCGCCTAAGCGCCTCCAAGCTGACATTCAAATCGTGCTCCGAAGAGAGCGTCTCGCTACTCTGTGATCCTTCACTGCGCACAGTCGCCAGTTCATCTCCAGCGACGGTGCGTTTAATGAGACTATCAATTAGGCCTCGCGCCTTGATAAATTCGGCGCTCACCTTTAAAGGGCCCAATTCTGGCGAGATGGCTTTATTAGACAGCGGCAGAACCATAATGTATGTTACCATAGCCGAAACGGCGGCACAAGAAAAAATTGCGGAAGCAATTGGCCGTTCCGTTGGCGCAGAACAAATTACTTCAATTGCGCCGTAAAAAAACATTTATCAGAGAAACCAATCCGCTAAACTTTGGACCCATGAAAATCCTCATGGTCGTTTCGGAGCTATCTCCCTACGTGAAAACTGGAGGCCTGGCCGACATGGTGTCGTCGTTAAGCCGCGAGCTGGTTCGCAACGGAAACGACGTGCGGGCACTTATTCCATTCTATGGGTCCATTGAAGAGCGCTGGCGAAGGAACATGCGCCCATTGGCTTCTCCGCTATGCGTCCACATGGGGCAGGAGCGCTGGGCCCGCGTCCATGAAACAATCGAACGCTGCGGGCTGCACGTTTATTTTTTGGAGCACCACCACTATTTTGACAGAGAGCGTCCATACGACAGCTGCTACGGCGCCTATGGCGACAACGGAGAACGTTTCGCATTTTTGTGCCGCGCCGCCATCGATCTGCCATCCCTAATCGACTGGATCCCCGACGTCTTCCACTGCCACGACTGGATGGCGTCCCTCGTCCCAGTCTACCTGGAAACGGTTGTCCGCCATGGGCCACTGGGTAATTCCGCCAGCGTCCTAACCGTCCACAACCTTGAACACCAAGGCTATGGAGATAAATCCATAGTGCAAATGGCCGGATTGCCCCAGTGGACTTTCCGCCCAGATGGACTGGAGGCCTGCGGAGCCGTAAATTTCCTCAAGGGCGGCATTTACTTCGCCAACAAGCTGACAACGGTGAGCCCATCCTATGGCGAAGAAATCAAAACAGCCGAGGGAGGATTCGGACTTGACGGAGCATTGCGCTTCCGCGGCGGAGACATCATCGGAATATTGAACGGCATCGACTGCGAAGTGTGGGATCCCGCCACGGACAGCGCATTGGCGGCAAATTACAGCTCCAAAAACATCTCCGCTAAATCAACGTGCAAGTCTGCTCTGCAGAAAATGTGCCACCTGGACGAGCGACAGTCCGCGCCTCTCTTCGGCGTAATCTCACGCCTTCATTGGCAGAAGGGTTTAGACACGCTCTGCGACGCCATGGAATGGATCCTCGCCCACATGGACATTCAATTTGCACTGCTCGGTGCCGGCCAATGGCAGCTGGAAGAGCGCTTTCGTCTTTTGGCAAACCGCCATTCAGGGAAAATGTTCGCAGCAATCGGCTACGACGAAGAGCTGGCCCACCGCATCGAGGCCGGCTGCGATTTCTTCATCATGCCGAGCCGCTTCGAGCCATGCGGCCTTAACCAGCTCTACTCACTGCGCTACGGAACCTTGCCAATCGTGCGCGCCACTGGAGGTCTCCGCGATACGGTGCAGAATTACGGAAACTGCGAAGATTGCGGCACCGGATTCGTTTTCAACGACTTGACGGCTGATGCCATTCGCGGCACAATTCGCTGGGCCTGCGACACATACCATAGAGCACCGGCGCACATGGCGGCAATGATTCGACGCGCGATGGAGAGTGATTTTTCGTGGAGCCGTTCCGCCATACGCTATTGCGAATGCTACCGCTGGGCTCTGCAGTCGAAATCTTAGAATTTATTAGCTCCTCGGCGGCAAACCAGCTGCGGCAATTTTCGATCCGGTGCGCCTAGAGCATGGCGCGCAGCATCTCCCTGTCGCGCGGTGGGAGTGAGCTGGCCAAACCCAAAATGCGACGAACATAGTCTGGCGGTCTAAAGTTTGCAGTTTCAAGAAGATACAACTCGACGGCATTGCGGTGGATCTGGTAGGTGCGGCGACCGGAATTGCCGCGGCCACACAGCATATGGCCCAGTATGCGCCCATTGTCCACCATGTCGCGGACGAATTGATCCGTGCGCCCAAGGAGTGCCGCTAATTCTTTGGCGGTATACCACTCTTGCGTCGTCCGCACTGGGAAAAAGACGTCCAAATAGGCGCTGCCGCCAAAGTCTCCGCAGTTGGCGACGCAGCATTTTATCTTCAAACTGCGCCCAAGTGGCGCCAGTTCCATGCGCAGCAGCGGCGCAGACGGACCTATGGCGTCCGTGCGTGAATTATCTCTCTTCCGCCTTTTAACTTGCAAAAACCTCATCGCTTTTCTCCCATGGCGCCGCTTCGTGGTTTGCTACCTTACCGTTTCGGTCACAGCGCAGGCAAAGAGAACGGCCGTAGGGTCGTCGCTCGTGCGTCCGCTGCGCGTGTGGGTTCGATCTCCAGCGCGCGAAGGCAAGGCGAACGACGAAGTGCTACTCGTTCTGTCAAAGCGGCTTAGATTGCCTCGCAAATTTTTGTCGATCCTGCAAGGGGAAACTTCCAAAGTGAAGCGCATAGGGATATCCGGCATTAGTTGCGATGAGCTAGAGGCTCGCCTGGCGATGGGCGAAGGGGAGAAGTGATTCGATGGAAAAGGCATTTGATTTCGCACAAAGCGAAGAGCGTGCGCAGGACACGTGGCGGAATGGAGGGGGCTTTGCCGACGGGAAAACGTCTGCCGAAGATGCCGCAAGCTCCTACTCAATAGTTATGCCGCCACCAAATGTGACCGGCGTGCTGCACATGGGGCACCTCCTAAACAACACACTGCAGGACATACTAATTCGCATGGCAATGCAGCGCGGCGCGGCGGCGCTTTGGCAGTGTGGCACAGACCACGCCGGCATCTCCATGCAGAGCAAAGTTGAAAAAGAGCTTCTCGCCAAAGGCCTTGATCCTAAAAAAATGCCCAGAGAGACCTTTCTTGGCCACGCCGAACGCTGGCGCGACAGCCATGGAAATATTATTTTGGCGCAACTCATGCGCCTTGGCGTTTGCTGCGATTTCAAGGGAAAGGTTCACACGCTGGACGTCGACTATGCGCGAACCGTCCTGCACGGCTTCGTGAAACTTTACCGCCGCGGCCACATCTACAGGGGACGGCGCATGGTGCACTGGTGCCCGCAATCGAAGACGGCATTGAGCGACGAGGAAGTGCTTACTCGGGAAATTGATGGCTTTCTTTGGCGCGTCCGATACGCGCTGGCAGACGGATCTGGCCGCCACATAGATGTGTGCACGACGCGACCAGAAACAATTGGCGGCGACGTGGCCATAGCGGTGAACCCCAACGATCCACGCCACGGAGATTTGGTTGGATGCCGCTGCTGGCGACCATTTCCGCGGGAACAAATCCCAATAGTGGCCGACGGGTCCGTCGACATGACATTTGGCACAGGAGCGCTAAAAATTACGCCGTCCCACTCTGCCGTGGACTTCGAAATAGGGCAGCGCCATGGCCTTCCACTTCGCGAGGTTATGCTGGAGGACGGCACAATGAATGCGCTTGCCGGCGACGAATTGGTTGGCTTGGACAGGGCCGAGGCGCGCCTCAAATCGGTGGAAGTTCTCAGGGGAATGGGGTGCCTAATCTCCGAAGAACCGCACCGTAGCGCCGTCGGCATCGGGGAACGTTCCGGCGTCCCCGTCGAACCGCGCCTATCGGAGCAATGGTTCCTGCGGTACCCGTCCGTAGAGTTGGCAATGCGAGCCGTCGAAGGCGGCCACATTCGATTTTTCCCGGACCACTGGAAGAAAACCTATTCGCATTGGCTTAACAACATCCACGATTGGTGCATTAGCCGCCAACTGCTGTGGGGCCACCGCATTCCCGTATGGTACCGCCGCGGCGAAGACAGAACAAATGTGGAAAATTTACACGTTTCCGTGGATGGCCCAGGCGACGAAGAGAACTGGGAACGGGACAGTGACGTGCTTGACACTTGGTTTTCGTCTGCATTTTGGCCGCTCGGAACGCTAGGTTGGCCTGACCAAAAACGGATGGCGGAGAAGGGATTTTCGAAGTTTTTCCCGACCGACGTGCTAGTGACTGGCCCAGACATAATTTTCTTTTGGGTGGCGCGCATGGTCACGATGTCGCTGGCATTTCTTGGCGAAAACGTGCCGGAAGAACGCATCGGCGAAATTGTTCCATTCCGCGACGTTTGCCTGAGCGGCATAGTCAGGGACGAAAGGGGTCGCAAAATGTCGAAAAGCCTCGGCAATTCCCCAGATCCCATTGGGCTCATAGATCGCTACGGAGCCGACAGCGTGCGATTTGGCCTCATAGCGGCGTCTCCACTGGGACAGGACATATTGTTCGACGAAAAAAGCCTAGAACTTGGGAGAAATTTCTGCAGCAAGCTGTGGAATGCATGCCGATTTCGCTCGATGCAGGGACCAGCAAATGCTCTGAGAAATTTTGACGCCATCGCGGCGGCGGCCGCAGGAGGGGCAGATTTTTTTGACAGATGCATCCTGGATGACCTAGCAAAAGGACTAGGCGAATCGCGCAAACTGCTAAAAAGCGACGGCGACGGCTCCGCCAGCCGCTACGACTTCCAGGGATCTCTGCATGCGCTTGTGCGCTTTTTCCGCGATGATTTTTGCGATTTCTACGTGGAGCTATGCAAATGGCGACTGAAAAAATGGCCCATCAGGAAGAATCAAACACTCGCCGTTAGCGACCTAATTCTACGCACCATGCTGCAATCGCTGTCGCCATTTGTGCCATTCATCACACAGGAACTGTGGCAGCAGTTGCAGTTTGGCCAACCGGGCGAGGTGCTGCAGCGCGTTCCCCTGCCGGATCTAGCTTTCGCCATTGAAAACCTCAAAGCATCTCCGGCGGAGTTGGAACGCTGCTGCGCCTTTCGCTCGCTTTTGCAGCAGTTGCGCTCCACGGCGACTGGCCGCACAGCGGCTGTACTTTTGCTGGAAAAGCTGCCAGACAGCGAACGGTTGACCGATGAATTGAGCGATCCTTTGATCGCAATGGTAGGGTGCAAATCGCTGCAGCCAATTGACCGCATTCCGCTGACACTGCAGACGGTCGTCAGCCCATGGGGCAGGCTGGCGCTAGCCGTCGGAGAAGCGGCGGATGGGGGAAAAATGCGCGAAGAATTGGCCGCTGTGCGTAGGCACATAGCCGCCAACAGGGCAAAATTGGATGACGAAGAATTTCTGCGGAGGGCTCCGGCGCACGTCGTCGACGGCGCGCAAAAACTATTGGCGGAAAATCTTGAAACGGAAGAGCAGCTTGCCAGTAGACTCGATGCCGCCGGTCAATTTTCAACAGATTCCGCCATCGGATGAAATTTGCGCTGGCGCACAATTCGCAATGTTGCCATCGACAATTGACTTATTGGACGGTGGCAGCTAGGGAAATCGATCAGGCATCCACATGGCTAAGATGAAAAAGATGCGGCCTTCCGGCAGTTTTAGGCCGAAGCTATTCGTAATTTGGGGTGTGCTGTTTTTCTCCATAGTTATGGCGTGGGTCTTCATATCGCCAGCGGCACCCAAGCAAGTTGTTGAAATGTCCATGGCGGACGTGGCCGACGCGGCCATGGCTGGGCGCATCCTCTCCGGCGAAGTGCGGTCGGTTCCCGGCAAAGGGCCGCAATGGTATAGGGTAACCGGCAAAGCGACAATTGGCTCAAACTCCTCCCAGCCAGTTGATTTCGCCGCACAGGGCCGGCTAACGGACGCCCGTTTCAACCAAATAACTTCGGCGCGCGTGCTGCGCGAAAAGCCGGGCGGCACATTCCTTTCCGATTTGGCCCTGAGCATTTTGCCGTTCGTTTTTGTCCTTTTTTTGCTATTCTTCCTCTTCGGGCGCCAAGTTAAGGGGGCTGGCCGCAGCGCCATGACATTTGGCAAAACGCGCGTCAAACTTTATAGCCCAGGTGAAAAGAAGGTGACATTCAAGGACGTAGCCGGCTGCGACGAAGCCAAAGAGGAGGTGTCCGAGATAGTTGACTTCCTAAAGCACCCCAAAAAATACGCCGACATCGGCGGAAAGATTCCAAAGGGATGCCTCATGATGGGGCCGCCAGGAACCGGCAAAACATTGCTGGCGAAAGCCGTTGCCGGAGAAGCGGAAGTTCCATTTTTCAGCGTTAGCGGATCAGATTTCGTTGAAATGTTTGTGGGAGTAGGTGCTGCGCGCGTGCGCGATCTCTTCGAACAGGGGCGAAAAAATGCACCATGTATCGTATTCATAGATGAGATAGATGCCGTCGGCAGGCAGCGCGGCGCCGGCCTCGGCGGCGGAAATGACGAACGGGAGCAAACACTTAATTCAATATTGGTTGAAATGGACGGCTTCGATGGCCGCGACGGCGTAATCATCATGGCGGCCACAAACCGCCCCGATGTGCTCGATAGCGCACTCCTCCGCCCTGGCCGCTTCGACCGACAGGTCATAATTGATTTGCCGGACATCCGCGGCCGCGAAGAAATCTTGCAGGTGCACGGGAAGCACGTCAAGTTGGCCGAAAATGTTGACCTAAAAAGCATTGCGCGAAATACGCCAGGCCTTGCCGGCGCCGATTTGGAAAACCTCATAAACGAGGGAGCCCTGATGGCTGCTCGTCACGGAAAAAAATTTGTGGAATGCGCCGATCTGGAGGAGGCACGTGAAAAAGTTTTCTACGGCCGCGAAAGAAGACGACTCATGGACGAGACAGATCGCCGAACGATTGCCCACCACGAAGCGGGCCACGCCATCGTGCAGGCCATTGTGGATGACGGACTAATGCCTGTGCACAAAGTAACCATATTGCCGCGCGGTCGCAGTCTGGGATCCACTTCCTTCATGCCAACCAAAGACATAGTGAATCGCTCCAAACATCACGTCCTCAATCAAATTTGCTGCGCAATGGGCGGGCGACTGGCGGAAGAAATCTTCCTTGGAGAAATGTCTAGCGGCGCATCCGGCGACATCAAAGGGGCCACGGAATTGGCGCGCCACATGGTCTGCGATTGGGGAATGAGCAACCTTGGACCGGTGGCGTTTGGCGAAAACGCCGACCATATATTTTTGGGGCGCGACATAACGCGAACGCAAAATTACGGAGAAGTTACGGCAAACGGCATCGACTGCGAAATTGCCAGAATCATCGACGGGGAGTGCTCCAGGGCGCGCGCCATTATCGAAGGGCGAAAAACGGAAATGGAAGCACTTGTTAGGCAACTGCTCGAAGAGGAGACCGTTGCCGGCTCGTCGGTCTACGCCCTGCTGGGAATGGGCGGCGAAGAAAGCTGCTGCAGTTCCACCGCTCCAAAGTCAGCGAAGCGTGGACGGAAGGCAACGGGAGAAAAAGCAAAGGTGGCGGAAAACGGCGAAGGCGGCCAATCTCCGAGCGCCGAACAGGTCTAGGGCGCCTAGAACGCTTGGCGCGACCATAGAAGCCGCAAAAGCCACGGAAAAAATTTTTGCCGGCAATAGACCCGGACACACGGCGGCGGCGGCGCGTCGCCCGTGGAGCAGCAATTGGACTGGCCACGGCCATCACGAGACCGCGTGCTGTATCTTTATTTCGCGGAATACAATCGGGAGCGGCGGAATGGCTGCAGCATCTAATCGTTTTCCCCTTTGACGGCAAAAGCACGCATCTGCCATAGCCATGGCGCGCAATCACTTTCGCTCCCCATTGCTCCAAGCCAAAAACTAGATCCGTCCGCCATAGGCAACCGTTTTACCCAGTGGCCGCTAAATGCTTCGGACGGTGACGCTTTTCCCGCCTTTGACCGAAGCGGCGCCGGAACACTCCGCCACTTACTACGCCGTTGCGGAATCCACACATATGACGTGGACATTTCGATGCCGCGCGGGCCCATCTCCATTGGCACCATGCCGCCGTCCGCTAGCTTTATGAAATTTTTCCGCAGCTTTCCGGAGATGTGCGCCAGAGTAAGATTTTGCGGAAATTCATTACCGGTAGTCTAGCCGGTGCGCAGCGGCACAACCACGCAAAGAAAACTGTCTAATGTACGTATGCCAAGACTATTGGTCAGTTCAAATGCTGCCTCCGCTTCGCCAATGGCTCTGAGCGGCTCCATCGGATAGCGCGGATTAAAGGAAATTTTCAAGGGCTTTTGGCCGGGAGAATCTTCGAGCGCAGAACAGGTCTAGGGCGCTGCGGCCGCGACTCTTTGTTGGGTTGGTGCTCCATCGCCGCAAATTTGGCCAATGAGGTCATGGAATTCTTTTTCGCCGCGGAGAATTTCGATTTCCACGCGCAAATAGTAAGTGGGAAGTGGGTAAAAGCGGTTCTTGTGGAGTCGTACTGCATCCTTTTCCGTCGTAACCACCCACTCAGCGCCCCTAGCCAGGGCCATGGCGAAGACATTTTCCACGTCGGCGTCCTGGAAGCGATAGTGATCCGGAAATCTCTTGCGGAATACTATTGTGGCGCCGCATTTCCCGAGAAAATCTTCAAACCCTTCCGGCACGGCAATTCCACTAAATGCAGCGATGCGGCGCCCTATCAGCTCGCGCAGCGGGACTGAATCGGCGGCGGCGGCGCCACCGAAATTGTGAACGTCCCGAAGGTAGCGGGGGCTATGTCTGCTAACAATTATGGGTACGGCGGCGGCTACATTTTTGCGTATTATCCTTTCGAGCGCAGCATGATCGCAGCCATCGGATTTGGTGATGATCACGTGCGTAGCTCTGCGCATGGCAGCCGGCGGTTCCCGCAATATTCCTCTCGGAAGCAAGTGTCCGCTCCCAAAGGGATTAGAGCTATCAATGAGCAATATGTTAAATTGGCTCCGCAGCCGCAAATATTGGAAGCCGTCGTCAAGAATTATGGTGTTGCAGCCAAAATTGTTAATTGCGAAATGGCCAGCTTTGACCCTGTCCCTGTCGGTTAAAATTGCAATGCCAGGCAAATTTTTCGCCAACATGTGCGGCTCATCGCCGGCCATTTCGGAATCGAGAAGCACCGTTTTTCTGTCGGACACAACCTTCGGGGGAGCCGCCTCGCCGTGAGTCAGTGTGCGCAGGCAGCGATGCCAGATCGGCTCCGCGCGGCTGCGGTACCCCCTGCTTAGGATGGCCACCTTCCGCCCGCGCTGCTGCAATTTCCTCCCGAGAAGCTCGACCACTGGCGTTTTTCCGGTCCCGCCAACGGTCAGATTTCCAACGGAAATGACGACGCAGCCAAGATGTTGGGACCGCAAAATGCGCTGCCCATAGAGGAATCGTCTTGCGGAAACGGCGGCTCGAAACGGCAGCGCCAGTGCGGCAAGAATGGGGCAAACTAATCCCGTGGAAATACTTTGCCGTCGGCCATAGAGAATGTCTGTCATGAAGCGCTCCGCAGTCCGATCGAAGTGGCGCAAAGGACGCAGAACCCGCCGGCGCAGCCTAAGTCGCCAATAGCGAAGCCACCGCATAGCGTGCCGATCCGCCTAGCGCCTGGCGAGCAAATCAACGAGTTCGCCGTTATTTTTTGTCTTCTCCATTCTCTCCATGAGCGCCGGAAGCGTACTTTCAGGTTTCCCGGCGGCGGCGGCGCGGCGCATTATTTGGGCGGCTGCGATTTCACTCGGACTCAGCAGCAGCTCCTCTCTGCGCGTCCCGGTCGCTTGAAGATTAATGGCCGGGAAAAGTCTCTGCTCCGCCGCTTTCCGATCTAGAACAATTTCCATGTTGCCGGTCCCCTTAAACTCCTGGAATATGAGCTCATCCATGCGGCTGCCAGTTTCCACAAGAACCGTGGCAATAGTCGTAAGGGAGCCGCTCTCTTCCGTTGCGCGCGCCAGGGCAAACAGTTGCCTCGGTCGCTCCATTGCCCGCGAATCCAGGCCGCCACTCATGGTGCGTCCGGAAGTGGACATGGCTACGTTGCAGGCGCGCGCCAATCGCGTTAGGGAATCCAGCAGAAGCACTACGTCGCGGCCGGCCTCCGCAAGACTTTTTGCTCTGTCGAATGCCAGCTGCGCAATCCGCGCGTGGTTGGCCGTTGGCTCATCGTTGGACGAAGCAAACATTTCCGCGCCAACGGTGCGGCGAAACTCCGTCACCTCTTCTGGCCGCTCATCTATAAGTAGCACCATGAGGTGGCATTGGGGATGATTCTCAGCCACACCCTTTGCAATTTGCTGCAGCAGAACTGTTTTGCCAGCTTTTGGAGGCGCCACCACAAGGGCGCGCTGCCCCTTGCCGAGCGGTGCGAAGAGGTCAATTAGCCGCGTCGCAAGCGGCCCTCCAGCGGTTTCCGTATTTAGACGCTTGGATGGAGAAACGGTTGTGGCGCGCAGGAATGGCGTGCGCCGCTGCCGCTCCATTGGATCGAGACCATCAATCGTTTCGACTGATGTAAGCTGGGCATAGCGCGCCGTGCCGCGTCGCCCGTCAACGGCCCCTGAAATTTCCTGGCCTCCGCGCAAATGGAATTGATCGACAATTCTCTGCGGAACGGAAGCGACAACTTCTAGTGCATTCGCCCCACCGCCGCAGCGAATCAAATGGCCGCCACGCTGTGACCCGCCGTCGAAAATTCCAACGGCAGAAGAATTGTAAATTTCACTGTCCACGGCAACGGCTAAGCAAAGCTAAATTGTTTAGAAAAATTCCTAGGCGATCCATTGGTCATTTCCTTCGTCTTCTCCAATTTTCACGCCGGCTTCTCCGTCATCCTCATCGTCCTCTTCCGGCGAAAATCCGGCCGGACAATACTCCAGTATGCTGGCAATTTCCTGGAACGCATGCATCGGCAGCGAGCCAACCGATTCTACGCTATCCCTTACTTCCTCTTCGAGCTCGCTGGCCGTAAGCTGCTGGGAAAATTTATGCACCGAATTCAGATATTTTATGCGCAACAGGGAAATGTGATCGAGAAATTCAGCATAGCTATCCCCAGATTCCCCGTATATGCGCGGCAGAGCAAAAAGTTTTTCGTCGCTTTCGCCAATTTTCCCATCCGTCGCAACGAGCCTAACTCTTCCTCCGCTTAGCTCTTTGTCGATGGCGAACGCCCTAAATGCAAGCAGCACCACATCGCTGCGCAAGCCAAACTCCCTCAGCGGCTCAAGGCTGTCGAATACGTATTCCACCTGCTTGGGGTCGAGGATGCTGGTGCGTTCGTCATCTGGATTTTCCGGTAAATTTTCAGCCTCGTCGACCCACCAATTGTAGTCCTCTTCCAATTTTGCGATGCACCAGCCAATTTGACCGTCAGGTCCTCCGTGCCCATCCCTTTTGGCCATTACGGAGGCGCATAGAACCAAATTTATCGCGGCGGTAAAGCGTTTTTCGCGCAGCATTTTTCAGCGCAACCGCAGAAGTGTCCTGATTTTCGCTGGAGCGCAATTGGAAATGGGTTGTGGCCACGGCAAAAAAGGCCCATACTGCCATAATGGTCGGCGGCATTCCCAATCCGACAGCTACTGATTTTTCACGCCTTCACCAGCCTGGTAGTCAGGCCCCATTGGTTAGCGATGAGCTCGAATGCGTGCGAATCTGCTCAACGGCAAAAATGCAGATAAACATCGCCAGAAAACTAAATGCCGCTACCTGCGCGCTCGCCATTGCGGCCTCCACCATTTCGGTCGGATCTGGCGGGACACTCGCACTAGTTTGTATCGCCATAGCGTCATTAGGTGGAATTTTGAGTGTTGTTGCGTTCGTTCTCAAATCGGCGGCCGACAAAAATTTTAGCGCTGCGCTCCTGTTCTCCGCCATGGAATCCGAGTGTAAATCTCTCGGCGGAAAAGTCGCTCAACTGATTGAGACTGTGGATGATAGCGATCGACAGGACTACGCAAATTTGCACTTTCTGTTGGAAAATTTTCGCGGAAAAACTGCCGAGGACTTTTTCGCCACGCCGGGCGCTCCCAAAGCACTTATGGAGCTCGTAAACGGCGGGGTTGATTGCGCGTGCGCATTTTACGGCAAACTGCCACTGGAAATGCGCTCGCTGCTTGGCCCTGCGACCGCAAATGTTGCGGCGGCCACAGTCAACAACGCAGCTGCGACCGGTCCAGGCGCAACAGCTCAAACTTCACAGTGCACGATACTCAATGGAACTTCCACCTGCTGGAGGATCTCAGTTGCGGAAAATATGAGGAAAGCGGCATTTTGGATGAGCATCCTGTCGCTCGCCATAGGCGTAGCTTCACTTGGTTCACTATCATTCATTTGCGTTTGCATCGACATCGCGAGCGGATCCATGGCGCTCACTTCCATTATCATTGCATTCTCCCACGAAATGTCGGCGCTAAATGAAAATTTTTTAGCCTCCGTCTCCTTCGACTGCAAAGCGCTTTCCGCCGAAATCCTGCAATCCATAGCCAAGAACGACTTCATCCCACAAATGGAGCTCCACGCCATGCTTTGCCACTGCGAATCAAAGAACGCCGCTGATTTTTTCGCCAAACCGCAAGCCGTGGCCGCGTTCCGGCGGCTGTTGACCGATGGAAATCGCCACGCCGCAGCCATATGGGACGCCATGCCGCTCGACGTTCGTAACCGCATAGCCGCCATGGATGGCGGCGAACTCTCCCAGCAGCTTAGAGCCCAAAGCGCTCCAGCAGTGAGCCAATTGCCATTGCTGAAAAGATTTTCCTTCGGAACTTACAAAACGGCGGAAAAAACTGTGGGGTTTCTACATGCAAATTCGATCCTAATTGCCGCAGTACTCTCCACGCCAATTAGTCGCCCCTGCTCCCTGTGCGGCTCCATTTTTGCAATTTTAGGCTGCTTTATGGAATTGACGGCCCTGCTTCTTGAAAAATTTTCCGCAAACGCGGCCGCCCGCACTCAGATTTTTGCCCAAAAGAAGTTGGAATGCGGAGCTCTTGCCGCCGAATTGCGCTACGGGAAGCTCCGCGCCGGCGAAGCGGCCGTCGCCGAACTCTACTCTTTGCTGCGCAATTGTGAATTGGTGACCGCCCAAGAGCTCGCCATGGCGCCAAATGCCATTGAACTGCTGCGCAAATTGGCGAATGACGGCAACGAAAGTGCGAAAAAAATCGTCGAGCACATCGATTCGGCGAAGTGAAGTTTTGCCAACCTCTAGGGCGACTTCATTCCTTCCAGCGCCTTTTCCCTGGCCAGCCCATGCGTCGTTGACAGCGGCCCAACCGATCCAATTCCAGAACGCCAGGCCAATTGGATCAGCGACGAAAGCTGAAAAAATGTTGGCATCCGCAGATGGAGCGGCAAGTGCTGGCACTGGTCGATGCGCCGCTGTATTGCGGCCCCAATGGCGATAAACCTTTCGCCGGGACAGTCGAAAGCCGTAGAAAAGACTTCGCAAAGGGTCGGCGGCAATTCGCCAAAGGCGCACAGATCGCCATCCAGATGACAGATGGCGCCAAATAGCTCGCCGTCAGGCGCGCAATCCCGCTCGAGACATTTCACTAGATTCGCATCAATGGTGCGTAGGCGTTCTCCTGATGGCATGCGGAGCGTACGCACGTTGGTGGGGGCCGGCAGCGTTCCTCGTGAAACGGTTAAGATTGTCGCCTCAGCCGCCGATGAAGTTTGCGCAACAAAATATGCGTTACGGAGCCCATTTTTTTCCACCATTTCGTGCAGCTGTCGCCAATCCAGCCACGGAGCGGCGCGATCTGGAACTTCCCCCGGAAACGGCCGAGATGCGTAGCGGTCGCAGGCGATTGGCCCACGCTCCACCGCCAACTGGGAAGATGCACGAATTGTTCCGTGGGATAGTGCTTCAAAAACTGCCGACGCGAAGAGTTCACTTTCAGCGGAATGGAATGGGATTCCCATGAGACGCAGCGCGTCCTGCATGCCTGCTACGGACAAGCCTAACCCGCGCAGCCGCTTGCAGTGCATTTCGGCACCGGCAGACGGGAAATGCGTCAGCGAAAGCGAACTGTCTAGCGCTCCAACGGCCACGGCGATGGTCTTCTTGAAGCGATCCCAATCAAAGGCGCCACCGTCCACCAGGTGAGATGGGATGGATATGGCGCCAAGCGCTCCGCAGGCCGTTTCTCCGCGCACCATGGCCATGGCGCCGTCGCCGTGGAGGCTGGACGACCTAATTGTTGCCGCTGAACCTGCTCCGCCCAGCCGCTGGAAATTATCGCCAAATGAGATGGAGGGAAATCCAGTTTCGAGGGCACAGGCCAAAATTTTTTGCCACAATTCCCGCAGCGGGACGCGCTTTGAGGAAATTTCTCCACGTTCAGCCATCCCCTCATACTCCACGTACTTGGCGGAAAATTCATCTCCCCACAGATCCAGCAATTGCGGAACATCGTTCGGCTGGAAAAGCGTCCACCACTCCACGCCGCCGCAGAGCCTCTCCATGAATAGATCCGCCACCCAAAGGCAAGTGCGCAGCGGCGGATCCCACTCGGCTTCCGCTGCGCCACGATGTTTTTTTGGCAAATCGATGAATTCTTCCACATCGCCATGCCAAATGTCCAAATAGGCGCAACCCGCCCCATCGCGCCGTCCATTTTCTCCGGAAATAACCGCCAACTGCTGCCGGTGAAGCTCGATGAATGGCACAACGCCAGACGATGTCCTCCTTGAACCTCCGATGGAAGCTCCGCGCCCGCGCAGCATTGTCCACGAGCCTCCGAGTCCAGCACCCCAACGCGATGCGTAGGCATTTTCGGCGATGCCGCGCACCATTATGTCCTCGATGCTATCCTCAAGGGCGTAGACGTAATTGGAGAGCAAATGGGGCCGCGCCGTTCCCGCGTAGAGGAGCGCCGGCACGGAAGGGCAAAATTCCAGCGAACTCATGCGGCCGTAGAGTTCGACGATTCGCTCAATATTCTCAGGCTGATCGCAGCACAGCCCCATGGCTACCCGCATCCAAAACCACTGCAGCAGTTCAATCGTGGCCGTTCCACTGCGCAGCAAGAATTCCCTCCGAAGCATGTCGAACGCATTCCAATCAAGCAGTTTATCCCTGCCGCGATCCATTTGGCGCGCCAGCTCGCCGCCATCCATTAGGCCAAGCCGCCCGTCGAGCAGACCTGCGTCCACGGCGCCTGAAATGTACGCTTGAAATAGGGATTGGTCGCTCTCGCCGTCGGCACCAAAGCCAAGCACCTCATCGCGAAGAAAGCGGCGGCCAACGGCGGCCCCAAATTTGGCAAACTTTGGATTTTCTCCGCTCCGACGCAGCAAATTGGCGCTAACCATGCGGTCCAGCTCTTCCGCCGTAACTTCGTCCGGCACGGCGAAGAGCATCAGCCGCAATAGCTCGTCAATTTCGATGGCGATGGGGCACTCCATGAGCGGCTCCCTGAGCCACTCGCGCCACAGGTCATCGCCCCAGCAGCGCATCTCTCCATTGGCGCCGCGCACCATCCTAAAGGCCTGTTGCCCTTGCCCATCGCCGACGTTTTTGCGGCGCTCCTCCCTTCCGCGGCGGTAGGCGGCGTAGGCGATGGCAATGCCCCCATAGCCGCGCAACAGCAGTTCGCTCTGCACCGCATCCTGAATTGTTTCTATGTCTATGGGGCCACAGGAAACCGCCGGAATTGTGCGCCGCTCGACGGCGGCGGCGATGTCCGGAGCGGCACCATCGTATTGTCCATTGGCCAGAAAAGCCTTCCGTAGAGCTATTTCAATTTTTTCCCTTTTCCACGGGACAAGTTGCCCATTCCTTCGCCGAACTCGCATTTCTCCGTTCATGCCCCTTGCTAGGGCTGCCCATCTACACTGGCAACGGGAAAGATCTGCGCAACTGCCGGCGCCGCCGCCTAGGGCTGTCCGTTGAGCCAACGGCCCAGCTCAGTTTCAATGGCGGCGCCGCTGAAAATTTTTCCGACGATTCGCACGCAGTCGCCGACCGGAATAGCCTCCAACGTGCCGCCCTCCATCGAAACGGCGATGGCTCTTGGCGATGAAAAGGACTTAGCCAGCAGGGCAGCGGCACAGGCTGCGCCGCTGCCGCATGACTTCGTTCGCCCAACGCCGCGCTCCCAGACGCGCAGCTCAACGGAATCGCATCCAGTCACTTTGGAGAATTCCACGTTAGTGCCTGCATCTGCAAAAATTTTGTTGGCGCAAATGGCGGACCCAAGGCGCTGCCAATTTTTGGGAAATCTCTCAACGGCAACAACAAAATGCGGATTGCCCACCGAAACGATTCTGCCGGAAATGTGTCCCAATGGCGGGAAAAGGCTCACCGGCGATGGCGCAATGCGGCACGGACCAAGCAAAGCTCCAATGGAGCCGTCTCCGCACAATTCGCACCGGATCGTCCCGCCGGCAGCACGGATGGCGCAGGTTTTTCCAGTCACCAATTCGCTGTCGAGAAGGTACTTAAAATAGATGCGCACCCCATTGCCGCTCATTTCCGCTGCAGTGCCATCGCCGTTCGCAATTCTAAGCGAAATTTCGCCAAATCTGTCGGCGAAGCCCATGAGTAGCCCGTCGC
Organism: Puniceicoccales bacterium; assembly: GCA_031268535.1. Taxonomy (GTDB): domain Bacteria; phylum Verrucomicrobiota; class Verrucomicrobiia; order Opitutales; family JAIRLM01; genus JAIRMB01. The sequence goes on along the minus strand of JAIRXB010000016.1, from coordinate 18,891 downwards.
AGCCCCATCGGCGACACAGAAATGCAACCTCATCGGGCAAAAATAATACCCCGGGCGGGGCAACGAAAAAGCGATTGCCGCCGGCATCGTAGGTGCGCAGAAATATATTTGGCGAATTCAACGACATTGCCGTGTGGCCACCTCCGGCAACCATCCGCCACGGAGTCGAAAACGGTGCGAGCGAAGGGACTCGAACCCTCGGCATCCACCTTGGCAAGGTGGCACTCTACCAACTGAGCTACACTCGCAGCGGACGGCACTCTGGTGTCCGGCAGCTGCGAGTCAAGAGTTCGATGCGCAAAAAATAAAAAAATGCCTTCGGCGACATCGGCGCTTGGAGCCAATGGGTGCCAATGGCCGCGCTGAGCGCACACTAAGCAATTGGCGGCCGATCGAAATATGCTTGACGCCGCACTTTCCAGCGCACAACAGCTCGCACCGCAATGGATAATGTTACTCGTGGCCAAGCGCCCATCACCCTATCCATCACGCTAACGGAAAACGCAGCTGGACAGCTTAGGGGGTTTCCAGAAGAAGATCTAGTCACAACGACCGTTATGCGTAGTGCCACCTCAGTGCTTCGGAAACATATTACGGAGCCAGGCACCGAACACGAATCTGTTCACGCCATTGCGATAAAGCGTCTTTTCGAAAGAGAATTTGCAATCTCGTTCCCCTATCTTCTCACGAAAACCCGTGAAGGTGCCAATATATGCATTGAAAGCGTGCGCGTCGATGAAATAGATTTCATCCCCGTGCCGCAGCCGATTGTCCCCGGCAAAGCGCTCTACACCATATCCATCACACTGACGAGAAATACATATGAACAACTCATGGGGTTTCCAGGCAGAAATCTAGTCGAAAAGGTTATTTTTCGTGGTGCTGTTTCAGCACTTCTAAAATGTATTGCGGAGCCAGGCGTCGAACATGAACTTATGCACACCATTGCACTAAAGCGCATCCCCGAAGTGGGAATTGCGGTCTCGTCCGTCCATTTATTCGCGCGGAACCGCGAAGGCATCAATGTGCGCATTGAAAGCGTGAGCGTCGATGCGATAAGTCCAGCCCCTGCGCCACAGCCAATTGCGCAGCAGCTTGCACTGCAGTGGATAATGCTAGCCCCGACCATGCGCCCTGCGCCATGCGCCATGTGCATCACACTAGCGGAAAAAGCAATTGGGCAACTTAGAGGATTTCCCGACAGAAATCTATTCGCGGAGACTGTTTTGTTTGATGTCATCTCAATACTTAAAGGAGATATTATGCGCTCTAGCACTTCTGGGCATGGCGCAAGCGTTGAAACTCCATCTGTGCGCATCAATGCGCTAAAGCGTCTCTACGAAAGCGAACTTGCGGTCTCGTTCACCTATTTATTCGCGCGGAACAGCGAAGGCATCAATGTGCGCATTGAAAACGTGAGCGTCGATGCGATAAGTCCCGCCCCTGCGCCACAGCCAATTGCGCAGCAGCTTGCACCGCAATGGATAATATTAGCTCCGATCATGCGACGTACGACGTGCGCCATGCGCATCACACTAACGGAAGAAGCAGCTGGGCAGTTTAGAGGATTTCCCGACAGAGATCTAGTCGTAGAGACTGTTTTGTTTGATGTCGTCTCAATGCTTAAAGGAGATATTATGCGCTCTGGCACTTCTGGGCATGGCGCAAGCGTTGAAACTCCATCTGTGCGCATCAATGCGCTAAAGCGTCTCTACGAAAGCGAACTTGCGGTCTCGTTCACCTATTTATTCGCGCGGAACCGCGAAGGCATCAATGTGCGCATTGAAAACGTGAGCGTCGATGCGATAAGTCCCGCCCCTGCGCCACAGCCAATGGACGCAGCTTAGCTGCCATCGCTCCGGCGACCGGCGCAGACGCATCCTAGGCATTGGCGTCAGTTAAAATATGCTTGGCATCGAACGATCACTCGCGCAACAGCTTGCGCCGCAATGGAATATCTCGGAAGAAAAGGCGAAGCATCGTACTACTGGGCGTCCAGAAACGCATCTACTCAAATGGACGGCATTCCAGGCGGGCCAGGAGTTAGGAGTTCCGTTTCGGCAAAAATGTGTTCATGCCAGGCGGACGCATCTTGTGGCACTGGCGTTATGACAGCAAGCTTCACTTATTCGGGCGGCACTAACCCGCTTGCGATCACGTGCACCTATGTGGTCATACGAAACAAAAGCTTCGCTAACAGATTCGACGCCGTCATCGTTGCTGTGGATGCTAAATGTACACCACAGCAAGTGGACGCAGTTTAGTTGACAGCACTCCGGCGACCGGCGCAGGCGCATCCCGGGCAATTGGCGCCAATTAAAATACGCTTGACATTGAGCGCTCACTCGCGCAACAGCTTGCGTCGCGATGGGATGCCTCGGAGAAGGAGGCGGAGTATTGTGTTTGGCAAGCGAAAATGCATGCAAACAATTGGACGAAATCGACAGCGAATTTCGCGAAATAGGACTCCCAGAAAGTGCCACAAAATATATTTTGGAGCATGCGGTCAAATGTGCGACAAATGTTAAGTCCGTCAAACAAGGACCTTGTAGCGTTGACGCAACGAAATGGTTGCATTTCGACAATATTGCGGTGACTCTGTCATTTATCTATTTTCTCGAGGCAACTTCATGCGCCAATTTTGCGCTCATTTTTACCCTTAACGGCGTGAGCGCCAATGCGCAACGCATCGCAGATGCGCCATAACTAATTGCGCCACAGCCAATTTCGCCACAACGGGTAGGCGCAGCTCAGGTGCGAGCGCCACAGCGACCCGTGGCGGCGCTCCAGAAGCAAATGGAAGCCTGTTAAAATATGCTTGCCGTTGGACGCGCTCTCGCAATGGCTCGCGCCGCAATGGATAGCGCATCAATGAATCATGTCTACCTTCTACGAGATGGTGGCACCGTACACTTCACAATATACTATGGCGCATCTAAAGAGCTCGCCAAAGTTTCCAGCAAAGAAATGCTAGATCACTCCATTACTTGGCTGTTTCTTCATCACCAACAAGAAATTGAGGGGCTTAACGTTCAACCAGAAAAATATAAGCCTATTGAGATCACTGAATTAAGCTACCCCTATCTCCTAGACGCTCTTCAACCTGTCTCGCGCCAGCTTTCCGCTGTCGTCTATAGTGGCGACCGCAATATATGCCCCTGGGCTGCCTCCAACAGGTATAGCGCCGCTATCACAAAGGCAGTTGTCGAGAGTGTAAATTACTAAACATGAACCCACATTGAGGGACTTGACGTTGGCCTAAAAAAAAGATAAACTCAAGTCCAATTAATTTATTGGCATAATTTGAACAAGCCGTCCCCGCCCCGGAGGCGCTCAACCGCTCTCAGTCGCACTTTCCGCTCGTATCTCAGCATGGCCCCCATTGGTGTCGTCCATAACATGCGCCCCGGCATGCCAATAGCATGTGCGACGCCGTCCTCACTGACGTGGATGCTTCTACAGCTGAACGTGCCATCCTTGCGCCGCCGCCAATTGCGCCACAACAGACAGATAGGCGCAGCTCGGGTACGAGCGCCACAGCGACCGGCGGCGGCGCTCCAAAAACTCGCTGCTCCAAAACATAAAAAACGTCATCGGCGCTCAGAGGGCGGCATCGGGTAACGGCTCCGCACAAACCGTAGCCAGCACTGAACACCGGCACGCGCCCTAGTCAATTGGCGGCCAGTCAGAACACACTTGACATCGAGCGCCAATTCGCGCAACAGCTTGCGCCGCAATGGAATATCTCGGAAGAAGAGGCGAAGTCTATGGCTGGGCAACAGGAGCTGCATATGCTAAATTGAACAACCTTTACGACCAAAGAGGAATTGTGAATTCCGTTTTGGCAAACATGCGCTCATATCGGTCGGACGCCTCTTGCGTCGAAGGCGCGTATAGTAATGTTAGCGCAACAAGCTTCCGCCAAGTGGATTCCGCTACAGTGTATGTGATCACGTTTAGATATCGGATCGCGCCAAACTATACCTTCGCCGACATGGTCGACGCCGTCCTCACTGACGTGGAGGCTTCTACAGCTGAACGTGTCGCCCTTGCGCCACCGCCAATTGCGCTGCGCCCAATTATGCCACGGCGTCGGCGGGCGCACGCAGCTCGACCGGTTGCCGCACGGCCAATTGCTACACCGCAACAAGGGAATGCAGCTCGGCAACTTTACCCATGGCAGGAGGATGCAGTTTGGCAGAATATTGCGCCGCAGCAGCGCGTGGACGCAGATCTGCACATTACTCAATCACGGCAAGTGGACGCAGCTCAAATGCGAGCGCCACAGCGACCAATGGCGGCGCACCAAGAGCTCGCTGCTCCAAAACATAAAAAACGTCATCGGCGCTCAGGTGGCGGTATCGGGTAACGGCTCCGCACAATCCGCAGCCAACATTGAACACTTGCACGCACCCTAAGCAATTGGCGGCCAGTTAAAACATGCTTGACATTGGACGATCACTCGCGCAACGGCTTACGCCGCAATGAGTTATTTCAATCTTCGCGACAAATCTGGCCGCATATACATCACGCTAACAGAAGGAGCAGTGGGAGATCTCGGAAACGCTCCAAACAGGAAAATAGCCAAAAAGTGTGTCCGTTGGGCGGTATTTACCCATCAAGGAGACGTTAGGCACCTTAACGGCGTGCATACGCATCTTCGCACAGACGCGATAAAGGTTATCTATGCCAAAAAAATTGAACCATCTGCGCCATTATATGCACTCAACGTTTTCTTTAGTACCACGCTGAGGCCTGGAACAATACCTGTCGTGTACGATGCCATCGTTGAAAGAGTGATCGCCATCAGTGCGGCAGGTTTCGCCCCTGCGCCACAGCCAGTTGCGCTGCAGCCGACAATTGCCCCACGGCAAGTGGGTGCAGCCCAGATGCCACAGCGGCCTGCGACGGATCCAAGTGGCCAACGGCGGGAAATGGCACTGCACCACCAATGGGCCCTCGACGGACTCCAGCACAGACCCTAGGCAATTGGCGGCCAGTTAAAATGCGCTTGACATTGAACACTCACTCGCGCAACAGCTTGCGCCGCAATGAACCATGTCAACCTTCACAACCCGCCTGGTCGCATATGTATCGCGCTAACAACAAGAGCAGCGGCAGACCTTGAAGAAGTTCCAGACAAAAAAATAGCTAAAAAGACCATCCATTGGATGCTGCTTCACAACCAAACAGATACTCAGCTCCTTAGAGAGCTATCTGATATTGGTGTCGAGCGTCCACATCTTGACACAGATGCGACAAGATTTATCTACGGCGAAAATTTCGCCCCATATGCGATTACGATTTTGTACAGCCTCGCACCAAACCATAGCGCCCCTAACAAGTACGATGCCTCCATTGAAAGAGTGATTGCCAGCGAGACAAATATCGCCATTGCGCCACATCCAATTGTACCGCAGCACGAAGACGCAAATCCACACATTGCTCCATCACGGCAAGTGGGTGCAGCTCAGGTGCGAGCGCCCCAGCGACCCGTGGCGGCGCACCAAGAACTCGCTGCTCCAAAACATAAAAAACGTCATCGGCGCTCAGAGGGCGGTATCGGGTAATGGCTCCGCACAATCCGTAGCCAACACTGAGCACGGCACGCACCATAGGCAATTGGCAGTTAAAATACACTTGACATTGGACACTCAATCGCGCAACAGCTTGCGCCGCAATGAATCATGAAGTCCTTGGCCGGAATCGTAGCACTATATACATTAGACTAACGGAAAATGCAAATAGACAGCTTGCCGCAACCGCCAACACCAGAGTCGTCGAAGAAGCCACCCGCTGGCTAATACTTCACAGTCAATCGCATATTGCGCGCCTTAACGATCTACGTGCTGCCGACACCAAATCCCCGTCCATTCACGTTAATGCGACAAAGACTATCCCCTGCAACGGCACTGCAATATGGGCAGTCTCGATTTATTATTTGCTCGTGCTAAACCATAGCGCCCCTAACCGCTACACTGCCATAATTGAAAGCGTGACTGTCAGTGCGATAAATTCCGCCCCTGCGCCACAGCCAGCTGCGCCGCAACCGACAATTGCCCCATGGCAAGTGGGTGCAGCCCAGATGCCACAGCGGCCTGTGGCGGATCCAGGTGACCAACGGCGAGAAATGGCACCGCACCACCGATGGGCCCTCGACGGACTCCGGCACAGACGCTAAACAATTGGCGGCCAGTTAAAATGCGCTTGACATCGAACGCCCACTTGCACAACGACTTATGTCGCAATGAGTTACCCCAAACCAAACCAAGGGTCCGTCCTGCGTTGTTCTACGCGCAAAAATGTAGTTATGGAACTAAGCAAAATCGCCAATGGAGCCGAAATTAAAGATAAAGTTTTAAAATATGTATTCACACTCAACATAGATGTTCCGCATGCGCCCCTCAGTGCCGTTATGAGAAATTCTTTTCGGCTCACCGTTGCCGGCGCATCGCTTTCGTTTGACTATTTACTCGAGAAAGATCACGATTATGCTGGGGCGTATTATGCTACCATTGTGGACGTGAAAGTTGATGCGCACCATGGCGCCTTTGCGTAGCAGCAAATTTTGCCGCAGCAGGCGGACACAGCGCGGCCTGTGGCCGCCGACCAAATGCTAGCTGAGCAAAAATCACAGAAATCGTCCGCCGCGCCACGAGCCGCTCTTCGAAGACGAAACGTAAACAGCATCGAAGATGAACCCGTTTGCCCGGTCCCTAAAAAATCTTGGCGGATCAAATTATTTTCCAAACAGCCTGTACAGCAATGCTTACTGCAGTAAATTGCGACGCCATCACGTGCTTCGGTACCGAACAAATGGTGGACGACCTAAAAGAGCTCCGAAAGAAGTTTTCGGCTGCCGATGATGCGATCGCCAAAGACATCATATCCAACACAACAAATAAACGCCTTTGCATATCCGTTGCCATTGACGAAAAATACGACTAAATGCCTCATCCATTGTCCAGGAGTGGACAATGGACCATGAGCCAGGAACCGTTGAACTAACGCCCTACGCCGACCGCCATGGCGAAGTGCGCCCTTTTCTGGAAGAGCTCGGCAAAGACAATAAATGGCATTCCCACGCCTACGATTGGCTTGCTTTTCAGGACGAATTGTTTTCCTATTCGGAATAGTGGAATCAACCCAGCCGCGGCGCAAAAAAAATCCTTGCCAGACCAAGTTGCTTTCCCCAACAACCTGTGCAGCACATGGATGCACCACCAATAGCCCAATATGGCATGCTTAGATGCTTCGGCGACCGGAACATTGGCAAGGTCCTGGAGTGGCTCAATGACTGTGGTCGCAACGAAGTTGGTGATAATCTTCGTCTCTTTTTCACGACGACCACTGGCCCACATGGATCCGAAACATTTTACCTCAATGGCTACGAACGGTTACATTTCCACTACGAGATCACGTATGGGTCGACTGGCATTCCAGGATTCACTGCTCCGCCGCCCACCGGCCGAATGGATGTTCTTCTGGGGATCTTTATCGACAGAAGCGACAAATGCAAACCTTTCCTTGAAATATGCGACCAATCGGGACAGTGGCATTCTTGTTGGGAATATATGTACCCACTTCCGTCAAGCTTGGCCAAATCAAACCAGCGCAGCCAGGAACCGCCGGCGGCGACTTATGGCGTCAGCCTTTAAAAATAAAATTATTCGCCGCGCCCATAAAAATATCCTTGACGGACCAAATTGTCCGCTCAACAACCTGCGCCGCATATGAATACCATATTTGAACACAATGGCATTAAGCTGCTAGGCACAAATTTAATGGGCCAAGCTTTGCAGCATTCTCTACTTGAAATTTCTACTGCTGGAGGCGAAGACCCCAGAGACAAACTTGTCACCTTTCTTAAGTCTGCCCTCGCGACCAAGAGCCATCCTGTAGCTCCTAGCGAGGGCCTTCCTGCACCAATTGACAACGGCTTTTCTGCATCAGTTGGCATTGGGAAGGGATGGCGTCTAAATTTCCTCTATTATGTCCTTGCAACGGACCCTAACGGCAAGCCAGTGTCCATCGGCCTATTGCCATATCATGATCAAGGTGGAAGTTTTCGCTCTTTTTTGGAACAGCGCACCCCACTTGGGTGGGTTGGTTGGTCGCCCGCTTGGAGGAATGCTTTTATGTGGAGCAATTGATAGCAAACCCCAGCGGCGCGGCGCGCGCCCTGTCGAAGGCCAAGCATTCGCCGCACCAATGAAAATATCCTTGACGGACCGAATTGTTTGCCCAACAACCTCCGCCGCACATGAATACGTTATTCATAACCGATTATGGACTTGTGGCGCTCGGCACCAACCGCATGGGCAGAGCACTGCGGAACTTCGAAAATGTGCCACGCACAAATGCCGTTGGCGCCACTACACCATTCTACGATTGGCTTGGCGGTCACATTACAAGTGCCGCCGAGCGTACGGGAAATTGTTTTTCGATATCCATCAACGTTAGTGGCCAAACATGGCTAAATTTCTCCTTTTATGTCACCAAAAGAGATGCTAACGGAATTGCAACGTTTGTATCCTTATTTTCGTGCTACGATAAATATCGTTGACAGACTGGATTTTTCGCCCAATAATTTCCTCCGCATATGATTACATTATTCAGAACGCCTAATGGCTTTAGTGCGCACGGCGCCCTCAGCATGAGCGTAGCCTTGGGGCATGTCAGAAATATGATCAACTACGATTCGCTCGGCCTCCAGATCAGAAGTATCGCCGAGAATAGCGAAGATCTTTCTGCGTCCATCTATATTGGTGGTTCCACATGGCTAAATTTCTCCGTTTTTGTTCTCGCTAAAGATATCAACAACTGCATAATGTCAGTCTACTTATCTGCGTGCCGCAACGAACTGGGAGTGCCTATGCCTTTCCTGGAAGAGCGTTTAGCAAACGGCCAATAGTGTTGTCAAAATTTACTACACCACCCTCCGCCACGCCTGTGGCGCGCCATTCATGTTTGCGGCACGCGGCATCACCGGCTCAGGCGCGACCTTGACTGTGTCCCGAAATCGGCTCTTAAATGTTCCCGCCGAATGGTTTAGTGGCACGCTTGTCGGTCTTTTCGGGAATTGCGCCACACACGCAAACCTTCACGCGCCAATTCCCATTGATCATGGCATCACCATCTTTCCTATGCCGCAGCACTATGGCGGCGCCTAGCGGCAAGCCAGCGTCCATCGGCTTAGCGCCTTGCCGTGATCAAGGTGGAAGTTTTCTCCCTTTTCTGGAACAGCGCACCCCATTTGGGGGGCTGATTGGTCGCCCGCTTGGAGGAATGCTTTTATGTGGAGCAATTGATAGCAAATCACGGCTGCGCGATGCGACCGTGTCGAAGGTCAAGTGTCCGCCGCACCCATAAAAACATCCTTGACAGACTGAATTGTCCACCCAACAACCTCCGCCGCATATGATTCCAGTAATAGTGTACGGAGATCTTAGGTGTTTCGGCACACCGCTCATGGGCGAAACGCTGCAGCGCCTTCGAACCGCAGGCCACAATGTAGATGGCACTTTTAACCGCTTTCTCAGGGAGACCAACCGCTACAGAGGAACTGGCGTCATTTATTTAAATGGCTATACCAGGCTGCTTTTTTACTACAGCAACAGCGAATGGTCGATTGACAGACCACCGCCCATTGCTCCACGACCCACTGGGCCACTGTCAATGACACTAGAATGTTTTTGCACAGCCGCTGACAGCTGGCATCCTTTTCTGGAAAGAGGTAACGCCAATCACGAATGGCGGTGATTGGACTTCCTTCCGGCAAATTTATTTTCTCTTAACCATTACGAAAGAAAATCCGCCGCGCCCATAAAAACACCATTGACACAAAAAATGTTCCCCAAGAACTTAAGCCCCCTATGAATGCCATCATATTTGACCACCCCTCCATTAGGGTTTACGGCTCCGAATACATTGGGGAAATTTTGATCACTCTCCAGAATAAGATTGGAGTCAATGGAAGCAAATCTCCAAAGGACGTGCTTGCCGACATTTTACTGGGTAGCGTTAGGACCGGTAATTCTTTTGCGTCCATTAATGTTGCGAATAGATATCGCCTAAATTTTTTCTACTATCTCATCATGCATGGTGCGCCGATGTCCATCGGCATACTGGAGTATTTGGACGCAAGTGGAAGAGTTCGCCATTTCTTGGAAGAACTCGCCTAAAATTGGAAGCGGCGTTGAATATCCACTTTGAACAAAGTTTTCTTTGGATGGAATAAACAGCAAAACCCAAGCGCAACAGCGCCATTAAAAATATTTTTAGCCACAAAAAAATATTCTCCAACAATTTGCGCCACACATGAGCCACATAGCTTCGCGCGGCAATTTTAGATGCTGCGGCATCGAGCCCATGGGCAAGTAGCTCTACTGGAGTTCCGAAAAAACGACCACAAAGTCGATACGAACCTTAGCCTTTGCTTTAGGGCAACCTGCCGCTTCGAAGCGGGCGAGATACTCCATGTCGATATTGGTATGGGACTGAATTTCTCCTATCTTGCTGCCGAAGGGTCGACTGGCGCCATAACCTTTGGACACCCGCTACCCAATAATCCATAGTCCGACGAACTGCCGAATTTTCCCGGCGGCGATGGCGGCCCGTTTCCTTTTTGGGAAAAATATAACCCAATTTCCTGATGGCGGTGATTGGACTTCCTTCCGGCAAATTTATTTTTTTCTCAGCTGCCATAAAAGCAAATCCGCCGCACCGGCAAAATATCCTTGACGCATCGACTTATTCGCCTAACGACCTCCGCCGCACATGAATGCGTTATTCATGACTTCTTATGGTCTTAGGGTGCGCGGCACCCACCGCATGGGCGTAGCCTTGGAACATATCAGAAATATGGTCAACTACGATTCGCTTGGCCTCCAAATCAGAAGTATCGCCGAGAATAGTGAAAATTCTTCTGGATCCATCTACATTGGTGGTTCCACATGGCTAAATTTCTTTGTTTTTGTTCTACTTAAGGATATCAACAACTGCATAATGTCTGTCTCCTTATCTGCGTACCGCAACGAACTTGGAGTGCTTCTGCCTTTCCTGGAAGAGCGTTTAGCGAACGGTCAGTAGTGTTGTCAAAATTCGGCCCACCATCATCCGCCAAACATGTGTCGCGTCATTCATATATGTGCACAACGGTTTTGCGGCACACGGCATCACCGGCGCAGGCACGGCATTGGCTGCGGCCCGAAATCGACTCTTAAATGTTCCCGCCGAAGGTTTAGCGATACGTCTGTCGGCCTTTTCGGGAATTGCGCCGCAAATCTTCACGCGTCAGCCCCATTGATCATGGCGCTCCATCTTTCCATGCCGCAGCACTATAGCGGCGCCTAACGGCAATTCCAGTTTCCATCGGCTTAGTGCCACACGGCGACGAACTGGGAATGCTTCATCACTTTTTTCGAACTTCCCAACACCATGCCAGTGGCGGCAAACCAATTCGCCTAGTTTGATTTCCGCTCCAGGGAAACTATATCATTCTTTGAAGTGGCGAAATTAAGCTGGCTGCGCTCCCAGCGCCGCCACCAAAAACATCCTTGGCAAATCAAAAACTTACTCTAACACCCTGCGCCACAACATGAATGCCCAAATGTGCCAATGGGGAAAATCAGTTCACTCTCCGCTTCTCCATTGGCAATTGGCGAAACGGCATTCCACAACACATTACGCCAATGTTCGATTCGTCAATGAACTCTAGCGGCGAAAATAACAACTTCAGATGCCGTTTTCGGAAGCCATCGCCTAACCTACGGACAGAGTAGCGCAAACATCGAATCACTCCCCCAATGGGCCGCCCATTCTTCCCACCAATAAATTTAAACCTACGGCGCCATCCTGGCGGCCGGACTCCTTCGGACCGGCCGAAAGACTGATCCGCGCCTAGGCCCGCGCCAGCACGATGCGGCCGAGCGGCTGTATGGTGATTTCTTCCGTAAGCTCCTGGTGCGACAGTACTGGCAGATTGTAGAAATCCAATTCGATAAGCTTTCTCACGTAGCGGCGGATGTCCATGGACGTGAGCAGCACTGGCATCTGCTCCAGCAGGTCAAGGTCGCCGACCTCACGCCTGATGGCATCCAAAATTCGCTTGGCCACGTCCGGCTCCAGTGCAAGGTAGGAGCCTGCGGAAGTTTGGCGAATGGCCTTGCGGACGACGTCCTCGATGGATGGGTCAAGCAGATAGGCGGCAAGGATATTTTGCCCACCGGAAAATTTGTAGCTGATGTAGCGCTTCATGGTTGTGCGGACATAGTCCGCCAGGAGCACCGGCTCCTTTTCCTTCTGCCCCCACTCTATGAGCGCCTGCAAAATGGCCTTCAGGTTGCGTATGGATATGTCTTCCTGGACGAGCCGCTGCAGCACCTCGGTGATCTTCTGCACCGGCAATATGCGCATCACTTCGCGCACAATTTCAGGCGAACTTTTTTCAAATTGCTCCGTCAGGAATCGCGTCTCCTGGAGGCCTATGAAGTCAGCCGCATAGCGCTTCAGAACGAAAGACAGGTGATATGTGAATATTTCCGGAGTTTTTATGTGCTTCACGCCGGCCTTTTCCAGCTCCGGCACAAAGCGGTCAAGCACCCAAAGCGCAGGCATATTGGGGAGAAATGGCGTTTCCTCCCGAAACGGTATCTTGAGAATGCTGAGATTCTCCTTTGATTCGCGCACTATGACAGAGTTTGGAACCAATTTCCCCTGGGAAATCGGAACTTCCTGCAGCAAAATTTGATAGCTGCCGGCCGGCAGTGTGTCATTGAAGCGGAGATGTATGCCGGGAAATGGCACGCCCAAATCGTGGTAAAGGGCGCGGCGCACCTGCATGAGCTGCTCGTTCAGCACGTCGGCCTCGATGGAGGATTCGATGGATGTGGCCACATCAAGCATAAGCGGCACGGAAACGGAAAATGGCTCCTCCGCCTCCTCGCTCTTTTCCGGCGCCGCATCGCCCTTAACGCCAGGCTTTGTGGCCTTTTTCCACTTCTTGCCGCGCTTCCCGCTAGCTATGTTGGTGAAGGTTTTCCCGGCAAAAAATATGAGCAATCCGAGCGACAGAAACGGCCCCTTCGGGAATCCGGGCATTGCCGCGAATAGGATGGCTATGGATCCCGCCAGCATCATGGCCTTCGGCTGGGCAACTATCTGGGCAAAGACGTCCTTGCCCAGTGGGTTTTTTTCTTCGGAGGAAACGCGCGTGACAATGATGCCGGCCGTAATTGATATCATGATGGCGGGAATCTGCGACACCAGACCGTCACCAATGGTCAGGATGGAATACACCTTGAGCGCCTTATCCATGGTCATGCCCTTCTGGCTAACCCCAATGATCAGGCCGGCGATGATGTTGATGGCCGTTATGATTAAACTGCAAATGGCGTCTCCCTTGACGAACTTCATGGCTCCATCCATGGCGCCGTAGAGCTGACTCTCCTTCTCCAAGTTTGCGCGCCGCTTTTTCCCTTCGTCGGTGTCGATGGTGCCGGCCCGCATGTCGGCGTCTATGGACATCTGCTTGCCCGGCATGGCGTCCAGCGTAAATCGTGCACCCACTTCCGCCACGCGCTCGGAGCCCTTTGTGATGACTAGGAAATTGACGATGATAATGATCATAAAGATCACGGCCCCAACGACAAAATTACCGCCAACAACGAAATTGCCGAATGTGTAAATTATTTTCCCGGCATGGGCGTGCAGCAGGATCATTCTGGTTGTCGCGATGGCGAGAGACATTCGGAAGAGCGTCGTAAACAGCAGCATGCTGGGGAATGTGGAAAACGACAGCACGCCGGAAATGTACAGCGACATCATCATCATTATCATGGAGATGGTCAGGTTTAGCGCTATGAGGATATCTATGACCGTTTCATTGAGCGGCACAACCATCAGCGCCAGCACCATCATGATTAGCCCAGCCAGCAGGATGTCGCTAATCCTGCTGACGCGCAATACGCCACCTTCGAACCTGTTTGCTATTCCCACGATCACGTTTCCCTTTTTGCGCTAAGCTCTTTTTTTGCGATAAACCGCAAAACTCTCCGCCATATGCCCTCTCGCCCACCGCCGACGGAAACGGCCAATTCCGTGCCGCGCGCCGCCGCATTCGCCGTTCTCGCCCGCCCAGCTGCGGATTTCACTATGAGTGAATTATTTGCCGGATCAAGGCGAGCCCTTTTCCGCTCCATGGCCAAAAATAGGCTCAATTCGTAGCGAGCTTCTTCGTCGCGACCCATGTGCCACAGCACATTTCCGCGCAGTAGCCTGTAGGCGCTGCGCGCCTTCGGCTGGAAATCTCCTCCGTCCACGTCGTCGAGGTGGTGAAGGGCGATAGCGTAGTGGCCACAGCGCACAAGGCAGTAGGCGTAGGCCAAAATCGACAGCGGATTTGACTCGGCGAGCTCCACGAGGGTGCCGTAGACGACGCGCGCCTCGTCGGACTTTCCATATTGCAAGTAGAGATAGCCAAGCAAATTAAGCAGGTCTACGTCCTCCTTGTCCACCGCAAAGTCCTCCCCCTAAAAGGCAAAGCCGCCGGAAGAACCGGCTCCGGCGGAAAGCTCTCCGCCCGAAGAAATTCCCAACAAGCTACCCACCACATATCTAGGCTACAGAGACTTTTTTCGCGTGTCCATGGTAAATTTCCCACTTCGGCTGCGGGCCCCGCGAAACCGTAAGTTTTCCAAAATTTTGCCACCGAGAGGAAAATGATCCGCAAGCGCCAAAGGCGCCAGCGGACCGGAAAATTTCTGGAGACGCGAAGGGTAAAACCGCTAGCCCAACAAAATCATGAGCCGGTATTGCTCGAGAAGCTCACTGCGGCCCGCATCTTCCGCCAGATGCGCCTCGAGGTCACAGAGGAGCATGTCCGCCTCCTCGGCCGCCCTACCGTGCGCGCCGCGCACGCGCTCCATCGCAGCCCCCATTGACTGGCGCAATTTTGCTATGCGCTGGCGGAAACGCACCGGCACGAGCAACGTGCGATCCCGTATGTCCGGCTTCATGGCGTCCAGAAAAATGCACTCGAACGCCTGAAGGTCCACTATGGCGCGCAGCCGCTCCTCCATTTTTCCAACGCTCGGATGGATGTCCGCGGTTGCCGGAAGCGGTTCGGGCCTCTTTTTTTTTCTGTAGGTGGTGATCTTGACCAGCCCAACATCGAATGAGTACTGCTGCGGATCAACCGGCTTTAGCGGTGGGTTTTTACGTTTTTGCTGCTGGTTGCCGTTAGCGTCCATGGCTGAAAATCTCCTAGCTGTGCCCAAGGCGAGCGAATGCGCCGGAAAGCTGCGCCATTGCGGCCGTCAGAGCGTCTACCCCTATGCGCTTCCATCCATCCAGCACAATCAAAAAACCTACACGCCACTCTCCTTCGTCCTCCACGGACACGAAATGCATCGGGCGCCCAACGAGCCTGGTTGGGTCGCAAATCCAGAGACCCTTGAGCATATGGGCAACGGTTCCGTGCCCAATCGCCGCAAGTATGTGCACGCAAGTCTTTTCTTCGCAGGAAAAATCCACCGACAATTCGCTCAGCGCGTCCAGACGCACGCGCGCAACGCCATCGTCGCCAATTATGGCGTCGGGAAGGTCGTTTTTTTCGATAAATTCCTCCAGCACGCCATCCACCGCGGAAACGTCTAGCGTCCACTTCAAATGGTGTCCACGCAAAAATCTCCCAATCCCCGGGGACAGTTTTCGGCGCAACAGCCCATAAATATAATTTTGCCAACTAAGTTTTTTGATAACCATTTCCATGTGCGCTAAGCGGAGGCGCATACGCCTAAGGCGATATAGTTTTGCAGCAAAAAGCATCCTGCACCTTCGCAATTTTGATTGACTTGCCTGACTTTATCGAGAGGATGCTCCCAGTAATGCCTTTCAGCACACCATCACAGTCACGCGGCATCGGCACAATTGGCAAGGTTCAGCACAGATTCGCGCTTAGCCTGCGCGGGGTTTCCAGTACGGACGCCGCCAAAGCATGCGCGACTGTCAAGTTGGATCCAGCAGAAATCTGCAGTAAATTTACTTCTGTTGAGATTTTAAAAATTTTACTTCTCGCTCTGCTTACGGCGGGCCTGGGTGTTCTTGTTGTCGTCGCCTACGCTGCGGTTCAGCGCAACAATCAAGATAGCACCATCGGCAAGCTGTGCGCAGCGGCAGAACAAGTCAAATCTGCCGGCAGCGGCGCGGTAGAGTCCGTTGAAAATCCGCAAAAACTCGCTGACGACGAGACACATCAAGAGCCTATCCGGCAGCCTGAACAGAGCGAGCAGTCGCAGGAAGAAATCGCTTCCACCAAAGCTGAAGATGCTAACGGCCCAGGTAGTTCCCAAAGCATAGCCGCAGAACCCTCCTCAGCGCAAAGCGCGCCGCCCCCGCTGTTTCCATCATCATTCCAGCAAACATTTCCATCTCTATCTCCGCAGGCGAGCGGAGGGATGATTGCGCAGCAAACGCCACCAGCAGCTTCACAACAGTCGCAGCAGCACACTGGAGGGCCGAGCGCCAGTGGCGCGCCAGGCTCAGTTGTAGGTCGGCAGAAGCCCGGCGGCGGCGGCGACAACGCGCGCCCAGATTTTTCCGTGCTTAATGCTTGGGATTGGGACTGGGCGCCACCGCTATCTGACATCAGCGTCGCGAACATTGACGACCCTGGAAACATAGACTCGAAGCCTACGCTATTGGTGGACGTCGGCGACGATGATGACGCGCCACCGGAAATTGGACCAAAAGAACATCTTGTCGACGACAGCGCTCCTCCGGCCGGTCATACATCACCTAGCAAAAGCGATAAATCCGAAGGCCCTGAAGACATCGCAGTCGTAGACACGAAAAAACCAGCTCCCTCTAATCCAGAGGATCAGATCCCGCCAAAATCGGAACCAGACAAGCCCGCTTCCGGTGGTGCTGCAAATGAGCCGAAGCCAGCCCCTGTAGGCGACCCGGATGCTGCGGTAAAGCAGCAGCCACCGCCACAGCTCGCGCAATCCGAAACGCCTCCGCCATCACAGCCTCCTACGTCGCAGCAGCAGGTCGGGAAAGGTCAGCATAATGTGCCGCCATCCGGCGGTAAACCACCTGCCGGCCGAGGGCCTGCGCCTGCGCATGATAAAGGCTCAGATCAAGCTAAAGGACGCGGCGGATCGAAAACTGGCGATAGCCGCCGCATCGTCGATCAGCGCAATTCTAAAACCGGCGACCGACCGCCTCCAATAGGACGTCCGCCTTCAGAAGAACCAGAGACACCGCCTCACGCCGGACAAAAACCGCCAGCGCCAAGGCTAAGCAAAATACCAGCAGCCAATCAACCGAATGAGCAAGAAAAATCCCCTAGCGCGGCGGCGGCGGTTCGTGGGCAGCAGAACGAAGAATCACCCACACCGCCCTCTGGCCAGCCACCACAAGGCCAAGCCGAACCAGCCGGAGCCGCGAAGACACCAAGCTTGCTTGGTCGTTTACTTTCCCTGACTTTTGGTTGGCACTAAGAATAGCGTAGATTTTTTGAGCAAACCGACAGGCCCGATTCCGCTCGGCACTATGTCTTTGCGCGAAAACTCTAGCGGAATCTGCGGCGGAATATTCCCAATGTAGTAAATGTCGCGACCATTTTTATTTTTACATTTTTTCCTTTTTGCTTGACGCGCAGAAATTGCCTCCACAAAGACGTTCCAATGACAATTCCAACAACCGTACATCAGCAACAGCAGACGCCAAGCGCTTCGTTCGGAAGGAATGTGTGCTGCGTACTAGCGCTTAGGCGTCTTGGCGAGGCAGTCACCTCCAGCGAGCTGGGGCAAAAGGCTCGCGCCAAATCCGGCATTTCGGATGGATTTAGCAGGGTTCTTGTGGCAAAAACGATCCTATGCATAATTTTTTCTCTTGGGATATTTTGGATCGTCGTTCACATTGTTGCTTGGCGTGCGCACCGCGATGGAGCGCATGGGCTCTTAGCCCCATTTTGGGCGGCACTCACAGCTGAAGATCTAGGCGCGCAGCAGCTGCAGATTCAGCAGCAAGAAGAAGCCTCGAATTTTTCGGTGACGGAAGTCGACACGTCAGCAGAGCAATCGCCAGACGATGACGCAACCGCTCACGCCGCACAGCCGCCCGAGCAAGGCCAGGCCGAAGAAACTGGCGCCAATCAGCAGCCTCCTCCACCTCCACTCCATCAAATCTTCCAAAGTGCGCCCTTCACGCCGCAAGGTTCCGCTGGATCGACATTGAGACAACCATCTGCCCAAGCGGGCGCGTCATCCTTGCCTGCCGCTCCAAGCAAAGTTGCAACTCCTCAGCCGTCTGGCGTGAGCACCTCCAGCGCGCCAGGTTCAGATGTGTCATCTGCGGACGATGCCGACGGCAATTCCGAACGGCCCGACGGTGACAGCAGCTCTCCGCGGGATATTGCCGCTGATCCCATAGCAATCGTTTCCGAAGCAAACCCATCATCACCAATAGCTGATGAAAGTCCTGAAAGCGACGCAGTCGCAGATGCGGATAGCACATCATCGCCTACCGTTGACGGGAGTCCAGAAAGCATCGCAATCGCAAGTCCGGCAAACGCAACACCACCTGGCGCTAGTGGGAGTCTCGGAAGCGGCTTGGCCGCAAATATGCCTGGATCGCCGCTCTCAGCTGATTCAAACTTCGATTTAGGAGCGCAAGCATTGGCCGGTGGCGCAAATGACTCCAGTACGCCAAACTCAGATGTGTCATCTGCTGCCAGTAGCGCCGACAAACCTAAGTCGCCCGATGGCGACAGCACCGCTACGCATGATATTGATCAGGATCCGATAGTAATCGTTGCCGAAACAAAACCACCACTAACTATAACTGCTGAAAATCCTGAAAGCTCCGCAGTCGCAGGTGAGACAA